>DASUXZ010000165.1:0-6146 GCA_036377655.1 Gemmatimonadales bacterium
TCTACACGCGCCGCATCGGCCGCGCGCCGCAGCTCGGCGCCGACGTGCCGGCGGGCGGGTACGTCGATTCCCCGGAAGGGACGCACATCCTCGGCGCCGCCAAGCTCTCGGGCAAGATGGGCGCGTGGAGCCTCGGCACGCTGAGCGCCTTCACCAAGCGCGAGCACGCGACGGTGGACGACGGCTTCGGCGGCCGGAGCCTCGCCGAAGTCGAGCCGTTCACCTATTACGGCGCGGCGCGCATGCACCGCGACATCGCGGGCGGCCGCCAGGGCATCGGCTTCCTCTCGACCGCCACGATCCGGAGCCAGAGCGACGCGAGCCGCGACCTGCTCAACAGCGGCGCGTACGCCTTCGCGATGGACGGGTGGACCTTCCTCGACGCCGACCGGATGTGGGCGCTCACCGCCTGGGTCGGCGCGAGCCACGTGCGCGGGTCGGAGACCCAGATCGAGCGGCTCCAGCAGAACTCGATCCACTACTTCCAGCGCCCGGACGCGGAGCACGTCGAGGTGGATCCCACCCGGACGAGCCTCTCGGGCCTCGGCGGCCGGGTGACGCTCAACAAGCAGCGCGGCCAGTTCTACTCCAACACGGCCGTCGGCTTCCTCACGCCGGGCTTCGAGGTGAACGACCTCGGCTTCCAGTGGACGAGCGACATCGTCAACGCGCACCAGGTGTTCGGCTACCGCCTTCGCACGCCGACGAGCTGGTACCGGCAGGTCACGGTCAACACGTCGTACGTGAACAGCTGGGACTTCGACGGGAACCGCGTCCACCAGATGCTCTGGATGAACTCGAACATCCAGTTCCCCAATTACTACTGGGCCTTTCTCGGCGGGAACTATCTGCCGGACCGGCTCAACAACCGGCGCACGCGCGGCGGGCCGCTCACGATCAACCCGTCGGGCTACTCGCTCTTCGGCGGATTCGATTCGGACGACCGCAAGCCGGTGTTCTTCGGGGTGGAGGCGAACCTCGGGCGCTTCAGCCAGGAGTCGGAGCGGAGTTGGGGGCTCTCGAGCTACGTCGAGTGGAAGCCGATGGACCGGCTCTCGCTCCGCGTGAGCCCGAGCATCAGCAAGCTCGAGGCGGGGGCGCAGTTCGTCGGCATCCTCGACGATCCCGCGGCCACGGAAACGTTCGGCAGGGAGTACATCTTCGCGCCGATCGACCAGACGACGTTCTCGTCGTCGGTGCGCGCCAACTGGATCTTCACCCCGAAGCTCAGCTTCGAGCTGTACGCGCAGCCGCTCATCTCGTCGGTGGATTACGCCGACCTGCGGGCGCTCGCGGCGCCCCGCACCTATGACTTCGTGCCGACGGACGGCATCGGCCCCGATCCCGACGGTGCAGGGCCCGAGGCGCCGGCCCAGGTCACGGCCGAGGACTTCACCTTCGCCTCGCTCCGCGGCAACGCGGTGCTCCGGTGGGAGTATCTGCCGGGCAGCACGCTCTACCTCGTCTGGACGCAGAGCCGCGCGGCGTCGGAGAACGTCGGCAGCTTCCGGTTCGGGGAGTCGTTCGACCAGCTCATCGGGGCCAAGGCGGACAACATCTTCCTGGTGAAGCTGACGTACTGGTGGAATCCGTAGGACGGACGCGCGGGGGAGGGCCCGTCCCTCCCCACGTGCGCCGGGCCGCCCTACATTCTCTCCATGCGCCCATTCCTGCTGCCGCCGCGCCTGTTCCTCCCCTGCCTCGTTCTCGCCGCCTGCACCGAGCCGCCCCCGATCCCGGCGGCGACGCTCGTCGCCCGCGGCGACACGCTTCGCCTCCCGATCGTCGAGGCCTCGGACGGCGCGGCCTTCGGCGAGGGCCGCTTCGCCGTGCTCTCCCAGGCCGACAACGCCGTGGCGATCGTGAACCCTGCGGCGGGGACGTTCCGCGTCATCGACCAGTCGGGCGGCGAGCTTCAGCACCCGACGCTCCTCTTCTCGCTCGCCGACACCCTCTTCGTGAGCGACTGGGCGCGGCGGCGGGTGACGGCATGGACGGCCGAGGGGAGGCTCGCGCGGTCGATTCCCGCCTCGGATGCGCTCCGCGGCGCGCTGCCGAGGGCCATCGATGCGAGCGGCTCGCTCTACTTCGAGATCGCGCCCCCTTCCCGGCGCGACGGGAGCGGCAACCGGGACAGCGCGGCCGTGGTGCGCGTGACGGCGGCCGGCCGCATCGACACGATCGCCCGGCTCGCCCCGCTCGACATCGCGGAGGTCACGGGCGACCAGGGCCGCCGCTTCGAGCGGCGCGTCTTCAGCGGCGACGACGAGTGGGGCGTGCTGCCGGACGGCACGCTCTGGGTGGCGCGGACCTACCAGAACCGGGTCGACTGGCGCGACTCGAGCGGCGTGACGGAGGGTGACCGGCTCGGTGACCGCGTGCTGGAAGTGACGCGCACCGACCGCGAGCGGTTCGCCGAGCGCTTCCCGCCCGAGCTCCGCGCGTCGGCCGAGCGGCTTCCCTATTCGCCGATCAAGCCGCCGTTCGTGCGCGCGTTCACGGCGCTGCCGGACGAGGTCTGGCTCGAGAAGAGCCGGTCGGTGTACGACTCGATGCAGCTGTACCACCGGGTCGGGCGGGACGGCAAGCTCATCCGCGAGATCCGCCTCCCCGGCTGGGGCCGCGCCATCGCCGCCTCCGCCGGCAAGGCCCTCCTCGTCCTCGCGGACTCCACCGGCATCAGTGTCGTCGCCGGAGAAGCCGTTGATGTCCCGGCTGGTGCGGAATGATTTTGTCTGAACGCGAAGGCGCGGAGACGCGAAGGCGCGAAGGGATCGGGATGCGGAGAGGTCGGGGAGCAGTCGGAAATCCGGTTGATCTTGTTGTGGGCTCCGTTTGCGTTTTCGCCCCCGTGCACGGAGCTGAAACGGCCACCCAATAAATTCCCGGACTCAACTGGGCAGAGGATAATCGCCCCTTACCTCCCCCTTGGCGACTTCGCGTCTCCGCGCCTCTGCGCTGAAAGACAGACAATCAATCAATCAAGAATCGGCGGCTCGTCGTTGGGCGGAGTGTTGGGCCCGGGGCGGTCGGTGCGGCGGCGGTCGCGGCGCTGGCCGGCTTCGTACCAGCGGCGGGTGACCTCGCCCGCGAGCTCGCGGTTGCCGAGGCCGAAGGCGAGGCCGACGGCGAGGGCCACCGCACCGAGGATGAGCGTGAACGCCGCCGTCACGATCTCCTCCGCCACCCCCACCTGCTGCAGCGCCATGAAGATCGCGATGAGGATCACCGCCCCCTTCGCGAGCTTGGCGAGCGTCGGCACCCCGGCCACCGTCCCCGCCGACGCGAGGATGAGCCCGCGCACGAACTCACCCACGATCATGCCCAGGATCACCACCACGATCGCCGAGATGAGCGTCGGGATGTAGCCGAGCATCGTCCCGAACATCTCGTTGATGCTTTCGAGCCCGAGCGCCGTGCTCGAAAGAAGGATCACCACGAGCATCACGAGCCAGAAGACGAGCTTGGCCAGCACCCGGATCGGGTCGAGCCGCGAGCCGGTGCGGCCCACGACCTCGTCGAGCCCGCCGGCCGCCGCGACGCGGTTGAAGTCCATCCGCTTGAGCGTGTCGTCCACCCAGCGCTGCATCTGCCGTGCGAGGAAGTAGCCGGTGAGGAGGATGAGCAGCGCGCCGAGGAGCGCGGGCACCACGCTCCCGATCTGGCTCGCGCCGATCCAGATCCGTTCCCAGAGTTCGTTCACGCCGACACCTCGATCACGAGTTTACCCACGTGCTCGCCGGAGGCCATCCGGCGGAATGCTTCGACGCCCTGCTCGAGCGGCACGGCCGAGTCCACGCGCGGCCAGAGCTTCCCCGCGTGCGCGAGCGCCACGATCTCGCGGAACTCCGCGCGCGAGCCCATCGTCGAGCCGAGCAGCGACCACTGGTGCCAGAAGAGCCGCCGGATGTCGATCCCGACCGTCGGGCCGCTCGTGGCGCCACAGGTGACGAGCCGTCCGCCCCGCGCGAGGCACCGCTGGGACGCCTGCCACGTCGCCTCGCCCACGCTGTCCACCACGACCTCGGCGCCGCGCCGCCCGGTGATCCGCTTCACCTCCGCGACGACGTCGTCGGCCGACGCGTGGTCGAGCGCGTGGTGCGCGCCGATCTCGCGCGCGAGCGCCCGCTTCGCGTCGGAGCCGCCGGTCGCGATCACCGTGGCGCCGAGATGCCGCGCGATCCGGATCGCCGCCTGGGAGACGCCGCCCCCGCTCCCCCAGACGAGCACCGTCTCTCCCGCCGCGAGGCGCGCGCGCGTCGTGAGCATCCGCCAGGCGGTGAGCGTCGCGAGGGGAAACGCCGCCGCCTGGCCCCAGCTCATGCCATCGGGCACGCGCGCCACGTTCGATTCGGGGACCACGACGTATTCCGCCACGGTGCCGGCCCGGTGCTCGCCGAGGATCGCGTAGCGCTCGCAGAGCGGATGATCGCCGCGCCGGCAGGCGGCGCACTCCCCGCACGCGACGCCAGGATCGAGCATCACGCGATCGCCGGGGCGCACCGACGCCACCGCGCTCCCGACCGATTCGACCACGCCCGCTCCATCCGATCCGACGACGTGCGGGAACGGCGCCGAGAACTTCGGGAGCCCGTTCACCACGAAGAGATCGAGGCGGTTGAGCGCCGCGGCGCGGATCCGGATGCGCACGTCGTGCGGAGCGGCGAGCTCGGGCGCGGTGAGATCGAGGAGCGCGAGCCGCTCGATCCCGCCGGCCTCCCGGAGCGCGAGCGCCCGCATCAGAACGACGGCGTGGCGAGCTGCTCGGCCGGCGCGCCGCGGATCACGATCGGTGCGGCGGTGCCCGCGAGCGGCCGGACCTCGAGGCGGTACTCGATTTCCGAGCCGCTCCGGTCGAGCATCCGGCCCGCCACCCACGCGATCCTGGACCCGTCAGGCGCAACCGCGAGCGAGACGATCGGATCCGGAGACTCGACGATGCGGCTCGCCCCCTCGGCGCCGAGGCGCACGATCGCGGAACCGCCACGCGCGGCATCGGCGACGTAGGCGAGCACGCCGCCCGGAAGCCAGCGCGGATAGTGCTCGCGCGCCGGATTCGTCGTGACGCGCTGGACGTTCCCGCCATCGGCGCCCGCCACGTAGATCTCGAAGTTCCCGTCCCGCGCGCTCGCGAAGGCGACGCGACCGTCGCGCGCGACCGCCGGCGTCCGGTGGCCGCCGGGCCCGCTCGCGACGGCGGCACGGCCGCTCCCGTCGGGCGCCACGCTCTCGATCGCCGATCCCCCGCCCTGGTCGCTCACGAAATAGAGCCGCGTCCCGTCCGGGGACCAGGCCGGCGCCGACTCGCTGCCGGAATCCGCGGTGACCCGGGTGACGTTGGCACCGTCGGCGTCCATGACGTAGAGGTCGAACGTCCCGGCCCGACTCGAGCTGAACGCGATGCGGCTCCGGTCGGGAGACCAGGCCGGCTCGATGTTCGCCGCCCCATCGGAATGGATGGTGACGAGCTCGCCGCTGCCGGGCGGGATCTGGTGAATGCCGAGCGACTGCGGCGTCGCCCCGCCCCGGCTCGACGCGACGAGGAGGTCCCCTGTCACGAACAGCTCCGCGCTCGCGGCCGTTCCCCATTCGCTCGTCGCGGTGACGGTGGCGCGGCCGAGCGCGCGGGCCTCGACCGCTCCGTCGCCGCTCACCACGACCGACGGGCTCGACGAGCTCCAGGTGAACGCCGGAGCGACGCCGTCGACCGGCTCGCCAGACTCGTCGGTGAGCGTCGCGCGGAGCGAGTCGCGGGCGCCGAGGACCAGGCCGAAGCGCGCGCGGTCGAGGGAGACCCGCCCGGGAACGACCTCGACCTGCCACGTGACCGGCGCGAAGCCCTCGACCACGGCGGCGAGCGTCGTGGTGCCGGGCCGGAGCGCCGTGAGCGTCCCGGTCCCGGGATCGAAGCGCGCGACGGAGCCATCGCCGACGTTCCACGCGGCCGACGCCTCGCGGACGGGCGTCGAGTCGGCGGCGAGCGGGAGCACCTCGAACCGGCGCGACGTGCGCGGCACGAGCCGGAGCGCGCCGCCGCTCGCGGACGGCGTGATCGTGAGGGACTGCACCGGCCGGTGCACCACCACCGCCGTCGCCCCCGTCATCCCGTACCCGGCCACGGTGAGCACCGCCGATCCCGCCGCGCG
>DASUXZ010000166.1:0-17604 GCA_036377655.1 Gemmatimonadales bacterium
TCGTCCACGATCTGGAAGATCATCCCGAGCGCGTCGCCGAAGCGCGCGAGGGCCGCGCGATGCTCGGCCGGAGCGCCGAGCGCGCCGACCTCGCAGGCGCCCGCCAGGAGCGACGCGGTCTTCGAGCGGATGAGGAGGTCGTACGCTTCCTCGTCGAAGGAGAGCCGGTCGTGCGAAAGCAGCTGGCGCATCTCGCCGATCGTCATGTCGTTGGTGACGCGGCCGATGATCCGGAGCGGCTCGAGGTCGTCGAGCCGCACGAGCTCCACGACGGCGCGGGAATAGAGGTAGTCTCCCATGATCACGGAGACCTGGTGGCTGAAGAGCGAGTTGACCGTCGGCAGCCCGCGCCGGAGGACCGAATGGTCCACCGAATCGTCGTGCACCAGCGTGGCGAGATGGATGAGCTCGATCACGGCGCCGAGCGTCTCGCAGCGCGGATCGGGCCCCCCCGTGGCCTCGTCGGACAGGAGGAGGAGCGTGGGGCGGAAGAGCTTCCCCTGCATCCGGAAGAGATGCGCGTTCACTTCGGTGATGAGCCCGAAATCGGCCGCGACGATGCGGCGGAGCTCCGCCTGCACTCCGTCGAGGCGGGCCCTGAGCGGCTCCTGGAGCCCGCTCAGCGACACGGGAAGCGCCTGCTCCGACCTCACGCGCTCCCCGCCCCGAGACGCCGGATGCGCTCGTTCAGGTCCATGAAGCGGATGTCGACCGCGAGCGCACGCTCGTAGCTCGCGCGCGCGTCGCGCGCCTTCCCCTGCTCTTCCTGCGCGCGCCCGAGCCAGTAGAGGAGGCCGATCTTCTCGTCGTCGCCGCCGTCGAGCGTGTCCACCGCGCGCCGCAGGATCGTCTCGGCGATGGCGAACTGCCGCTTCTCGACGAAGGTGATGCCGAGCGTCTCGGACGTGCGGAGCCGCCCGTTCGGCGCCCGGAGCGCCTTCTGGAACTCCGCGATCGCTTCGTCGAGGAGCCCCATCTCCTTGAAGGCGACGCCGAGGTCGTAGTGGGCCTCGTAGTCCTCGGTGCCGAGATTGGCCTCGATCCCCTTCTTGAACTGCTCGAGCGTTTCCTCGAAGTCCTTCTGCTCGTCGCCGGTCGGACGCTCGGTCTCGATCTTCATGCGGGTGTCGCGCGGCCCCTCGTCCTCGATGACGAGGGAGCCGAGGTCCACGAAATCGTCGCCGGCCGCCACCGCCGCCCGGGCGGCCGGGCGCTCCACGCGCTCCTCCGGGGCCGGTGGCACGGCCGGCGGCACCACCGGGGCGGGCACGGGAGGCGGGGCGGCCGGCGCCGCTGCGGCAGCTGGGGTCGCGGCCGGGACGACCGGCTCGCTCCGGTCCGGCACCGGCTCGGCGTCGGACGGCTCGAGCCACGACATCGCGTCACGGGCGCGCTCGTTGGCCGGATCGTGCTCGAGGATGCGGCCATAGACCGCGAGCGCCTTGTCGGCCGCGCCCGCGCGCACGAGCGCGTCGGCGAGATCGAGGTACGCGCCCAGGAGGCGGTTCCGGTCACCGCTCCGGTAGGCGAGCTCGACGCGCTTCTGCTGGTACCGGATCACGTCCGGCTCGAGGCGGAGGAGCGCATCCACCACGTCCATCGCCGACTCCCACGTGCCGGCGTGCTCGTAGCCCGCGAGGGCGAGCGCATACTCCTCGACGGCGCGGGCGGGGTCGCCTTCGCCGACGAGGATGTCGGCGAGCGCACGATGCAGCGACGGATTGTCCGGATCGTCGAGGATCCGGTCCTCGAGCTCCGCCGAGGTCACGTCCGCGGACGGCGTGGACAGGGCCGCCGCGGCCAGCTCTTCGGGCGTCTCCTCCGGAACGGCGATGCCGGTGGCGCCGGTATCGATGAACTCGAGGTCGCTGCCGAGCTTCGACTCGAGCTCGACGGGGCTGCCCACGTCGAAGTCGTCGATGTACCGGCCGCTCTCGATGACGAGGTCGCCGGGCGGGGCGCTCTCGAGCTGCGATCCCGGCAGGATCTCGAACGTACTGTCCACGCCGTCGTCGAGTGACGGCGCCCGCTCCGCGAACGTCGGGTCGAGCTCGACCGGTGCGGAGACCGAGGCATCGAGCACGAGCTCGTCGTCCGCGTTGCGCTCGATCTCGACGAGGTCCCCGGTCGCGGGGTCGGCCATCGGCTCGCCGGCCGATGCGACATCCAGCTCGCTCCCGATGAGGAGGCCATCCATGCCCGGCATGGCCCCCGAATCCGCGGACGCCGGCTCGAGCGAGATCGGCTCGAAGCTGTCGAGGCCCTCGAGCAGCGCCGGTGCGTGCTCCACATCGCCGGCCGTCGGAGCGGCCGTCACCTCGAGGCCGGGGAGCGCCCCGGAGGTCGGCTCGAGCCCTGCGAGCGGCGCTGGCTCGGGCTCCGGCTCGGGCGGCGGCGGCGCTGACGGGGCCGGCGCGGCACCGGGCCGCGCCGGCGCGCGCGACGCCGTGTCCATCCCCGTCTCGATGAACACGAGGTCGCTTCCGCGCGACGGGGCGCCCGGGTCCTCGACGGTGCCACCCGCCGGCGGATGGTCCGCTGCCGTGTGCGCCCGCTCGCGCGCGCGCCGGGCGCCGTCGCGATCCCCCCGGGCCTCGAGATCCGCCGCCATCCGTTCGAGCTGCTCGCGGGCGTCGTCGTTGCGGGAGGCCGCGCGGAGCAGCTCGACGAGCATGAGCCGCAGGTCCTGGTTGGCCGAGTGCTGGTCGGCGAACTGCTTCACCTGCTGGAACGCCTCGTCGAGCTTGCCGAGCGTGTTCATGCGCTCGAGGTACTCGATCAGGTTCCGCTTCGATTCGGAGACGACGTTCTTGCGCGCATGGAGGTGGGCCAGGCGGAGATAGGTCTGGACCCGCCCGGGGTTGACCCGGAGGACCTTGCCGCAAAGGGCGATCGCGTTGTTGAGGAATCCCTGCTCGGCGTAGAGCTCGGCGGCGCGCTCGTAGGACTGCACCGCGGACCCGGGGTCGTTGAGCTTGAGGTAGAGGTCGCCGACCCGGTTGTAGAGGGCCAGGTCGAGCTCGGACTCACGCCCGGCCTCGAAATGCTGGATGGCTTTCTGGTATACGTCGATCGCCTTCCGCCAGTCCTCTTTCTGTTCGTGCTTCCGTGCCGTGTCCTTGAGCTTTTCCAGATTCATTCGGCCCGGCGGAGGAAAGGAGGAAAAAGACGGTGCGACATGGGGTTAGCGAAAGATAGGACCCCCGGCGGGGGGGAGCAAGCCGACCGCCCTCACACCCCCTCGGACGCGGGGTCGAGCTCTCCGCTGGCGATCGCGAGCGCGAGCCGCTCGAGGTCCGGCGCGGGCGGCCGGTCGGCGCCCAGCGGGAGCACCTTCGGCTCGAGCGCGCGGATCCGGCGGTGGAGCCGCGCCACGCCGGTCCCGGGGGTGAGCGGGCGCAGCAGGTCGAGGCCCTGGGCGGCGCAGAGGAGCTCCGCCGCGACCACGAGGCGGGCGTTGGCGAGGATCCGACCGGCCTTCCAGGCCGCGGCCATGCCCATGGGGACGAAATCCTCCTGGTTGGCATCGGTCGGGATCGACCCGATGCTCGCGGGCATCGCGAGCGCGCGCGATTCGGCGACGAGCGACGCCGCCGTGATCTGCACCATCATGTAGCCCGACGAAAGGCCGGGATCCGCCGTGAGGAACGCCGGAAGGCCCTGCGAGAGGTCGGGATTCACGAGCCGCTCGACCCGGCGTTCCGCGAGCGCCTGCAGCGTCGTGAGCGTGAGTGCCAGGACGTCGAGCGCCTGCGCCACCGGCTGGCCGTGGAAGTTGCCGCCCGAGAGGACCTCGCCGTTCTCGAAGACGAGCGGGTTGTCCGTCGAGGCATTGAGCTCGACGGCCACGGTCTCCTCGGCGAAGCGGATCGCATCGGCGACGGCGCCGAGCACCTGCGGCGAGCACCGGAGGCTGTAGGCGTCCTGCACGCGCTCGTCGTTCTCGCGATGGGACTCGCGGATCGCGCTGTCGGCAAGGAGCTCGCGCATGAGCGCCGCGGCCGCCACCTGGCCGCGGTGCGGCCGCGCGTCGTGAATCCTGGGATCGAGCGGCGTCGGCGTGCCGCGGAGCGCCTCGAGGCTCGCTGCCGCCGCGGCGACGGCGGTGCGCCAGAGGACCTGCGCATCGTGCACGCAGAGGGCGAGGAGCGCCGTCTGCGCCTGCGTGCCGTTGATGAACGAGATCCCTTCCTTCGGCGCAAAGCGAAACGGCGCGAGCCCCGCCGCCGCGAGCGCCGGTCCCGCGGGCGCGCGCGTTCCATCATCCCCGAGCACCTCGCCTTCGCCGATCAGCACCATCGCCACGTGGCTCAGCGGGGCGAGGTCGCCGCTTGCGCCGACGCTCCCCTGCTCCGGAACCCACGGCGTGATCCGCGCGTCGAGGAGGCCGACGAGCGCCTCCACGAGCTCGCGCCGCACGCCGCTCGTCGGCCGCACGAGCACGTTGGCCCGGAGGATCATGAGCGCGCGCACCACGTCGGCCGAGAGCGGCGCGCCGACGCCGGCGGCGTGGCTCCGGATCAGGTTGACCTGCAGCTGCTCGAGCTGGTCCGGCGCGACGCGGACGTTCGCGAGCTTCCCGAAGCCGGTATTGATGCCGTAGATCGTCTGGCCGCTCGCGATGGCGCGCTCGACGCGCGCGCGGCTCGCCTCGAGCGCGGCCGCCGCGGAGGGATCGAGCCGGATGGCGATGGAGGGATCA
Organism: Gemmatimonadales bacterium; assembly: GCA_036377655.1. Classification (GTDB taxonomy): domain Bacteria; phylum Gemmatimonadota; class Gemmatimonadetes; order Gemmatimonadales; family GWC2-71-9; genus CAMLLJ01. The sequence continues at coordinate 4,703 of DASUXZ010000166.1, forward strand.
CGGGCCGCGCGCACCACGGCGTCGATCGTGAGCGAGCGACCGTCGAGAACGAGGGATCGGGATGCCATGGGGGATCAAGATAGTGCGGGCCGCTCGAAACCGCAGAACGGGGCGAGCAGGAGTGCCTCGCCCCGGTACGCTCGCTGCTTCCCGCGGTCAGCGCCCCGCCACGCGCAGCTCCGGATTGCCCGGGTCCGTCTGGTATGCCCAGTCGAGGATCAGCAGGTTCTGCCCGACGTGCGTGACCCGGACCGCGCCGTAGGAGAAGAACGTGCCGCCGTCGTCGATCTCGAACACGTAGCCCCACCCCGGCAGCGCCTCGATGCCCGTCGCGTCGTACCCCGCGTCGGGCGCGACGGTGATGCTCGTGAGGTCCTCGACCGGCGCGTTGCCGTAGAGCGCGACTTCGACGCCCGCCACGGCCGGCGTGAGGTACAGGACGCCGTTCCCGTCCCGCTCGACCGTGAAGTCGGCGGCAGGAGAGCTGCCGGCGAGCGTGCGGCCGAGCTCGCTCCGCTGCACGTTGCCGTCGCCGTTCAGGTCTTCCCAGAACCGGAAGCCGGACTGCGCGTCCTGCGCCTGCCGGGCATACACGGCGACGTTCCGCGCATCGGGACGCGGCGTGTCGTGGACGACGGGCGACCCGTCGCTCTCGATCCCGTCGATGCTCACCGCGCTCACGTAGAAGCACCGCGGAGTGCCGTTCGTGAGCGCCCCCACCACGAATTCCGGCGCGACCGTCGTTCCCTCGAGCCGCCACGTGCCGCACTGGCCGGCGTCGAGGTCGTACCCCGCGCTGTGCACCGCGTAGGCCTCGAAGATGTCGGGATCGGACTGGAAGGGATTGTCGGACCAGGTGAGCGCCACGGCGCCGTCGAGCGTCGTGCTCGTGAGCACGTCCGGCGCCTCGGGCGTTCGACCCGGCCCCGTATTGTCGGAGCTGCACGCGGCGAGGAAGAGCGCGGGAAGGGCGAGCCACCAGCGGCGCATAGGATGTTCACTCCACGGAGGGGGTCGGTGGTCCAGCGAGCATGGGCCGTGCCACGCGCTCCGGCCGTGGCGCCCCGAGTGAACCGGCCTCGCCCGCCGGGCGGGATGAGCCGGCTGCCCCTTCCGGGGCACACCCTGTCCCCGGGCGTGGACGCTACCGGTCGAGCGATGCCTGGTTGAAGTCGAGCTTGAGCTCCGGCAGGTCGGTGAGGAACACCGAGAAATAGAACGCGACGTTCCCGTTGGCATTCCGCACGAAGTTGAACGCCGCCCGCCATTCGTGCAGCTCCCGCTCGAGGCGCACCACGTGGGACTCGAACCGCTTGTCCGTGAAGTTGTACTGGGTCTGCCACGAGACGGCCCAGTACGGTGTCGGCGAGAAGACGGTGCCGAGCCCGATGTTCTGCCGGCTCGGGAGCTCGACGCCCTCCTCCCGCGGCCGCTGCCGCGTGAGCGAGTAGTTCACGTTCATCGTGAAGTGGCGCGGCCCGACGCCGAGCGGGATCTGGTCGGTGCTGCCGTAGAACGAGCCCGGGCTCTCCGGCCGGTACTGCGTCGGCTGGAAGAGCGGGATGCCGGCCGGATCCATCTCGGTGGGCTCCTGCGAGCCCGAGCCCAGGCCGAAGAAGGATCCGATCGCACGGAAGGTGCGCGCGGAGAGCGAGAAGTTGGCGCTCACGCTCTGCAGGAAGGGAGCGAGCCGAGCGGTGTCGGTTCCGACCTCGCCCTCCCACAGGTCGTGGGAGATGTTGAGGTTGAACCCGGGGAGGAGGTCGCTCAGCACGGAGTTGGTGATCGAGCGGGTCACCCAGCCCGTGCGGCCCGGAAGCTTGGCCTGCTCGAAATCGTACGCCAGCTCGCTCGTCGAGATGCTCAGCAGGCGGTACTTCCGCGCGGTCGTCCCGAGCGTGTCGCCCTCCTCGGGCCGCCCCTTCCCCTCGAACGTCTGCGAGAGCGACAGCGCCAGCCGCTGCTGCGGGTCGCTCCGGAGGCGCGGCGCCTGGCCGAGCGGCGTCACCGCCTCGGCGAACTCGGCGGACACGTCGGCGGCGGGGGCGTAGTTCCACCGCAGCGTCGGCGAGACGGCATGCCGGATCGCCGTGAGGGGGCCGATCCCGCCGAAGCGGCCGAAGAGCGTCGGCGTCATCGTGGCGCTGAACTGCGGACGCTTGCCCTGGAAGACCCACGCGCCGCCCGTCCGCCCGTTGCGCACGCCGAAGAAGGGCGACGCATTCGTGGCGTTCGTGATGCCGATGGCCGGCTGGATCTTCCAGGTGTTCCGGAAGAGGATCGGCAGGTTGATGCCGGTGTCCCAGTTGAGCCCGGAGGTGAAGTCGCCGGCGGTAATGCGGGTCACGGGCACCGAGTCGTTCGGCTCGGGCGTGGTGAGGTCGGGCTGGCGGACCGTCACCTGGCGGCGCCCCGTCTCGGTCTGGTCGACGACGCTCAGCGTGTTGCGCCAGTTGAACGACCCGAACCGGATCGGCGTCTCGAACCCGAGCGACGTGGCGCGCGTGCGGCCCCGCTGCTCCACCGTGTCCACGCCGCCCTCCGCGTTCGCGATGAGGAGGTCGGGCAGCACGGTGCCGCGATTCTCGTTGTTGACGAGCGAGAGGCCGGGCGACCAGGTGATGTCCCGGCCGATGTTGATCGGCTTCGGCGAGATGTTGAGGGACGGGAGCTGGCTCGTCGAGCTGCCGTCGTTGAGGCTCTGCCGGCGGTTGCCGCCGAGCGCGACCGCGCCCCATCCGAACCGGCGGGTGAAGTTCACCGAGCTCGTGATCTGCTGCGTGTTGAGCAGCGGATCGAGCGCGTTCTGCTCGACGATCGTGGAGTTCGTGAGGTAGTTGACGTCGAGGTTGAGGCTGGTGCTGATGTTGAAGTTCTGCCGGTGGGTCCAGCGGAGCCCGAATCCCCGCGCGCCGCCGCTCTCGTACTGCCGGTTCACCCCGAGCGACCCGTCCATGAAGCGGTCGAGGAAGCGGTACTGCGTGGTGACGCCGAACTGGACGTAGCGCCCCGAGTACCAGTCCATCCGGCCGGTGAAGTCGAGGTAATCGCTCGGCGCCCAGTAGTAGCCGATGTTGGTGATCTGCCGGTTGTAGGTGCTCGAGGTCCGCACGATGTCGTTGATGCCGACCTTCGGCACGAGGATCCCCGAGCGCCGGCCGGGACGCGTGTCCTGGAAGATGAAGGGCAGCCACAGCACCGGCACGTCGCGGATGTAGAGCACCACCGGCCGGGCCACGATCATCGAATTCGAGACCCACTTCACCTTGCCCACGGCGAACCGGTAGTGCGGCACGGGGAGCGGGCAGCTCGTGATGGTGCTCGCGCCCGCGAAGACGCGCGTCGAGCTCGAGTCCTGCGAGACGTTGCCCCTGAGGAACCAGACGGTGCCGGCCTCCTCGAACTGCGTCTCGCCGCCGCGCACGAGGCCCTGGCCCTCGCAGGTGTCGTAGCGGATCGATTCGCCGAGGAGGGTGCGGCCTTCCTCCACGAGCGTCGGCTTCCCGGACGCCGTGAGGAGGCACGCCTTCTCGTCGAAGGCGATCCTCGCCGCGCTGAGCGAGACCCCTTCGCGCTCGGTGTGCGCCGCTCCGCGCAGCTCGAAGCGCCGCTCCTCGGCGAACAGCGTGGCCGAGTCGGCGCGGTAGCGCGTCGTCGTGAAGCCCGGCCGCGCGAGGAGGGCGCGCATGACCGAATCGGGATCCGACCCGGGAAATCCGGCCACCGTGTCGCCGGGCGTCCGGCCCGGCGCCGCGGCGGGTGCCTCGCGCCGCGGGGCACGCGTGGTGTCGCGCACCGGGCGCTGCTCCTTCACCTGGGCCTCGAGCGGCATCGCGCCGGCCATGAGCGCGAGCAGGAGTGCCGTTGCCGATGCGGCGGCGCGCCGGCGGCGGCGGCGCGTGATCACGATGGACCCGGCGTACCCGATCTCGTACAGCACGAGGAGCGGGATCGTGAACATCACCATCGAGATGAGGTCGCCACCGGGCGAGAGGATCGCCCCGCCGACGCAGGCGAGCACGACGGCGAACCGCCGGAACCCGTTCAGCCGCTCGGGAGTGGCGACGCCGAGCCAGGCGAGGATCACGATGAGCAGCGGCAGCTCGAACGAGATGCCGAGGGCGAGGACCACGCGCACCAGGAAATCGAAGTAGGCCTGGTAGGTGATCATCGGCGCCAGCGCCTCGCTCTGGAAGCTGAAGAGGACGCGGAGGGTCTGCGGCAGCACGAACTCCCATGCGAGCACGGCGCCGACGAGGAAGAGCGCGCTCCCGACGAAGAGCGCCGGCACGATGACCTTCTTCTCGCGGGCATAGAGCGCCGGCGCGAGGAAGGCCCATGTCTGCCAGATGACCACCGGCGCCGCGAGCACGAGGCCGACGAGGAAGCTCAGCTTGAAGACGATCATGACCGAGTCGGTGGGGCTCAGCACCACGAGCTTCCCGCCGGCGGGGAGGTACGGCTCGATGGGCCGCTTCATGATCGAGACGAGCTGGAACTGCTGCACCACCGCGAAGCCGGCGACGAAGCCGGCGAGCAGGGCGAGGATGGATCGGATGAGCCGGGTGCGCAGCTCCTCGAGGTGGTCGAGGAACGGCATCTCCCCGCCGGATGCGGTCATGGCAGAGGGGCCGGCGCCCGGGCTATCGCCCGAGCGCCCTCAGGCGGTCCCGCGCGAGCGCGGCTTCATCGGAGCTCGGGTATCCGTCCACGACGCGCTGGTAGGCCTCCCGCGCCTCCGCGAGGCGGTTGGCGCGCTCCCGAATGAGCCCGACGTGATAGTACGCCGAGGCGGACCGGGGCGACTCCGGGTGGTTCCGGGTGACCTGGTCGTAGTAGGCGAGGGCCGAGTCGGCGCTCTCGGTTTCCCAGCTCTGCCCGATGTAGTAGAGCGCGTCCGGCACCCGCTCGCTCGTCGGGTGCGAGCGGAGGAGCTCGGCGAAGCCGCTCCGGGCGGTGCCGGCGCTGCCGAGCCGGAGCTGGCCGAGCGACGCCTCGTACAGCGCCTCCGCGGACGGCGGCGCGGCGGCGGCCGCCGAATCGCCGGCGGCCGCGGCCTGGGATTGCGCGATCTCCTCCCCGCGCCGCTCGAGCTGCGCCCGGAGCTCCGACAGGCGGCGCTGGCTCTGGCCGGTCAGCTCGCCGAGCTGCACGAGCTGCTGCTGGACGCCGTAGAGATCGTTCTGCACGTCTCCCCGGAGCGCCCGCATGGCCTGCCGCGTGGCATCCAGGGAGTCGAGCATCTGCTGCTGGATCCGGATCACTTCAGCGACCTGCCGCGCGCGCTCCGCGTCCCGCCGGGTCTGGATGTCCCGCACCTGCGCGATCTCGTTCTCCAGGCGCGTCATGTCGCCCTTGGTCGCGCAGGCGGCCAGGGCGACGAGCGCGAGTGCGGCGGCCGCGCGTCTCACTGGGGCGCGACGAGCGTATCGCCGCCGGAGAGGATCTCGAATTCGTCCCGGCGGTTCTGGGCGTAGGCGCCCTCGTCGGCGCCGGCGGCGATCGGCCGCTCCTCGCCGAACGAGATCACGTCGATCCGCGCGCCGTCGATGCCCTTGTTCGTGAGGTACCGCTCCGCGGCCGCCGCGCGGCGATTGCCGAGCGCCAGGTTGTACTCGTCCGAGCCGCGCTCGTCGGCGTGGCCGCTCACCCGGATGCGCACCGACGGATTGGCCTGGAGGATCGCGGCCTTGCGGTCGAGGTTGGCCTGGTCCTCCGAGCGGATGTTCGCCTCGTTGTAGTCGAAGTTGATCATCGCGGTGAGGTCGTTCCGGACCGCGGATGCCCGCTCCGACGCCTCGCGCGCGAGGCGGTCCGCCTCCGCCCGCCGCGCCTCTTCCTCCGCCCGGCGCCGGTTCTCCGCGTCGATCGAGTCCTGGCGTGCGCGCGCGCGCATCGCCGCGCTGTCGACCCCCGCCTGCGGCACCGGCTGCTCGGGATCCGGCGAACCGCCGCACGCCGCGGCGACCGCGAGCGCGGCTACGAGCGGGAGGTAGGTACGAATGCGCATCATCAGCTCCGCGTTGCTAGGGGTTTGAAGACTGCGTCCCGCCCATGCGACGAGACCAGGAAGGAAGCCGGGCGTCTCCCGGCGTGCTGAGCTGCCGGACCCGGCCGGTCTCGGTGTCCACGATCCACAGCTGCCGCCGCCCGGAGCGGTCGGAGACGAAGGCGACGTGGCGCCCGTCCGGCGCCCAGGTCGCGTCCTCGTTCCGGCCGACGGACGTCAGCTGCCGCACCCGCCCGGAGGCCACGTCGAGAATGAAGATCTGCGGGCTGCGCGAGACCTCACGGTGGAACACCACGCTCGCGCCGTCCGGCGACCACTCCGGCGCGAACGACGGGCCGGTGACGCCGAAATCGAACGGCGCGAGCAGCTCCTGGTCCGTGCCGTCCACGCTCATCACGTAGATCTGCGGCGGTCCCGCCCGGCTCGACACGTAGGCGATGCGCCGCCCGTCGGGCGAGTACGTGGGGCTTAAGTTGTCCGCGAAGCCACGCACGGTCAAGCGTTGCACGCAGCAGCGTTGCGCGATGTCCGCCGTGAAAATATTCGTCGCTCCCGTCTCCTCCGCGCGCGCGTAGGCGATGGACCGCCCGTCGGGGGAGAACGACGGCGAGAAGTTGAGGTCGGTCTGCGTTCCGGGCGCCACGAACGACGAGCCCGACGCGAGGTCCAGCACCACGACCGCGCCGCGTCCCTGGTCGAAGCGGGTGTACGCGATGCGACGGCCGTCAGGGGCCCACGCGTTCGAGAGCGCGCGCTCGCCGGCCGGCGTCACGGCCGCGACGCCCGCACCGTCGCTGTCCACCCGGTAGAGCCGGCCCCCGCTCAGGAAGAGGAGGCGGCTCGCGGCGTAGCCCTCGGTGCCGGCGGCCCAGCGCACCACCTCGTCGCTCAGGCGGTGCACGGCCATCCGGAAGTCGGCCCCGTCGCCGCCCGGAAGGGCGAGGGTCGCCTGGTTGCGGACCCGTCCGGCCGCGAGATCGTGCAGGCGCACCGTGACGCCCCCGGCGGCCGGGACGAGCTCGACCGCATGGTCGGCGTTGAACTGCGTGCGGTAGTACTGGTAGTTCACCGCGCCGCTGCCGGCCGCCGTGCCGGTCTCGATGATCTGGAACTGGTCGCTGTAGTCGAGGTCGCGCTTCACGATGGCGCGCACCGAATCGAGCCCGGCGCCCGGCAGCACCACGAGTCCCGGCCGCGTGCCGGGCCGGTAGGTGACGCCGATGCGGATCGCATCCTGGGCGCGATTGTCCTGCGCTTCCGCGGCGGCCGCGCCGAGGGAAACGAGAGCGAGGAGGAGGACGGAGCGGCGCATCACTGGGCCCTGGGTTCGAAGTAGAAGCTGATCGGGAGCACGTCGTTCTGCCATCCATCGGGCAGCTGGCCGAAGGCTCGTGCGTTCCCTGCCGCCTCGATCGCGCCCTGCGCCTCGAGGTCGTACGAGAAGTTTCCTGAGCGTTTCACGAAGCGCAGCTCGGCGACCGAGCCGTCCCGCCGGATGAGGAAGAAGATCTCCGCGCGGAGCGGGACGTTCCCGGTCGGACGCCGCCACCGGCGGTAGATCTGGTTCATGATGTTCCGGAGATACTCCGGAAACGGAAAGTCGAGGCCCGGCGTGCTGATCGTCGTGGCGTCGCGCCCGGTGCTCGGCGTCTCGCCGGGCGCCGGCGTTTCGGTAGTCGAGGTCTTCGGCGCCGGGTCCGCGGAGGGCCGCGGCTCGATCTTCTGCTTCGGCGGCTCCACCGGCGCGGTCTTCTCCGCCGGCTTCGGCGCGCTCTTCACCGGTGCGGGGGGGTCCTCCGCCGGGGGCGGGGGCGTGGGCGTCGCCTCGGGAGCGAGCCGCTGCTTCGGCGCCGGTGCGGGCGCCGCGACGAGCTCGACCGCATAGACCGGGGGCGACGCCTCCGGCGTCCGGACGACGCCGCCGAGGAGCCCGATCGCGGCGCCGTGGAAGAGCAGCGTCGAGAGCAGTCCGGCCCCGGTGCCGCCGGAGGCGCGCCCCGCCCCGCCGCGACCGCTCACCGGGCCGGCTCCTCCTCCTGGGCGACGAGCCCCACGTTCTGGACGCCCGCGCCCCGGATCACCGCCAGCACCCGCACGACGTCACCGTAGGGGACACCGTTGTCCGCCCGGAGGTACACCCCGTCCGGCTTCCTGGCCGCGACGAGCGACGCGAAGGTGACACGGAAATCGGCATAGGTGACCTGCGTTTCGTCCACGAAGATGCGGCCGCTCCGGTCCACCGAGACGACGAGGCCCTCCTTCGGCTCGAGCGGCCGCGCCTCGGCCCTCGGAAGATCCACGTCCACCCCGCCCTGCATCATCGGTGCCGTGATCATGAAGACGATCAGCAGCACCATCATCACGTCCACGAGCGAGGTGACGTTGATCTCGGCGTTGAGGGGAAGGTCCCCCTTGCCGCCGCCGATCCCGCCGATGCCGCCGAGCGCCATCCTAGACCAGCCCCTCGCGCGCCATCGAGCCGACGAGCTCGTTGGCGAATCCCTCGAGCTCGCCGGTGAAGAGGCGCACCCGGTTCACGTAGATGTTGTACGCCATGACCGCCGGGATCGCGGCCGCGAGTCCCGCGAAGGTGGCCACGAGCGCTTCGGCGACGCCGGGCGCCACCGCGGCGAGGTTGCCCGAGCCGCGCGACGCGATGCCGGTGAAGGCCCGGATGATGCCGATCGTGGTCCCGAGCAGCCCGAGGAGGGGCCCCACGGACCCGACCGTCGCGAGCCACGGGATGTAGTGGCCGAGGAGGTCACGCTCAGCCGCCACTTCCTTGCCGAGGACCATCTTGAGCGCCTCGAGCTGGGTCGGCGTGAGCGTTTCCCGCGGCTGGTCGCTCCGGAGCGCGCCCGGGCGGAGCTCGTCGTAGAAATGGAGCGCTTCGCGGAAGAGGCGCTGGTAGGGGGAGGCCGGGAGCTTCATGACGCCCTGATATGCGTCCTGCAGGCGGGTGCTCCGTTCCATCGTATTGAAGAACCGGTCCGCCTGCCGGTTGAGCTGGCGGAACTGCCACCACTTGAGCCCGATCACGAACCAGGATGCCGCCGAGAAGAGTGCGCAGATCGCCACGACGATCTTGGTCTCGGTGCTCGCCATCGCGAGCAGCTCCATGGCCGTCGTGGGAACCGCGCCGCCCTGGATCATGATCATGCACTGCCCTCCCGTTCGAACCAGTTGATGAGCTCCGCGAGGCCGCTCTCGAAGGAATGCGTCGGCGCCCACCCGAGAATGCGCCGTGCCCTGGACGTGTCGAGCGAGCTTCGGCGGAGCTCGCCCGCCCGCGGCTCCTCGAACCGGATCTCCGGCTTGCGTCCGAGCGCGCGCCCGACGGTCTCGGCGAGGTCCACGACGCTGAGCTCCGTGGAGGTCGCCACGTTGAAGCCGATCGCGTCGTGGTCGTCGGGCGCCGGCAGGGCCGCCGTGCTCGCGAGGACGTTGGCGCGCGCCACGTCGCGGACGAAGACGTAGTCGCGCGTCTGGCGCCCATCGCCGTAGATGGTGAGCGGCTGGCCCGCCCGGAGTCGCGACACGAAGATCGAGACGACGCCGGCCTCCGACTTCGGGTCCTGCCGCGGGCCGAACACGTTGGCGTAGCGCATGGCCACGGCCTCGAAGCCGCGCAGCGCACCGAGGGCACGGAGATAGTGCTCGCCGGCGAGCTTGCTCACCCCGTACGGGGACACCGGCATCTTCGGTGCCGTCTCGGGCGTCGGGACGGTCCCGGCCTCGCCGTAGAGCACGCCGCCACTGCTCGCGAAGACCACGCGCCTTACGCCGCCGGCGCCCGCGCCCTCGAGCAGGTTGATGAGCCCGAGAAGGTTGATGCTCGCGTCATGGGACGGGTCGTCCACCGAGTGGCGCACGTCGATCTGCGCGGCCTGCACGTTGACGACGTCGAAGCGGCCGCGCGCGACGTACTCCCGCATCTCGGCCGACCGCACGTCGCCGCGAACGAAGCACGCGCCCGCCGGGACGTTGCCCTCCTTGCCGCGCGACAGGTCGTCGATGACCTCGACCTCCCACCCGTCGGCGAGGTACGCCTCCGCGATGTGCGATCCGATGAAACCCGCTCCGCCTGCGACGAGGACGCGTCCGCCCATGGGCCCTGGACTCCTTGAGATGATGCCGAGAGTGGCCCGCGGGCCCGTAGCCGCGCAATATAGAAGGATGTCCTGCGAAGAAACCACGGCGGGAACGAAACGCGAACGGCGTCCCCGTCGGGGACGCCGTTCCGACTACCGGTGCGTGGCCTGCCTCAGGAAGGGAGGCGGCCGATCTGCCGGGCCTCGTCGCCTTCACCGAAGGCGGGAAGGCGGACGTTGATGACGCGCGCGGTGGCGCTCCGCTCTCCCACGCGGACGACCTGGAGCATCGCCATCGTCTCGGGCACGTCGGTCGAGCCGTCACTCCGGCGCTTCGCTTCGCGCCGCACCTCGAAGATGTCGCCGGGCGACACGCCCTCGCGGCGGCCCTTGTCGAGGAAGACGACGTCCTGCGGACCCATGAGCTCCTGGCGCGAGGCCGAGCCGAGCACGCGGGCCTGCACCCCGTCGGCCACCGGGATCGCCTGCGAGCCGCCGGACGCGGCGAACGGATCGACCGGCAGGAGCGACTGCCCGTCCACGATCTCGCCGTAGACGGCGATGACGGAGCCGGCGATGCGGCCGTCGGCGACTTCGGTGACCCGCACGAGGCCGGTCGGGATGACGGCGCGGCCCATGCTTCCCATCCGCTCGCCGAGGCGGACGATGAGGAGCGAGTCGCCCGACTCGTAGGAGGCACCGCGGGGCGCCTCGAGGAGGACGTCGGTATAGAGCGTCGCGGTCTCGCGCACCGAGACGGCCGAGATCTGGAGCGGCGAGACGCGCCCGAGCAGTCTCCCGAACGGCAGGGTCCGCCCTTCGGTGAGGAAGCCCGACGAATGGAATTCGCCGGCTCGAAGCGCCTGGTACGGCATCGGGGCCATCTGCCCGAGCAGGGCCGGGCCGCTCCGCGTGGTGAAGTAGCGCTGCCAGCCCTGGCCCGAGTCGGCCGTGCTCGGGCCGACGGCGACGGCGCTCGGGACCTGCGCCGTATCCGCTACCGACGGCGGCGGGGTATCGGTGGTCGGCACCGAGACGACGTCGCCGCTCGCCGACAGGCGCAGGACTTCGCCGGGGTAGATCCAGTGCGGATCCTCGACGACCATCGTGTTGAGCCGGTAGATCTCGGGCCAGAGGAACGGATCGCCCATGTAGCGGCGCGCGAGGTCCCAGAGGGTATCGCCCGTCTTCACGGTGTGGGTCTGGGGACGGGCTTCCTGCGCCGCGAGCGGCAGGGCCGCGAGGGCGGTCAGGATCAGCGTAGCCGTGCCGAATGCGGATCTCGCCATTGGTGACTCCACGCCGCCGGGGTCTGCCGGCGGACGGCGATGGGAGAAATGGGTGCGCGGACACCCCTTCGGCGAGCAAGATCGACGCCACGGCAGAGCGCCCCCCGCCCTGCGCCGCAACTCCCTGATACTTCGAAACTTGCGCGCGGCCAGCAGGGCGCTTTCTCCGCCTCCGCCATCCTCGCGAACGGCCAAGAATCTCGCAATACCTCAGGCGCGAAACCCGACCCCGTTCGTGCTCGATGTCCGCGGGACGCCGCCCTCCTGAACATCGAAGCGCCGCGTGGAATTCCACGCGGCGCTCGGGGCACGGCCGGCCGATCCGGGGACGGATCAGAACGGAAGGTCGTCGTCCTCGGCGTCCAGTGCTTCGGGGGCCTCGTCGAAGGACTTGTCTCCCTTGACCGGCCCGGCGCCCGCACCGGCCCCGGCGGGGACCTTCGAGAACGTCTCCGACCCCTCTCCCCGGCCGGACAGGAGGATGAGCTCTCGCGCGTTGATCTCGGTGGTGTAGCGCGTCTGGCCCTCGCGATCCTGCCAGGTGCGGTACTCGATGGTGCCTTCCACGTAGACCTTGTCCCCCTTCTTGCAGAACCGCTCGGCGATGTCCGCGAGATTGGACGCCTTGTTGTTCCAGAGAACGACGCGGTGCCACTCGGTCTTTTCCTGCTTCTCGCCGTTCTGGCCCTTCCACTGCCGGCTCGTGGCGAGCGAGAGCGTGGCGACGCGGGACCCGTTGCTGGTGCTCCGGACCTCGGGATCGGCGCCGAGGTTGCCGATGAGGGTGGCTTTGTTCAGGCTGCGGCTCACAAGGACCTCCAGGGTTCGAAAGCACTGGGCACATCTGCGGACCCGGCGAGTGTACGCTCCCGGGTGACGGTCATCTTCACCAAAACTACGCCGCCGTCATCCCTTTTGCTCGGCGGACCTGAGGGGCGAGCGGAGCACGAGCGCATCCTCCCGCGGATTCCGGTAATACCCGGAGCGCTGCCCCACCGCGCGGAAGCCCGCGCCGAGGTACAGCGACTGCGCCGCGGTGTTCGACTCCCGGACCTCGAGGAAGACTTCTTCGGCGCCCCGGGCCGCGAGCTCGTCGAGCCCCGCCTCGAGGAGCAGCCGGGCCACCCGGCGGCGACGCCACTCGGGCGCGACCGCGAGGTTGAGGATCTCTCCGGTGCCGAGGATCGCGCGGCCGATGAGGTAACCTGCGATCTCCCCCCGACACTCGGCCACGAGGCCGAAGGAGTGCTCGGACGCGAGCGCTTCGCGGAAGCTCGCGCTGCTCCATGGATCGCCGAAGCAGCGCCGCTCGAGTGCTGCGAGCACCGGGGCATCAGCCGGCCAGGCCGGACGCACTCGACAATGGTCGTCCATGGGTCCGCTCCCAGACTGCCTGTGCTTCGGCGGGCCGGCCGTATACCGGCTCCCACCCTGCCACGTCGCCCAGCGGCGCCGCGCCGCCGGCCATGCCCGCAAGCCCGATGAGATCGCGGGCGTCCGCCGGACGGTCCC
>DASUXZ010000167.1:0-22189 GCA_036377655.1 Gemmatimonadales bacterium
GGCACGCGCCAGCCGTGCCGGGCCGCCGACCCGAACGGCGATCCGGTCAGGTATCGATCAGCTGATACACCGACGTCCAGAAATCCCGCGCGACGAGCGGCAGCTCGAACCGGTCGGGCCGCCGCTGCATCATGAGCACCCCGACCAGGTCGCGACGCGGATCCATCCAGAGCGAGGTGCCGAACGCGCCGTCCCATCCGAAGCGCCCCGGGACGACGCCGACGTCGTCGTGCGACGTGGTGACCGCGAGCCCGAGGCCCCACCCGTACCCCGCCCAGAATCCGGGGAAGAACGGGGAAGCCGCCTTCTGCTCCTCGGTGAGATGGTCGCGAGTCATGAGCTCGAGCGCAGGCCGCGACAGGAGGCGTCTCCCCACGTCGGCCGACGTGCCGAGCATCATGCGTCCGAAGGCGCGGAGGTCGTCCGCGGTGGACACGAGACCGCCCGCTCCCGATTCGAACGGAGGCCGGCCTGCCGCGTATCCGCCTCCCGCGCTGAACAGCTCGGCCAGGTCGCCCGTCATCGGGTCCCTTCCGTAGCAAGGCGGGAGGCGGTCGAGCTCCGCCGGCGGGACCGAGAATCCGGTGTGCACCATCCCGAGCGGCTCGAATATCCGCTCGCGGAGGAACTCCCCGAGGCGCATGCCTGCGACACGCCCGATGAGGACGCCGAGGATCTCGCCACTCGTGTGGTAGAGCCATCGCTCGCCGGGCTGATGCAGGAGCGGCAGCTCACCGAGGCGCGCCATGAACTCGTCGGGCGTGCCGGCGAACGGCCATTCGGCGAGCGATAGGCCTCGCTCCGAGAGCGCCTGGCCGAACGGGCAGCCCGGCGCGACGAAGAACGCCTCGCCGTATCCGGACCGGAAGGTGAGCAGGTCGCGCAGCGTGATGCTCCGCGCGGCCGGCACCGTGTCGTCGAGGGGGCTGTCCACGGTCCGGAGCACGCGACGTCCGGCGAGCTCCGGCAGCCATTCGTCGAGCGGGTCGTCGAGGCGCAGGCGGCATTCCTCGACGAGCACCATCGCGCCGGCGGCGGTCACCGGCTTGGTCGTGGAAGCGAGGCGGAAGATCGTGTCCCGCTCCATCGGCAGCACGCCGTCGAACGCGGTGGTACCGATTACCTCGACGTGCTCCCGGCCGCCGATGTCGAGGAGCGCGACGAGCCCGGGGGCCTCGCCCCGGTCGACGTGACGCCGGAGCGCGTCGTGGAGGCGCGCGAGGCGGTTTCGGCTGAATGCGGATCCCCTGTGGGGAGTGGCTGCCGACGCGTGCCTCGGGAGCGTTTCGGGGAGGAGCTCAGCGGTGAACATGGGTTACCCTCCGGATCATGCGGTGGCGCGGGATCGCCCGAAGCGAGCGGCCGCCCCGGGAACCCTGTCCCGGAGCGGCCGCCGCCTGCGAATGCGCTACTTGATCAGGATCTTCTTCGCGACCGCCGCGGCCGGCTTCGGCACCCGGATCGTCAGGACGCCGTCCTGATACGCCGCCTCGATGTGCTCCTCGTCCACGGCGACGGGCAGCTTGAGGGTGCGGACGAAGCGCCCCACCTCGCGCTCCCGGTAGAGGTACATCTCGTCCTTCGTCTCCTGTACCGCATCACGATGCCCGGTGATCCGCAGGAGGTTCCCGGACAGGTTGATGTCCAGGTTCTCCTTGTGGATGCCCGGCACCTCGCAGCGGACGACGAACTCCTTCTCGGTCTCGGTGAGGTCGAGGCGCGGAGCCCATTCCGCGAGGGCTTCGTTCATCGGCTCGAACGGGAAGAGCGGCATGACCGGCTCGCTCATGAACGGCCGCGCGAAGAACCGGTCGAACATCCGGTCGATGTCCTCCTTCACGTTCGCGATGCGGGGGCTTCCCTTCGTGATGTTCGCGACTTTCATACGTCCCTCCTGGTGTACGTCGAACGCTCCGACGGCTCGACACTACGATGACACCCCCTCCATGAAACGGCCGTGAAACGGGCGTGAGAGTCTCATCATTCCTTCACGGCCACTTCATGCACGGGTCGCCAGTGTTGAGGCACCTCCAGATCGGGGTGCTGCATGAAAGCCCTCCTCTTTTCCCTCCTCGCCGGTTCGTTCGTGATGGCCTGCGCCCCGGCATTCCCGGCGCGACCCGAGCTGCCGCCGATGTCCGTTGCCGGGGCCGAAGCTCCTGCTCCCACGACCGTCGAGCATGCCGCTCCGGTGATTCCGAAGCCCGATCTCTCGAGTCTGAACGCCGAGATCAGGGCCACCACGGGACGCCCGGCACGGCGTTAGGCTCCGCGCCACCGTGCGTACCCGGCATGCGGTGCCCGTGGTGATGCTGCTCGCCGCAGGATGCTCCCGGACACCGATCTCGAGCTCGCCGGTGCCCGAGACGGGGGACCGGGTTCGCTACGCGCTCACGTCCGGAGAGGGCACCCTTCATCGTGCGCGTGCCGTCCGGATCACTCCGGATACGCTGTACGTCGAGCGGCTCGTCCCGAGCATGACCGGCGGGCCGGCCCGATGGGAGCCCGCCGGGCTCGCCATGGAGTCCCTCGCGCGGCTCGAGAAGCGGGTCGGACGGCGGGGGAGTCCCGGCAAGGGGGCCCTCATCGGGGCCGGCGCCGGCCTGCTCATGGGCGTCTTCTGCGCCAACGAGGACGGTGGCTGGCTCCAGCCGAGCCCCGCACAGTGCCTTTTCGGCGCCGCCGCCTCCGGCGCGGCAACGGGTGCGGTGCTCGGGGCGCTCATCCGGCGCGACGTGTGGCAGCCGGTGGTGCTTCCGCTCCAGCCACGCCCGGCGCCGGGGGCGGTTTCCGGTGTGTCTCTGGGCATGGGCTTTCGCGCTCCGCTCCCAGGCCGGCCCGGCGCCAGGCGCTGAGCGGCACGTCGGCTCCTCCGGCAGGGCGGAGTTCCGCTCCCCCATCCGTCGGGAGCGGCGATCTGTCATTGTCCCGCCGGAAATTGCGATCTCTCATTTGACGGCATTCCGGACGCGCCCTAAGTTGGCCTGAAACCCCCTCTCTCCTCTCTCAGGCCACCCGGGAGCATAGCGCGTGGATGCGCCGATCGGCGATCTGATCCGCAGCGCCGATACGGGCGATGCAGGAGCGGCCCGGGCGCTCTTCGACGCGCTCTACCGCGAACTGCACGAGATCGCGGAGCGCGAGCTGCGGCGCGGAGGCCGGGATCTCACCCTCGGCGCCACGACGCTGCTGCACGAGGCGTATCTCAACGTCGCGCACCGGGAGGGGGCCCGGTTCGCCAGCCGCAACGCGTTCCTGGCGTACGCCGCCCGCGCCATGCGCGGACTGATGATCGACTACGTGCGCCGCCGCCGTGCCATGAAGCGGGGCGGCGAGTTCCACATCACCTCGCCCGACTCGGACGTTCCCGCGCCCGGTCGCGAGGAATCGCCCGAGCAACTCGAGCAGCTCGGCGCCGCGCTCGAGGTGCTCGGAGGAGTGAACCCGGGGCTGGCCCAGCTCGTGGACCTGCATTTCTACTGCGGCTACTCCTTCTCGGAGATCGCGGAGCTCCGGGGCACCTCGGAGCGGACGGTGTACCGCGACTGGCGGCGCGCTCGCCTTCTGCTCCATCGGGCCCTTCAGGAATCCTGACCCGCTCCCGTCGCGGGTAGAGCGAAGGCCATGTCGATCTCTCCCCAGCTGCTCGCCGCGCTCGATTCGCTCCTGGCCGAGGCGCTCGACCTGTCGCCGGAGCTCAGGGAGGCCTGGCTCGGGCGCCTCAGGCTGGAGCGGCCGGAGCATGCCGCAGAAGTCGAGCGTCTCCTCGCGGATGAAGCCACCCTCGACTCCCGCGGCTACCTCACTCCGAAGTTCCGGCCCGGCGACTCCCACGCGCCCCTGCTCGCAGGCCAGCGCCTCGGCGCCTGGACCCTCGAGCGCTCGCTCGGTGAGGGCGGCATGGGGACGGTGTGGCTCGCCCACCGGAGTGACGGCCGGTTCGAGGGCACCGCCGCGATCAAGCTGCTCAAGCTCGCGTTCCTCGATCGCGTCGGCATGGAGCGCTTCCGCCGCGAGGGAAGCGTGCTCGCGCGCCTGCGTCACCCGCACGTCGTCAGCCTGCTCGATGCAGGGGTCACCGATACGGGCCAGCCGTACCTCGTGCTGGAGCACATCGCCGGGGAGCGGCTCGATCGCTGGTGCAGCGAGCGGAAGCTGTCGGAGCAGGAGAAACTCGTCCTCTTCCTCGACGTGCTCTCCACCGTGGCGCACGCACACGCCAACGGCATCATCCACCGGGACCTCAAGCCGTCCAACATCCTGGTGACGCCCGACGGCGTGGTGAAGCTGCTCGACTTCGGGATCGCGAAGCTGCTGGATGCGCCCGCCGGCACGCCTGGCGAGACGACGCTCACGGAGGGCGGGAGCCGCCCGCATACGCCCGCATATGCGGCGCCGGAACAGGTCGAGGGCGGCCCGATCACGCCGGCGGCGGACGTGTACGCGCTCGGCGTGCTTCTCTTCCAGCTCCTCACCGGCCGTCACCCGGACGGGCCATCCGGTGATCTGCCCGCCGAGCACCTTCGACATGGAGGCGAGCCCGACGACCTCGACCATGTCGTGGCAACGGCGCTCCGCAGGCAGCCCGAAGCGCGGTATCGCACCGCAAGTGAGTTCGCGGATGACCTGAGACGCTATCTCGACGGAGCCTCGGTTCGCGGGGTGACGTCGGTGCAGCATCCGGCGGGTCCAGGGTCATGGCGGTGGACCGCCCTACTGCTCGGACTCGCGATGCTGGCCGGTGCCGGCTGGCTCGGGTGGCGCGTCTCCGGGATGCAACGACGCGCAACAGCGCCGGCGCTCGCTCCCACGATTGCGGTGCTTCCGTTCACCGTGCGCGGCGAGGGGCTCGCTCCGTGGCGCGAAGGGATGGTGGACCTCCTCTCGAGGGGCCTGGATGGCGCGGCGGGGATCCGGGCCATCGACAGCCGCACGCTCCTGGCCGGCTGGCACCAGGCGATCCCCGACGACGCCACGGCCGACCTCACGCGGGCGCTCGCCGTCGCGCGCCGGGCCCAGGCCGGTTATGCGCTCGTCGGATCGGTGGTCGCCGCAGGCACGAGGATTCGGCTCGGAGCGGATGTCTACGACGTCGAGACCGGAGAGGTCGTCGGCCCCGTCGAGGTCGAAGGGTCGCCCGACTCGATGCTCACGCTCGTGGATCGCCTCGCGATGCAGACGCTCGAGCTCGTACTCGAGAAGGATCCGGGCGACATCCCTGCGCTCGATCTGGCAGGTGTCACCACGACGTCCCTCACCGCTCTCAAGGCCTATCTGGAAGGAGAGAATCGCTATCGGCGGGCCGAATTCCTCGAGGCCGCCGAGGCCTGGGAGCGTGCGGTGCGTGCCGACAGCGCCTTCGGGCTGGCGTATCTCAGTCTCGCAGAAGCGTACGCCTGGTCCGCGAACATCACGAACCCGTCCTATGAGGAGAAGTATCGGGCCAACCTCGAGTACGCGAAGAAGCGGGCCACGCGCCTCCCGCCCCGCGAACGCGCCCTGGTGGAAGCCCGCTGGGCGCGGCACCGGGGCCTTCCGGGCGCCCTGGCGATGACACGGGAAGCTCTCCAGCGGTATCCGAACGATGCGGATCTCTGGTACGAGTTGGGCGAGCACTATCTCCACCATGCATCGGCAATGGGTACGCCCCAGCAGGCCGAGGACGCCTTCCGGCGGGCGGCTGCCCTGCGGCCCGGAATGGCCGCCTTCCGGTCGCACCTCCTGGACCTCGCGTTCACCTGGCGGGCGGACAGTGGGGCCATCGCCATCGAGCTCGAAGCCTATCGCCGTCTCGCCCCGGACGGGGTTTCAAGCCGTGCAGGCACGATCGCGTTCGCCCTCGCCTTCGGTGACAGCGGCGCGAGCGCGCGCGCGCGGGCCGAGGCAGGCAGGCTCGATGCGCAGGCCGCGCTCAAGGTCTACCAGTTCCTTGTCCACACCCGGTTCGCAGAGGTACGAGAGGCAATCCTGCCGGTCCTCGAGTCCCGCGTGAACGAACGCCTCCAGCCCGTCCTCCAGCGCGAGCGTGTGCTCAACCTGTCCATGATGGACGGACGCCTTCGCGACTTCATGGCCCTTCTCGATGATCCGCGAGTCTCGGCCACGCACCGCTACTGCGGGCCGCTCTACGCCGCGCAGCGGGGCCTGCCCGTTCCGCAGCGGGTTCTCGAGCAGCGGTTCGCGGCCATCCGGCCCGACAGCAGCCTGTTCCTGAATCGCTACCGCGCCCTGTGCGCCACGGCGTATGCCGCCCGGCAGGGCGCGTGGGGAGAGTTCGACGCTCTCGTTTCCCGTGCGCGCGAAATTGCGGCGCAGCGACTCGCCATCGGCGACAGCGCGAACGCTCGCGGCTGGGAGATGGTGGTCCGCGCCGCGGAAGGACACGGGCACTGGGTCCGGGGCCGGAGAGAGGAAGCGCTTCGCGCGTTCGAAAGTGTGCTCCCCGGAGATGATTTCCACGGCTCACTCTGGCAGGTCGGGCAATTGAACGTCGAGCTCGGCCGGCTCGACGAGGCCGAGCGGGTCTTCAGGGCGCTCTGGTCGAACCAGGACGGCGCGCCGGCGCGCCTCCAGCTGGCCCGGATCCTGGAGCGGACCGGGCGGCCGGCCGAGGCGCGCAGGGAATACGAGTTCGTGGCATTTGCCTGGCGCAACGCGGACCCGGAGCTCGAGCCGACGGTCCGCGAGGCGCGCGAGGCAATGGCGCGGCTCAGTGCGAGCCCATGACCGCAGCAGCCACGCCGCACTTCGAGTCGTATGCGGCTCCCGCTTCGGCAGTGACCGGAATCGTGAGGGCGCCCTCCGCCGGCACGCCGAAGAAGGTGGCGATCAGGACCGTCTCCGCGGTGCCGGGATTGTATGCGTAATGCACGTTGCTGCCGGGATCGACGAATGCGGTTCCTGAGGAGTAGCCGCGCTCGACGCAGTCGTCCGCATACGTGTAGACCAGGTCGCCCTGCGTGACGGCAACCATGACCGGGCCTGGATGCGTGTGCCAGGGGAACCGTGCCCCCGGCTGCACGGTGAGCTTGAGCACGACCATCCTGGAGCCGTCCTGGAGGTTGACGACGTCCCTCGGCCGGCCGTCCGGCTTCAACCGGAACTGTGCCGAGAAGTCGTCGGTGAACCGATGGCGAGCCGTCAGCGCCTCCACCGCGATCGGCACCACGGTCTCGTTGGTGGCCATTGCCGAGCGTGCTCGGCTTCCGGTCTCCGATGACGCGGCTTCGGGGGCCGTCGGTGCTTCCTGCTCGCAGGCGACGAGCACTGCGGCAATGGCTGCGAACGCCGCGAGGGCAAAGCGTCGGGACATCGCCGCGGCCGGGATGAGCGATCGGGTCGTCATGGTGCTGCTCCTGAGGTCGAATGTGCGCCGGATCCGGAGGCTTCCGATAAGGCGTGCGGTGCCGAGAGCGGCGCCGTTACTGATTGGATCGGATTGGCGAGGGAATGACTGACAGGCGCAGCACGGACTGTCGAGGGGCGGTGACGATCCAGCGGTGGCAGGGAGACGCGGCTCGTCGATGCGGTGGGGCGCGAAGGTAAGCCGGGCGGCTCACCCTCCCGCGATCGCCCCCACCACCATGAAGGGTTCGATCCCCCGCGCCACCGCCTCCGGCAGTGGCGCGTCCGGGGCATCGTGCGAGCGGTCCTCGCCGCACGCGAAATAGCGGACGAACGCGCGGCGCTTCTGCGTGCCGTGATCGCGAATCGCACCCTTGAGGACCGGGTACTTCGCCTCGAGCGCGTCGAGCACCGCCCGCTGGGTGACGGCGCCGTCCACGTCGACCTGCACGTCGCCGTCCACCCGCACCAGCGTCCGGAGGTGCGCCGGCAGCGTCACCACGATCATCGGAGCGTCTGCACCTCGACCGAGAGCACGGGCGGAAGGTCGCGCACGATGGCGTTCCATGTGTCGCCCCCATCGGCCGACGCGTAGACCTGGCCGCCGGTGGTGCCGAAGTAGATCCCGCACTCGTCGAGCGAATCCACGGCCATCGCGTCGCGGAGGACGTTCACGTAGCAGTCCTGCTGCGGAAGGCCCTTCGTCAGCGCCTCCCACTCGTTGCCCCCGGACCGGCTCCGGTACACCCGGAGCTTCCCTTCGGGCGGGAAATGCTCCGAGTCGCTCTTGATCGGCACGACGTAGATCGTCTCCGGCTCGTGCGCATGCACGTCGATCGGGAAGCCGAAGTCGGTCGGCAGGTTGCCGCTCACCTCGCGCCACGAGTCGCCCCCGTCGTCGCTCCGCATCACGTCCCAGTGCTTCTGCATGAAGAGCGTGCCGGGCTTCGAGGGGTGCATGGCGATCCGGTGCACGCAATGCCCGACTTCCGCCGTCGGGTCCGGCATGAATTCCGAGCGCAGCCCCTTGTTGACCGGCTGCCAGGTGGCACCGCCGTCGTCGGTGCGGAAGGTCCCCGCCGCGGAAATGGCGATGAACATCCGTTTCGGGTTCGTCGGGTCCTGGATGATCGTGTGGAGGCACATCCCGCCGGCGCCCGGCTGCCAGTGCGGGCCCGACCCGTGCTTCCGGAGGCCCGAGACTTCCTGCCACGAGCTTCCGCCATCGGTCGAGCGGAAGAGCGCCGCGTCCTCGATCCCGGCATAGACCGTGTCCGGCTCGGTGAGCGACGGCTCGAGGTGCCAGACCCGCTTGAACTCCCACGGGTGCGGCGTCCCGTCGTACCACTGGTGCGTGCCGGGCACGCCGTCGTACGCGAACTCGTTGCCGACAGGATTCCACGTCTTCCCGCCGTCGTCGGATCGCTGGAGCTGCTGGCCGAACCAGCCGCTCGACTGCGATGCGTAGATCCGGTCGGGATTCACCGGCGACCCCTTCAGGTGATAGAGCTCCCACCCCGCGAAGAACGGTCCGTCCACCTCCCACTTCTTCCGGCTCCCGTCCGCCGTGATGACGAATGCCCCCTTCCGGGTGCCGACCAGTACGCGAACTCCACTCATGCCGTGCTCCTTCGCTGGGGGGTGCGGGGTGCCGGTGTCAGCGGGCGCGCGGCCCGATGTCGACGGCGATGTTGCGCCATTTGCCCTGGTTGAACCGGGCGACGCTCAGCGCACATCTCGTCGCGTGCCCGGCGAGGATCGCGAACCAGATGTGCAGCGGCTCGAGCGTGCCGGTCCGCTGGATGACGAAGCAGATCCCGAGCGGGACCGCCACCTGCGAGATGATCGAGATGAAGAGCGGGCTCCGCGTATCGCCGGTGCCCTGAAGCCCGCCGGTGTACGTGAGCGCGACCGCAATGAAGAGCCCCGAGACGCTCAGCACCCGGAGGAGCTGGGTCCCGATCCGCACCGCCGCGGGCTCGTTCATGCCGAAGATCGCGAGCAGCTGCTCCGGAATGAAGAAGAAGGCGAGGCCGAGGAGCGCGGCCCCGGACACCCCGATCCGCGCGGCTGCGTGCACCGCTCCGGCCGCGCGGTCGGGGAGGGCCGCCCCGAGGTTCTGGCCGGCCACCGCTGCGGCCGCGCCCATGAGCCCCACCGACGTCCAGGTGATGAACGAGAAGAGCTGCGTGTACGACACCGCGAAGGCCGCCTGCGCCGCCGCGCTCTCCGCGAGTGATCCGATGAAGGCGAGCATGAGCACGCCGCCGATGTTCATCGCGATGCCCTGGATCCCGGTGGGGAGCCCGAAGCGGAAGAGCGCGCGGATGATGCCCCAGTCCGGCCGGAGGCTCATCCCCTTCGGGAAGGACACGACCCACCCGCCGCCCCAGAGCCGCACCACCGCGTAGATCCCCACGATGCCCGCGGCCGCCACCGTGCCGATCGCGGCGCCGGCGGTGCCGAGCGCCGGGAAGGGGCCCGGCCCCGCGATGAGGAGGGAATTGAAGGTGATGTTGAGGACCGTCATCACGATGCCGAGCACCATCGGCGTCCGTGCATCGCCGGCCGAGCGGAGCGCCCCGCCCAGCATGAAGAAGAGGAGCATCCCGCTGCTGAACAGGAACATGATCCTGAGGTACGGGAGGGCCTCGCGCTGGACGGCGGGCGCAGCGTTCACGAGATCGAGCAGCGACGGCGCCAGGAAGTAGCCGGCCGGCGCCATGACGAACACCGAGATGGCCATCGCCGTGAGGAACGCCTGATAGACCGTGCGGTCCACCTTCTCGTCTTCTCCCGCGCCGGCGAACCGGGCGACGAGCACGCTCATCCCCGTGAAGAGCGACGTGATGAAGACGATGACCACGATCCAGATCTGCGTGGCGACGCCGATCGCGGCGTTGGCGGCGTAGCCCACGAAGTGACCGACCATCACGTGGTCCACGATGCCCTGCAGGCCGCCGACGATGTTCGTGAGCATCGTGGGCCAGGCCAGCTTCCACACCGCGCGCTGGAGCGGCCCCTCGATGATCGAACGGTCGTAGCGCCGTGCCGCGGTCCGCGCCGACGGGGGCGCCGGCGCGACGACGGGCGCCGCGGCGGGAGCCGCTGCCGGCACCGGAACCTCGACGGGGGTCGCGGCGTCGCTCACGGAAGGATCAGAGGTCCACGATGGCCGAGAACCCGCCGTACGCCATGCGCCGCATGTCGAAGGGCATCGTCATGCCCTCGATCATCCGGTTCATGCGCGGGTCCTCGAAGACCTTCTTGTTGACCCGGTCCCGATGTGCGCGGGACTTGTACACGATGAACGCGACGATCACGGTCTCCCCCGGCTTCGAGCGGGCGAGCTTCGGGAACGTGACCTTGACCTCGGCCGGGCTGAGGTCGTCGCCGGTGGCCTCGATGTACGCGAGGGCGCCGTGCTCGCGCCAGATCCGTCCGGCAGCCCGGGCGATCTTCTGGTACTTCGCCACCTGGCGCCTGGCGATGGGGACTACGAAGGCGTCGACGTATCGCATGCGTTCTCCTGTCCGTACGGTTCGAAGGCTCGATCGGCTACACGTGCGCCGTCGCCGGCTCGGCCGGCGCGGAGGTGGCGTCGAACAGCGCTCGCAGCCCGCCGGCCGCCTCGGACCCGAGCGTGGAGACTACCTGCTCGTGCGCGGCCGTCCAGACCGGAAGCGCCTCGGCGATCATGCGCTCGCCGGCCGGCGTGAGCCGGGCGAGCCGGGAGCGGGCATCGCCGGGGGCCGGCGCGAGCCGCACCCAGCGCCGCGCGACGAGCGGCCTCAGGTTCCGGGAGAGCGTCGTCGCGTCCATCGCGAGCACGGCGGCGAGGGGACCCATGGCCGCGCCGCTGCCCGCGCCCACGAGCTCGATCGCGTTGAGCAGGGTGAGCTGGGTGGCCCTGAGCCCGAGCGGCCGGAGCGCGTCGTCGTACATCCGCGTGATCGTGCGGGAGATCCGGCGGGCGCGGAAGCAGAGGCAGTCGGCGGCCATCTGCGCCGCGGCGGCGTGGTGGGCATTCATGGGCCGATGTATATGCAACCAAACGGCGCCGGCCGCAACCGGGCTCGCCTCGAACTGGCGCGCCGACGGCCAGTTCCACAGATTTTCGGCGCTCTTCCGTTCGCCGCCGGGTCCCCGGGCCCGGCTCCCGCCGACCGATCCACGCAACTCGGTCGCGCATCGTGAGATGCGCAGGCAGTCCGTGCGTGCCGACATGGGAGCTGCATGAAGACCAGGGACGCCTTCGAGCTGACGATCGCCCTCTGCCGGCGGGAAGGAGCCGCCGGGAGCGGGGATGGACGAGTCGGCCTCCTCGGCCGCGCCGCCGACCGCACGGCGTTTCATGCCTACGCCATGCGCCAGGGCGTGCTCGGGCTCGCGCTCTCGACGCTCCGCCGGCAGGCGCACCCGTTCGACGGCGCGACGATCAACGCGATCCTCGCGCCGCTGCGCACGCTCTCCCAGCAGGCGCGGCTCTGGGACATGGAGCGGAACCGCGTGCTCGCGCTCCTGGCTCGCGAGGGCCTGTCGCCCGTCCTGCTCAAGGGTGCCGCGCTCAGGGTGACCACGTATCGCGCCGCGGTCGAGCGGCCGGTCGGCGACCTCGACCTGCTCGTGCCGGCCGAGGAGATGGACCGGACGGTCGAGCGGCTGCTCGCAGCCGGCTACCGGATGCCCGAGTCGGCTGCCGCCATCGAGGGATTCCGCGAGCATCATTTTCACCTGCCGATGCACCATCCGAACGGCTTCGAGGCGGAGCTGCACTGGGCCCTCACGCCGAGAGCGACGACCCATCGCCTCGACCACGACGATTTCATCGCCCGGGCGCGGACTGCGGAGGTGGACGGGCTAGCCGTGCGTCTCCCGATCCCCGAGCACATGCTCCTCCACCTGTCGTCCCAGAATACCGAGGACCACTTTTCGAAGCTCCGGCGGATCGTGGACATCGACCGCGTGATCGCATCCGGAGAGCCCGACTGGGAGTTCGTGATCGCGGAGGCGCGGCGCGGCGGCCTCGAGGCGCCGACGGCGCTCTCGCTGCAGCTCGCGCATCACCTCTTCGGGACCTCGATCCCGGCGGCGCTTCCGGCCCGCCTCGGCGTCGGCCGCACGACGCGCGCGGCGCTCGCGCTCCTGGAGCCCGTCTCGACCCTGGCGACCGGGCGCGGCCCCACCCGGGCCGTCGCCCGGTTCCTGCAGGAGGTCTGGCTGGCACCTGCTGCGGCAAGGGCGCAACACCTGAAGCGCGTCGTGGCCGGGGAGGACGACCCGCTCGAGTGGCTCTGGCGCGGGGAGGAGGAAGCCCAGAGTCCCCCCGCGGAGCGCAGGCGCGGGGTTCGGCTCGCCGCCGCGCTCGCGCTATATCAATGCTGGATCGTGCTTTGCGCTCCCGCCTCGGCCGCGACCGCGGACGGCCGCCGCGACCTCCGGATCTGGGACCGGGCGGCGTAGGCCCGGATTCTGCGACCTCGTGCCGCCGCCCACTCAACGACAACATTCGAGGATACGATGTCCGAAGTGCGTTATGAGCTCCGGAGCGGCGACGTGACCGGGAAGGTGATCGACGGCGAGGCCATCGTCATGAACCTCGCGACCGGTGCGTACTACAGTCTCGACGGCGCCGGTGCCGTGCTCTGGGAGCTGCTCGAGCAGGGCTACAGCCGGAACGAGGCGGTCGAAGCGCTGTACGAGCGGTTCGCGGCGGAGCGGGAGGTGATCGCCCGCGACGCCGACGGGTTGATCGCGGAGCTCGTCGCGGAAGACCTCGTCACGGAGTCCACCGCGCGAGTCGCACCGCTCCGCATGGCGTTCGAGGAGCTGCGCGCCGAGTACACCGCGCCGGCGCTGAACAAGTTCACGGACATGGCGGATCTCCTCGCGCTCGACCCGCCGATGCCGGGCCTCGACGAAACGTCCTGGGGCGAAGCGGCGATCGCCGACTGAGCCGCACGATCATGCATCGATCCGCGCGCGAGGCCGCACTGCACTCCGGCCTCGCGCTCATGTGTCCGGACCCGGCCGAATCGCGGCTGCTCCGCGCGGCGCTCCTCCCCGGTGAAGCCGGTCGGCTGGCGCTCCGCGAGGTCGCTCCGCTCCTCGAGCGGCCGCAGGCGCTCGGCGCGCGCGAGCGCGTCGCGTTCCGGACCCTCGCTCCCCTGCTCGATGCAGCCGTCGCGCGGCACGAGGTGCCGATCGCGGCCGAGGCGCGGCGGATCCTCCGCATGGCGGGCGCGCGCGAGCGCGCCCGCGCGGCGATGGTCCGGCGCATCGGCTGGCAGCTCATGGCCCAGCTCGCCCGGCGGAACGTGGACGCCGTGCTGCTCCGGGGGATGGCGCTCGCCGAGACGGCCTATGGCGAGCCGCATTTTCGGCACACGCACGACGTCGACCTGCTCGTGCCCACCGGGGGCTTCGCCGCCGCCGAGGACGCGGCGCGCGAGGCGGGATTCACCGAGCGCTCCGACGATCCGGGCCGGCTCCCCGACGGCATCCGCCTGGTGCATCCGTCCGGGCTTCCGGTCGAGATCCATCACGCGCTCTTCCTGAGCGATTTCCATCCGGCCGAGCTCGAGGGGATGCGCTCACGCCTCGAGCCGGTCGTGGCGCTCGGCGTCTCCGCCCTCGCGCTCAACCCGGCCGACGGGCTGCTTCACATCCTCGGCCACGCCGCGCTGAGCCCGTTCCGCGGCAACCTCCGGTGGGCGGTGGACGCCTGGCTGCTCATGGACCGGCGCCGTGATCTCGACTGGGACGCCTTCCTCGCCGCGGCGATCGCGGGACGCCTCGCGCTCCCAGTGAGCGTCCTGCTCCGCTTTCTCGCCGATGAGCTGCACGCCCCGGTGCCCGCGCGTGTCCTCGACACGCTCGCGCTCGAGGCGCGCACCGTGCCGGCCGTCGCTCGCGACGTGGCGCTCTACGGCGCGCGCGCGGGACTTCCGGCGTTCGCGCTCGTCCGGCGGGTGGAAGGATGGCGGCCGCGGCTCCTCGCGCTCGGCTGGCTCGTGTTCCCCTCGCCGTCGTACCTGCGGCTCGTGTATCGCACCGTCGCGGTGCCGACGCCGCTCCTCTATCCGTATCGCATCTGGCGGCAGGCAACGCTCGCCGCGCGGAACCGCTGGCATCGCCTCCGGCTTCCGGGGTCCCTCGAAGCGGAGATTGCATGAGCAGCGGCGCCGACGGTCAGGCCGTCTTCGATCGTCTCTCCGGGGCGTTCGAGGCCGCGTGCGCGGCGCGGCCGGACGAGGTCGTCGAGCGGACCTACCGGATCGCGGGCGCGCCGGTCCGGCTCCGCGTCGCGGGGCGGGCGCTCGCCGACGCCTACGACCGTCCCATGTCCCATCTCCGCACTCCCCCGAACGGTCCCGCCCGGCTCACGGTCGAGCTCTGGGACGAGTCGGCCACCGGCATCGCGTGCGAGGGATGCGTCGAGGGAGCGGATCCGTCGGCGCCGGGCACCGTCACCGTGTACGAGGGTGGGCGGCACGTGCGGCAGCAGAGCCCGCGCACCGTGACCGTAACGGACCGGCCGGGAGGCCGGAAGATCGGGTGGGTGAGCTCGACCGCGCGCCTCACGCAGTACGAGCTCGGGAGGCCGCTCCATTCGGAGCTCCTCCTCTGGATGCGCGATCGCGGCATCCAGGCGGTGCACGCCGGGCTCGTGGCCCGCGGCGGTGTCGGCGTCCTGTTCGGCGGCCCCGGAGGATCGGGCAAGACGACGACGGCGGTCACGAGCCTCCGCGCCGGCTTCCAGTACCTCGCCGACGATTACGTCGGCCTCGAGCGCCAGGACGACGGGAGCTGGTTCGGACACAGCCTCTACTCGTCGAGCCATTTCGAGCCGCACCATCTCGAGCGCTTTCCCGATCTCCTGCCGCACGCCATGGCCGGACGCCTCGAGCGCGAGGACAAGCACATGGTGCTGCTCTCCGGGCTCTTTCCCGGCGGCTTCGCAGACGGTGCCCGGATCGCGGCTGTCGCGCTCCCGCGCGTCGCGCCGATCGAGGAGACGCGCTTCCGGCCGGCATCGAAGGTGGAGGTGCTGCGCCAGCTCGCGCCGAGCTCGCTGTTCCAGCTTCCCTACGGCGTGGCGGGCCGGCGGAGCTTCGATACGATGGTCGCGCTCGTCGAGTCGGTGCCCACGTGGTGGCTCGAGCTCGGCCGCGACCTCGATTCCATCCCCCGCGCCATCGGCCGCATGCTGAACGGAGAGACCCGGTGAGCCAGCCGCTCGTGAGCGTCGTCATTCCCGTGTTCAACGGCGAGCGCTTCATCGCCGCTGCGGTCGAGAGCGTGCTGGCGCAGCCGCACCGCCCGCTCGAGGTCATCGTGGTGGACGACGGGTCCACCGACGGAACGCCGCGGGTGCTCGAATCGTTCGGCGCCTCCGTCCGCCGCATCCGGCAGGCGAACGCCGGCCCCGCCGCCGCCCGCAACGCCGGCCTCGCCCTCTGCGAGGGCGACTTCATCGCCTTCAACGATGCGGACGACCTCTGGGTCGGCGAAAAGCTCGATGTCCAGCTCACCTTCCTGGCGCAGCGTCCCGACCTCGACTTCTGCGTCGGCCACGTGCTCAACTTCTGGGTGCCCGAGCTCGCGGAGGAGGCGGAGCGCTTCCGCGACCATCGCCGCGCGCAACCGATACCCGGGTGGACCACCGCGACGCTGCTCGCGCGCCGGCGCGCCTTCGACGTCGTCGGGCCGATGAATCCCGATCTCGGGCACGGCGACGCTGCCGACTGGTACCTGCGCGCGAGGGAGGCCGGGATGCGCGGGGAGCTCCTGCCGGACGTGCTCGTGCGCCGGCGGATTCACCAGCAGAACCGCTCGCGCGTCACCGCGACGCAGAGCCGCGACGAGTTCCTCGCTCTCCTCAAGCGGAACAAGGACCGCAGGAAGGGGGCGTCGTGATGCCGGACGCCGGCCTCGTCAGCTGCATCGTTCCCGTCTGCAACGGCGCCCGCTTCCTCGCCGAGAGCATCGAGAGCGTGCTCGCCCAGCCGCACCGGCCGCTCGAGATCATCGTGGTGGACGACGGCTCGACCGACGGCACCCCGGACGTCATCGCATCGTTCGGCGGGCGGGTGCGCGGGATCAGGCAGGAGAACGCAGGCCCCTCGGCGGCGCGGAACCGTGGCGTCGCGGAGGCGGAGGGCGCATGGATCGCCTTCCAGGATGCGGACGACCTCTGGGAGCCCTTCAAGCTCGAGCTGCAGCTCGCGAGCTTCGCGCGGAACCCGGCGCTCGGGCTGAGCGTCGGCCACCTGCAGAATTTCTGGGAACCGGAGCTGCGCGACATCGAGGAGAAGCTGCGGGACCATCCGGTCTCGCGGCCGCAGGCCGCCTGGGGGCCGCCGCTCATGCTCATGCGGCGCGAGACCTTCGACCTGGTGGGGCCGTTCGACCCGGCGCTCCGCACCGGAGAGGATACCGACTGGCTCTTTCGCGCCCGGGAGAAGGGCGTCGTGGCGGAGGTGCTTCCGGAGGTGATCCTTCGCCGCCGGCGCCACGGACGGAACCTCACCGCCAACTGGAGCGCGAGCGCGGACGGGATGTTCGCGATGCTCAAGCGCTCGATGGACCGCCGCCGCGGAGCAGCTTCAGGACCTCCAGCGACTGGATGACGGCGCGGCCCGTGTGATACGGGCCCTTCCACGCATCGGCCTTCCTGCCGTTCGCCCGGCCCCGGCTCGACACGAACGCGTGCCACTCTCCATGCACCCAGTCCACCTGGTATGACTCGATCCATCGGAGCGTCGCGAGGAATGCGTCGGCCGGCGCCTCCTCCCCGGTGATCCGGTACATCTCGAGCGCGCCGAGCATCGCCTCGGCCTGCACCCACCAGATCTTCTCCCGCCGGTCCGCACGCCGCCCGATCGGCCCCGACGAGTGAAAGCCGCCTGATTTCGTGTCCTCGCCGAACCGCCGCGCGTTCGCGAGGAGGCTCCGGAAGAGATCGGCGAGGACGAGCGGCGGGATGCCGCACGCCTCCGCGCCACGGATGAGCAGGTGGATCAGCTCGAGGTCGTGGCCGTACGAGATGCGCGCACCGTCCGCGTCGAGGACCGGCGACCAGTCGGCCCGGTGGGCGTCCGTCGCCGAGCCGGCCTGCTTCCGCACGACGCTGCTGCCGCAGATGAGCAGGAGCTCCGGGAGCCGGGCCGCCGCGACCGAGCCGGGCCGCGCCTCCGCGAGCGTGATGTACGCCTCGAGGAGATGGAGCATCGGGTTGAGGTACTTGCCGCCCGCGGCGGAGCGCGTCCGCGCGGGCTCGATCCTTCCCGGCTTCCAGTCGCCCTCGAGCCGGTCCCAGTAACCGCCCCCATCGGCATCCCTGAGACGGCTCTCGACGACCTCGGCGGTCTCCTCCGCGATCGCTGCGGCCGCCGGCGAGCCCGACACGAGGGCGTACTCGGCGAGGGCGTAGATCGCGAACGCCTGGCCGTACTGATGCTTCGTGAGGTCGAGCGGCCGCGACCCGTCTTCCGCCACCTGCCAGAAGAACCCGCCGTGCCGGTCGTCGAGGAAGCTCGAGACCAGGAAGTCGTGGCCGTGACGGGCCGCAGCGAGCATCTCGTCCGCCCGGTAGCCGCCACGGGCCATCCGGGAGAAGAACCAGAGGCAGCGCGCGTTGGCCACGAGGGACTTGGGAGCCGGCCCGAGCGAGCGGCCGTCCGGGCCGTGGTTCAGGTGATATCCGCCGTGGCGGCGGTCGAGCACGCGGGGGTGCCAGAAGGGAATGAGGTTCTCGAGCAGGATCCGCTCGAGCAGCGGAGCGGTGCCGAGCAGGTGCGCATGAAGCGCGGCGGACGCCGGTGCAGGCGCGCCGGGGTCCTTGCGGCGGCCGGGCCATCGCGGCGGAGCGAATCGCATCATCGCCGCGAATATGAGCGTCCCGCGGCGCCGCCGCCACGTGACTCGCGTCACCCGATCCGTCGCCTCCCGGGATCATCTTGGGCAAAACCGGACGGATGAGACCACATGGCTCGTGAAGCGACAGGATTCTTCGGCGTGATCAGGCGCGGCATCCGGGATTTCCTCGACGACGACTGCATGAGCGCCGCCGCGGCGCTCTCCTACTACACCGTTTTCTCCCTCCCCGCGGTGCTCGTCCTCCTCCTCCTCGTGCTCGGCGCGGTGATGGACCCCGAGGACGTGCGCGGCGGGCTCGAGCGCCAGCTCCAGGCGCTCATGGGCCAGAGTGCCGGCAGCAGCGTCCGGACCATCCTTTCGCATGCGGATGCACCCGGCGGGGGGCTCGTCCCGACGCTCCTCGGCGTCGGCGCGCTGCTCTTCGGTGCCACGGGGGCGCTCCTGCAGCTCCAGTCGGCACTCAACCGGGCGTGGGAGGTCGAGTCGAAGGGCGGCGGCATCAGGGCGTTCATCGGGAAGCGCGTCTTCTCGCTCGGCATCCTGATGGCCATCGCCTTCTTCCTCCTCGTCTCGCTCGCCGTGAGCGCGGCCCTGTCGGCCCTCGGCGACCGGCTGGCGGGCTACCTTCCCGACGGGATCTCCACCCCGGTCCTCTTCGTCGTCAACAGCGTGCTCTCGCTCGTCGTGATCGGGCTTCTCTTCGCGGTGATGTTCAAGGTGCTTCCGGACGCGGAGATCGAGTGGCGGGACGTCTGGGTCGGCGCCGGCGTGACGGCGCTCCTCTTCATGGTGGGCAAGTTCCTGATCGGGTTCTATCTCGGGAAGAGCAATCCAGGCGAAGCGTACGGGGCGGCGGGGTCCCTCGCGGTGCTGCTCCTCTGGATCTACTACTCGTCGATCATCGTGCTGCTCGGCGCCGAATTCACGCAGGCGTGGGCAGGGGCGAGGGGGAAGGGCATCGAGCCGGAGGAGGGGGCCAGGCGCGTGCGGCGCATCAAGCGCGCGGTTCCCCCGGGGGAGCCGCGCGAGGCCGAATCGCCCGAGCCCGACGCGGCGCGGTAGCGGCCTCGGGCGTCAGGGTCCCCTGAGGGGCCGGGCGACGAGGATGCCGGTGCATCCCCGCAGCGCCGCGACGTACTCGGGGAGGGTGCTGCGGGTGACCTCGACCACGCCGCCGGAGAGCGGGGCGTGGAGGACGCGGAGCTCGCCCTCGCGCTTCCAGGCGAGCGCGGCGTGCGTGACGTCGAGGCCGGGGATGGACGTGGCAAAGGCGAGCACGTCGCCGCTCTCGATCCGGTCCGCCACGTCGGCGATCCGATCCCGCGGCACGACCTGCCGCGGCGCACCGTCGAGGCCACGCTCCACCTCCGCGATGCGGGCGAACGTCGCATCGTCCGCGAGCGCGGCATAACTCGCGCGGTGCTCCGTCATGAAGCGGAGCGGCCGCGCGTCCGCCATGGCGCCGAGCGACGGGCCGAGGTCCGTCAGGAGCCCGCGGCGCGCTCCGTCCGCGATCCATTCGCTGAAATAATGGAGGCGGGACGCATACCCGTCCCGCCGGCCGTCGCGGTAGCGCATGCGTTCGACTTCGCGGCCGAATCCTTCCCAGCTCGGCTGCTCGCTCGCGAGGGCCGCGCGCGCGACGGCGATGGCCGATTCGACGAGCGTGACGCAGTCGAATCGCGTAAGGGAGAGCGCGAGCGGCTCCTCCGCCGGAGCGCCGCCTGCGGCGAGATATTCCTCGAGCGTGAACGCGACGTAGGGAGAGCCCGCGGCGAGCTCGCCGGCCCGGGTCACTCCCCAGCCGAAGGGGCGATCGGCGCGATCGAGGCCCTCGTCGCGAAGCCGAGCGCTCCAGGCGCGCAGGCGCTCGAGGTCGGGATCGGAAGGGCGGTCCCGCCCGGCGGCCGCGATGAGGTGGCGGGGAAGGAGCAGGGGCAGCAGGGCCGGCGGCACCGCTGCCAGGAAGCGCCGCCGGGACACGCCGTCGAACATCATGCCGCCGGGAGCTGGAAGCAGCAGCTCGGCCGATCCCCGTACTGGCAGCATAGCCGCACTTCGGTGCCGGCGGCCTCGCGCAGGAGCGACCGGACGGCGCGGCACGCCTCGGGCCGCTTCTCGACCGCCACGGCGAGGGGGCAGCCGTACCCCCGGATCACCGGACCGTTCTCCCCGTCCTCCACCTCGACGAGGCCCCCGAGCGAACGAAGCACCTCTGCGGCGATCTCGGCGCGCTCGCGCCGGTTCGAGGCGGGTGCGGGCGCTGTGCCGGCGGCCAGGCGGCGGCCAAGGCCGTCGAGCACCTCTTCCAGCTTCGGGGCCGGGAGCGTGGAGGCGAGCTCCTCGAGCAGGGCGCGAAGGACCGGAGCGTACGCCCGCGACATCAGCATTTCGGCGTCGGGATGGAGCTCGTAGAGCACCGCGGGCTTGCCCGCCCCCGTGCCGCGGCGGGTGCCGCGCGGCCGGACGAGGCCGTCCCGCTCGAGCGCGGTCATGTGGGCGCGGATGGCGTTCGGCGTGAGGTCGAGCGCCGCGGCGAGGGCGTCGATCGGCTGAGGACCCCGGCGAAGGAGCGTAACCAGTTGTCCCCTCGTCGTTTCCAGGAACCGTTTCTGGCCAGTTCGCAGTTGCATGATGCCTCCGGGCGTGTCCCCAAGATAGCAAAGGGGCGCCATAAATCAAATAAGTCAAAGAAACTCTTGACTTATTACACGGACCATCCTATGCTGGGAGCGTCCCCATTCCTGGAGCAGTCATGCGCACACCCGCTTTCCTTGCCTCGATCCTCATCGCCACCTCGGCGCTTGCCGCGGTACCGTCCGCCGGCGAGGCGCAGGAGCTCGACGATGCGACGATCGTCGCCATCTTTGACGCAGCGAACACCGCCGACATCGAGACCGGCACCCTCGCGATGGAGCGAGGCCAGACGAAGGAAGTACGGGATTACGGCGCGATGCTCGTCCGCGATCACAAGGCGGTCCGGCAGATGGGACGGGACCTCGCCGCGAAGCTCAAGGTCACGCCGACCCCGCCGGCCGACAGCGCGTCCGCACGCGCGCACGCCGAGGCGATGACGAAGCTGCGGAAGGCACCCGCGTCCGAATTCGACCAGGCCTTCCTCGCGCACGAAGTCGCATTCCACCAGGCCGTGCTCGACGCCGTGAACGCCACGCTCCTCCCGGCCATCGACAACGGGGAGCTCCGTGCCCTCGTGGTCAAGGTGGGGCCGGCGTTCGCCGGGCATCGCGACGCCGCGAGCGCCATCGCGAGCCGGATCGCTTCACAACACAGCCACTAGGAGAGCCGATGCCCCTCACCGTCACGCGCCGCATCACCTTCGACGCGACCTCCGGGGGGCGAAGCTTCTCCTACGCGCTCGAGATATCCGTGACCGGACCGCTCGATCCCCGGAGCGGAACGGTCGCGGATTTCCTCGCGCTGCGTGACGTCGGACGGGACGTGGCCGGACGCGTGATCGGCGGCGGCTCGGTCGAGCCGCCGACGGCGGAAAACCTCGTGATCGCACTCTGGCCGGAGCTCGCCGCGCGCGTCCGTCCCGCCGAGCTCGTGCGGCTTCGCCTCTGGGAGACGCCGAACCACTCGGTCGAATACGACGGCCGCTGAGCCGTCATCGCGGCGGCCGTTTCACGATGACGTCGTGACGGCGGCCGTCGTCCACGAGCGGGATCCTGCCGTCGCGCAAGGCGGTGCCGTCGACCGTCGTCTCGACGGCCGTCACCGTCTCGTCGCGCACCACCCTGATCGCATAGCTGCTTTCTCCGAACCGGTAGTCGATCCGGTACTCGGCCCACGCGAGCGGCGCGCGCGGCTGGACGACGAGCGCGTCTCCCTTCCGCTCGAGGCCGAGGATCCCTTCCACTCCCACGCGGTACATCCAGCTCGCCGAGCCCGTGTACCAGGTCCAGCCGCCCCGCCCGAGCTGGCCTTCCGCCGTATACACGTC
>DASUXZ010000168.1:0-3607 GCA_036377655.1 Gemmatimonadales bacterium
GGATCCGACGCCGTCCGGGCGATCCGGAACCCGAGCCAGCAGAATGCGGAGAAGAGCGCGATCACGAGGCACGCGCCGGCGAACCCCCACTCCTCGCCGATCGAGCTGAAGATGAAATCCGACTCGCCCTCCGGCAGGAAGATCTTCTGCTGGCCTTCGCCGAGACCGACGCCGAACGCGCCGCCGGCACCGAAGCCGATCTTGGCCTGCATGACCTGGTACCGGCTCCCCAGTTCCTCGCCCATGCCGAGAAACGCCTTGACGCGCGCAAGGCGGTACGGCGCGCTCTCGATCCCCTTGATCGCGATGAGAATGCCGATCCCCGCCAGCATCGCGAAGTGCCCGATTCGTGCACCGGCCGTGAAAAGCACCACCCCGCCGAGCAGGACGATGAGCGTCGCCATCGACATGTTCGGCTGCAGCAGTACGAGCCCGAAGACCGTCCCGAGCACCACCACGAAGGGCATGACGCCCTTCTTGAACTCGCGCACCTGGATCCCCTTCTTCGTCGCGAGCATCGCGCACCAGATGATGACGGCGAGCCGGGCCACCTCCGACGGCTGGACGCTGAAGGGGCCGACCCGGAGCCAGCGCCGTGCCCCCTTGATCGTGGGCGCGATTCCCTCCGTGAACGGCAGCACCGCGACGAGGAGGAGCAGGATGGTGATGAGGAGAAACGGCCACGCGAGCTGCCGCCAGCGGTAGTAGTCCACCCGCGAAGCCGCGATGAGCAGGATCCCGCCGAGCGTCGCCCCGACGAGCTGGCGCAGGGCGTAGAACTGGCCCGAATTCGCGCCCTCGGTGACCGGCGACGCCGCGTAGACCGCCACGATCCCGAACACTACCATCGTGGCCGTGATGACCCCGAGGAGCCGCGTTTCCCACCGGAGCTCGCCCGGATGCCGCACCGTCCGCATCAGCGATCCCTCCTCACATCGCGGCGACGGCGGCGCGGAAGCGCTCGCCGCGCTGCTCGTAGTTGTCGAACATGTCGTAGCTCGAGCAGGCGGGCGACAGGAGGACGGCGTCTCCCGCCTTCGCCTCCCGCCGCGCCGCGGCGATGACCTCGTCGAACGTTCCGGCCCGCACCACCCGGAGCGCGCCGCCGAGGTCCGCCTCGACGATGTCGCCCGATTCCCCATAGGCGACGACGGCCCGGCAGCGCCCCTCGAGCAGCGGAAGCAGGCGCGTGTACGGCTCGCCCTTGTGCCGGCCGCCGAGCAGCAGGACGAACGGCCGGTCGAGCGCCGCGATCGCGACCTCGGTCGAGGTGACGTTGGTGGACTTGGAGTCGTTGATCCAGAGGACCCCGTCCACCTCCCGCACCGGCTCTACCCGGTGCGGGATGGCACGGAACGTCGTAAGCGCTTCGGCGGCCGCCCCGGCATCGAGGCCGGCCGCGTCGAGCGCGAGAAGCGCCGCGAGCGCGTTGGCCACGTTGTGATCCCCGAGGAGCGGGAGTCGGTCCCGCGGGAGCACGGGGCGAGCGCCCAGCATGAGCGCACGCCGCTCACGGTCGAACCAGCCGTCGCTCCGTTCTTGAAGTGAAAAGCGGAGGTGGCGCCCGGCGATCCCGGCGGTCATTTCCCGCACCGCCGCCTCGTCGGCGTTGCTCACCCACACGGAGGCGACGTCGGCGTTCCGGAACAGGAGCGCCTTGTCGCCGTAATACTCCTCGAGCGTGCGGTAGCGGTCGAGATGGTTCGGCGCGAGGTTCGTGAGCACGCCGACTGCCGGGTCGACCGACGGCATGTCGTGGAGCTGGAAGCTCGAAAGCTCGAGCGCGAGCCACGCGGGCGGCGTGCTCCGCCGCGCGATGGCGCAGACCGGGGTGCCGATGTTGCCCGCCGCTTCCGACGCGAGCCCGGCCGTGGCCATCGCATGCGCGATGAGCGACGTGGTCGTGGTCTTCCCGTTCGTGCCCGTCACGGCGATGTAGCGCGTTGCCGGCAGCTCGCGGAGCCCGATCTCGGCTTCCGCGTAGACGGCCACGCCCGCTTCGAGCGCGGCCTCGAGCGGCGGCACGTCGGGCGGCACGCCGGGTGCCACGACGACCGCCATGGCCCGGCCGATCCGCGGGAGGTCGTGCCCGCCGAGCTCGACGTCGGCCCCTGCGGCCCTGAGCTCCGCGGCCCACCGCTCGTGCGCGTCGGACCGGCCGGTGTCGGAGGCATAGACCGGAATGCCGCGATCGCGAAGGAGCAGTCCCGCGGCGAGTCCGCTCTTCCCGAGCCCGACGACCGCGGCCTCTCCGCCCCGGGCCTTCCAGGCCTCGAGCATCACCGGAGCTTGAGCGTGGCGAAGGCCACGAGGGCGCAGAGGATCCCGAGGATGTAGAAGCGCGTCACCACGGTCGTCTCCGCCCACCCGAGCTTCTCGAAATGATGATGGAGCGGCGCCATCCGGAACACCCGGTGTGCGTCCGCGTATTCCTTCCCCCGGGTCCGCTTGAACCACTTGTATACCGAGGTCTGGAGGATCACCGAGATCGCCTCCGCCGCGAAGACGCCGCCGATGATGAGGAGCAGGAACTCGGCCTTGAGCAGGATCGCCACGGTGCCGAAGGCGCCGCCGATGGCGAGGCTCCCCGTGTCCCCCATGAAGACCTTCGCGGGATGCGCGTTGAACCAGAGGAAGCCGAGGCACGCGCCCATGAGCGCGGTGCAGAAGATCGTGAGCTCGCCGGCGCCCGGGAGATAGAAGAGGTTGAGGAACGAGGTGAGGTCGGTGCGTCCCAGGATGTACGCGAAGACGGCAAAGGCGAGCGCGGCGACGGCCGCGAGCCCGGTTGCGAGGCCGTCGAGACCGTCGGTCAGGTTCACGGCGTTGCTGCTGCCCGTGATGACGGTCGTCACGAACAGCACGAAGAGCAGCGGCGAGAAGTTGACGACGAGGTACTTGAGGAACGGGAGCGTGGTGGCGGTCGCCGGGAGCGTGGACGCCGGGACGACCGGCTCGGCGAGGAGCAGCAGCCCGAGCATGACCCCGAACCCGCACTGTCCGGCGAGCTTCCACTTGGCCACGAGCCCGCGCGACTTCCCCTGCACGATCTTGAGGTAGTCGTCGAGGAACCCGATCGCGCCCATCCAGAGGATCGCGAGCAGCGCGACGAGCACGAACCGGTTGTCGAGCTGCGCCCAGAGCAGCGTGGGCACCACCGTGGCGAGGAGGATGATGAGCCCGCCCATCGTCGGCGTCCCCCGCTTCGACTGGTGGCTCGCGGGCCCCTCCGCGCGGATCACCTGGCCCACCTTGTGCTCCCGGAGCCGCCGGATGATCCCCGGTCCCACCACGAACGCGATGAGGAGCGCCGTGACCGTGGCGCCCGCCGCCCGAAAGCTGATGTAGTTGAAAAGATTGAAGACGAGCCACTTCTTGCCGAGCGGGGCAAGCAGGTAATAGAACATCAGGCCTCGTGCGGTGGGGTCCGGCCGGCGGTCAGGTACGGAAGTATACGTTCGAGGGCCACCCCTCGGGATGCCTTCAGGACGACGATCTCGTTCCCCTCGAGCCGCGCGGCGAGCGCCGGCCCGAGCGCCACCGGATCCGGCGCCGTGAGGAGCCGCTCGCCGAGCTCCCCGCCCCTCGCCTCGAGCGCGGGCACGAA
>DASUXZ010000169.1:0-16582 GCA_036377655.1 Gemmatimonadales bacterium
CGTGCGATTTCACCACACTCCCGTCGGCCCGCTCGACGGCATCGCGGGCGTGAGCCTCCTCGGCACGACGGTCGAGACCTCCGGCGAGGAACGCCTCGTGCCCGCGAGCCGCACCGCCAACCTCGGCGTGTTCGTCTCCGAGCAGGCGCCGCTCGGCGTGGTCACCCTCTCCGCCGGGGCGCGCTTCGATGCCCGCCGGCTCGACGTGGACGACGAGCCGGCGCTCGGCGTGGCGGCGGAGCGCCGAACATGGAATGCGGTGAGTGGAAGTGTCGGCGTCCTCCTGCACACCTCGGACGCGACGGCGGTCGTCCTCAATCTCGGCCGCGGGTTCCGCGCCCCGACGCCCTTCGAGCTCTTCTCGAACGGGGTGCACGAGGGCACCGCGCGCTTCGAGCGCGGGGAGCCGACGCTCGGCAACGAGACGTCGCTCAACTCCGACCTCGCGTTCCGCGTGCAGTCGTCGCGCGTGAGCGCCGAGGTCGGCGGGTTCCTCAACCTCGTGGACGACTACATCTATCCGCGGCCCACGGGAGAGGAGGACCCGGAGAGCGGCTTCCAGGTGTACGACTACACGCAGGGCAACGCGCGGCTCTACGGGCTCGAGGCCGTGGCGGAGTATCACCCGACGGCGGCGCTGCACTTCCGCGCCACCGCCGATTACGTGCGCGGCCAGAACACCGATCTCGACGTCCCGCTCCCGTTCATTCCGCCGCTGCGCGCCACCTACGCCATGCGCATCGAGACGCCCCCGGTCGGCCCGATCGCCGGGCCGTACATCGCGGTCGAGGGAGAAACGAACGCCCGGCAGTCGAACGCCGACCCGGCGGACTTCGCGCCGCCGGGATACACGCTCGCGCATCTGGGAGGGGGCTTCGGGATTCCGGTGGGCGGGCGCACCGTGGCCGTGGACATCCAGGTGCGGAACCTCTTCGACACGTCCTACACGAGCTTCCTGAGCCGCTACAAGACCTGGGCGCTCGATGCCGGGCGGAACGTCATCCTCCGGATGAGCACCGACCTGTAGCGGCCCGGTGCCGGGCTAGTGCTCGCGCCGCGTGATCGTCACGCGGTGCGGGCCGAAGACGAAGTCTCCCCGGGACTTCTGGAAGAGCCCGATGTACACGGGCACGGACTGGCCGGGTGCGATCCAGTAGAGCGACCCGCTGAAGGCGTCGTACGACGTGTATTCGACGCGCGCCGGAAATTCCCCGCCCGTTGCGGACCCGGCGACGCGCAGCTCGAAATCCTGCGACGTGAGCGGCGCGGTCAGGTTGCCGCCGGTGTTCGCGAACGTCGCGCTGAGCCGGACGCCGCCCTTGTTGACCTCGACGCCGGGAACCTCGAACCCCGCCCCGGCCGTGGCGGTGTACACGAAACCGTCGATCCGCGCGTTCATCAGGATCGGCTGGCGGGACGGCGCGGGTCGATCGATCGGCTCCGGCGTCACGATCGAATCGGCGGAGCAGGCGGCGAGGAGCAGCGGAAGGAGCCAGGCGGTGCGGGGCGACATGGGAGCCTCCGGAGGATCTTCAGCCAGGATACAGCGTCCCCGCCCGGCCGCAAGATCCTAGCGGCGCGGCGCCCGCTTCCACCCCGGCATGAACGGCGGAGGCGCCACCGCCTCCCGCCGGAGGAGCTCGAGCCACGGCGCCACGGCGGCGGCGAGCGCCCGCGCCGTGTCCTCGTCCGGCCCGCCGTACATCCCCTCCTGCCGGGCCACGAGCAACATCGCGCCGACCACGCGCCCCGCCACCCGGAGCGCCACGATCAGGTCGGTGCGCCCCGGCTGATCGGCGATGATCGCCGACGTCTCTCCGCGCACCACGCGGCCGAGCGGGGTTTCCCCCGTGGCGACCTGGGGGAGGTCGGGGAGCGGCCGCTTCTCGCCCGGGCGGAGCATCGCGACGCGGCTCGGGTCGCCAAGGACGAGCGCGAACCACATCTCGTCGAAGCCGATCATCGCGGACGCCTCGGACTCGATCCGGCGCGTCGCCTCCGCCGGGTCGCTCACGGTGGCGAGCGTCTCGAGCACCCGTGACATGCGGGACGGAAGGCTCCGCTGCGCCGCGACATGGCCGCGGAGCACCTGCAGGTGTCCCGCCATCACGAACGCGTCGATCCTCGGCGCGATCACCGTCGCCACCCGCTCGAGGAGGCTCGCATCCTCCTCGGCGTAGCGGTGATCCTCCGCGCTCGAGACGAGAAGGCACCCGATCATCCGCTCGCCCATCATGAGCCGCACGGCGACCGCGGAGCGCGCGCGCGCCGCGCCGGCCACGGGGGGCAGCACGACCGACTCGCCCGGCAGCCCCGCGAGCACGAGCGATTCACCGCGGGCCGCGAGGCCGGCGAGGTCCACGTGCGCGCCCGACACGACGAGGTCCGGGTTCCCCCAGAGCGGTCCCCCCGGGTGCTCGCCGATGCGGTACCACTGCTCCGCTGCAGCGCCGGGGACCACGATCTCGAGGCGGTCGTGCGGCAGGTGCGGGGCGATCGCGGCGGAGAGCTCGCGCGAGAGCTCGCGCGGGGACCGCGCGCGCGCCGCGACGTCCGCCGCCGCGGCGAGGATCGCGGCGAGCTCCGCGTCGCCGCGGCGGAGCGGCCGCACGCCGCCGTCGCGCCACCGGCGCGCGAGCCGCGCGAGTGCGGGCGCGAGCGTGTCCGCGGCGAGCTGCGCCGCCGCCCGCTCGCGCGCGCCGTGCGCGCCCTCCGCGAGGTTCGCGAACATGAGGAGGCCGACGTCGCTGCCCTCGTGGACCGCGGTGACGCAGGTGGTCGAGCGGTAGCCGGCGCCGGCGACGAGCTCCTCGAGCAGGGCAAGCTGCTCCCGGCTCACCGCCGGAGGCTCCGGGACGACGAGCCGGTCCGCCGCGAGTGCGTCCGGCGCGAGCAGCACCGACCCGCCGCTCGCGGGATAGAGCCAGAAGGCGAAGAGGTCGTGCGGAACGTCCTGCGCCAGCGCGCTCGACAGCGCCTCGTGCCAGGTCACGAGCGTGACCGGATCCGCCGGATCGTCCTCCGGGCGGAGCAGGGGCACGAGCGGACCCTCGCCGAGCGGCGCGTGGCCGCGGGGCGAACGGTTCCGGGCAGGTGACGGGGAGGCGGGCATCGCCTTCAGAATGAGCATTTGACGTGCCGGGGCCGGCGCCCGCAGATGCCGCCGCCAAGTCATTGATGGCCAACGACTTGCCGTGGATCTTCAGGCTTCGTTCGGCCCGCCCGCCCCGGCCCCTTCCGCGAAGTGCGACTCGCCGCCGCGGCGCCCCCGCCCCGGTCGCGCTCTGGACTCGGCGTCCGGGCCCGGAGAGGTTACGGGCCATGAAGCTCATGACCCCGGCGGAAGCGGTCGGCGCGGTCGGA
The DNA here is from genome assembly GCA_036377655.1 of Gemmatimonadales bacterium. GTDB lineage: Bacteria > Gemmatimonadota > Gemmatimonadetes > Gemmatimonadales > GWC2-71-9 > CAMLLJ01. Next base: position 3,364 of record DASUXZ010000169.1, read on the forward strand.
TCCGGCCAGCGCGTGTTCGTGCATTCGGTCGCGGCGGCGCCGCAGCAGCTCCTCGGCGCGCTCGTGGCCCGGGCGGCCGACCTCGAGGCCGTGGAGCTCGTCCACCTGCACACGGAGGGGCCGGCGCCGTACGCGGTTCCCGCCCTCTCGCAAAGCTTCCGGACGAGCGCGCTCTTCGTCGGCGCCAACGTGCGCGATGCGGTCGCGAGCGGCGAGGCGGACTACGTCCCGATCTTCCTGAGCGAGGTCCCCGCGCTCTTCCGGAGCGGGCGCATGCCGCTCGACGCGGCGCTCGTCCAGGTGTCGCCTCCCGACCGCCACGGATTCTGCTCGCTCGGCACGTCGGTGGACGTGAGCCGCGCCGCCGTGGACGTGGCCCGGCGGGTGATCGCCGAGATCAATCCGCACATGCCGCGCACGCACGGCGACGGGCAGATCCACGTGGACCGGATCGACGCCGCGGTGGAGGTGAGCTATCCGCTCCACGAGCGCAGGCCGTCCGCCCTCACCGACGTCGAGCGGGACATCGGCCGCCACGTCGCCGCGCTCGTCGAGGATGGCGCCACGCTGCAGCTCGGCATCGGCTCGATCCCCGACGCGGTGCTCGCCGCGCTCGATTCCCACCGTGACCTCGGCGTGCACACGGAGATGTTCTCCGACGGCATCATCGACCTCGTCGAGCGGGGCGCGGTGACCGGCCGCCTCAAGCGCACCCATCCGGGCAAGGTGGTCGGGGCGTTCGTGCTCGGGAGCCGGCGGCTTTACGACTTCATCGACGACAACCCGCAGGTGGCGCTGCTCTCGGTGGACTACGTGAACGACACGGCCGTGATCCGGCGGAACCCCAAGGTCACGGCCGTGAACAGCGCGATCGAGATCGACCTCACCGGGCAGGTCGTGGCGGACTCGATCGGGACCCGCCAGTACTCGGGCGTCGGCGGGCAGATGGACTTCATCCGCGGGGCGTCGCTCTCGCCGGGCGGGAAGCCGATCATCGCCCTGCCGTCACGGACGAAGCGCGGCGAATCGCGGATCGTGCCGCTCCTCCGCCCCGGGGCGGGGGTCGTCACGACGCGGGCGCACGTGCATTACGTCGTCACCGAGTACGGCTCGGTCTACCTTCACGGCGTCGGCCTCCGGGAGCGGGCGCGGGCGCTCATCGGCATCGCACACCCCGACGATCGCGAGGCGCTCGAGCGCGCCGCCCGCGAGCGGTTCGGGCGCCTGCCGGGTGCGGCCTCATGACGGGGCGCGCGGCGCGCCGCGCGAGCGCCGGGGACGGGCCGCTCGACCAGCACCCGGACGACGCGCGCCGGCGCCGGCTGCACGAGATCGTCTTCGAGGCCGACACGCGCGCGGGATGGCTCTTCGACATCGCCGTCATCTCGCTCATCCTCACGAGCATCGCGGTGGTGATGCTCGAGAGCGTCCCGGCGATCCGGGCGCAGCACGGCCCCCTGCTCCGGGCGGTCGAATGGGGCTTCACGATCCTCTTCACGCTCGAGTACGGGCTCCGCCTCTACAGCGTGAAGCGCCCGCTCCGCTACGCCCTGACGCCGCTCGGCATCATCGACCTCCTCGCGATCCTCCCGACCTACCTGAGCCTCCTCGTGCCGGGGGCCCAGACGCTCCTCGTGGTGCGCGTGCTCCGGCTCCTCCGCATCTTCCGCATCTTCAAGCTCGCCGAGTACCTGCGCGAGTCGTCGGTGCTCGTCGGCGCGCTCAAGGCGAGCCGCCGCAAGATCACCGTGTTCCTCCTCGCCGTGCTCACGATCGTCGTGATCGTCGGCACGCTCATGTACGTCGTCGAGGGCGAGCGGCACGGCTTCTCGAGCATCCCGGTCGGCGTCTACTGGGCCGTGGTGACGCTGACGACCGTGGGCTACGGCGACCTCTCGCCCGCCACGCCGGCCGGGCGGCTCCTCGCGGTCGTCGTGATGCTGATGGGCTACGCGATCATCGCCGTGCCGACCGGCATCGTGACGATGGAGCTCACCCGCGCGCGCGACCTCCCGGTGAGCACGCAGGCCTGCCCGGCGTGCGGGATCGGCGGGCACGAGTACGGGGCGAAGTTCTGCCGGCGCTGCGGGGCGGCGCTCGGGTGAGGGGGTGGTAGGCGGTAGGCGGTAGGCGGTAGGCGGTAGGCGGACGAAGGTGCGCAACGATACCGGAGAACGCGATGCGCTGGCTCACTGCCCTGGTAATCCTGCTCATCGGTGCCTGCGCGAGAGAAGCGCGCCGCGCCGACCCTGCGGCCCTCGACGCCGTCGCGCGGCGCTACGTGGTGCTCGCCCTGTCGCTCGGGCGGCACGATCCGTCCTACGTGGACGCCTACTACGGGCCCGACTCGCTCAAGGCCATCGCCGAGCGCGACTCGATGCCGGTGGCCGCGATCCGCGCAGCCGCCGAATCGCTCGTCGCCGCCCTCGGCGACAGCGTCCCCGCGTACGCCGACTCGCTCGTCACCATGCGCCACCGCTACCTGCGCACGCAGCTCGGGAGCATGGTGGCGCGGACGCGCATGCTCGAGGGGGAGCGGCTCGCGTTCGACGAGGAAGCCCGCCTCCTCTACGGCGTGACGCCGCCGCATCACGAGCCGGCGCACTTCGATTCGCTCCTCGCGCGGCTCGATTCGCTCGTGCCGGGCAGCGCGCCGCTCGCGACCCGCTTCCAGCGCTTCCGCGACTCGCTCGACATCCCGGACGCGCTCGTGGACACCGTCTTCCGCACCGCCATCGCAGCGTGCCGGGCACGCACGCTCGAGCGCATGCGGCTCCCGGAAGGCGAGCGGTTCGACCTCGAGTACGTGACCGGCACCTCGTGGAACGCCTACAACTGGTACCAGGGCGGCGCGAAGAGCCTGATCCAGGTCAACCTCGACTTTCCGATCGCCATCGACCGGGCCGTGGATCTCGCCTGCCACGAGGGCTACCCGGGCCACCACGTCTACAACGCGCTCCTCGAGGAATCGCTCGCGCGCGGGCGCGGGTGGGTGGAGATCACCGTCTACCCGCTCTTCAGCCCGCAGTCGCTCATCGCGGAGGGATCGGCGAACTATGGGATCGAGATGGCGTTTCCGGGAGAGGCGCGGACGGCGTTCGAGCGGGATTCGCTCTTCCCGCTCGCCGGGATCGATCCGGCGCTCGCCGGCCGGAACGCGGCGGTGCGCGACGTGCTCGCGGCCCTCAACTACGCGCGCAACGACGTAGCGCGGCGGTACCTCGACGGGACGATCGACTCGGCCCAGGCGCGCGCCGAGATGCAGCGGCTCTGGCTCACGGGGCCGGGACCGGCCGCGAAGTCGGTGCAGTTCATCGACGGCTACCGGAGCTACGTCATCAACTACAATCTCGGGCGTGATCTCGTGGCGCGCTGGGTGGAGCGGCAGGGATCGTCCCCGGAGGATCGCTGGCGCGCGTTCCGGGCGCTGCTCTCGACACCGCGTCTCCCGGCAGACCTGCTCGGGGAGTGACGGCGAAGCGTCCGGAGAGGCGGGGCCTCCTCCGCGAGCCGCCGCGGCCCGGGCGGATTCCGTATGATTCACACATCGTTCGATCCTCCGCTGGTCGTCCTTCTCCAAGGCGGTGAACCGGTGCGCCGCGCGACATGCTGACCGCGCTCCTCGCTCTCGTGGTCGCCCTCGCGATCCAGGACGAGGCCCGTCCGTCCGGCGGGATCGTCCGGTTCGTGCCGCCTTCGCCGGCGCCCGGCTTCATCGCCGACCTTCCCCGCGTGCTCGAGGCCCCGGTTCGCGACCGGCTCGACGCGCGGATCCGGTCGCTCCAGGCCGAGGGCTTCGGCGACATCGCAGTCGCCGTCCTCCCTTCCGTCGGCGACTACGGGCCTTCCGACGTCGGCGTCGCGATCTACCGGAGCTGGCGCGTCGGCCGGATCGACACGCTCGGATCGTCCCGGAGGAACCTCGGCGTGCTCCTCCTCATCGTGCCGAAGGAGCTCGCGCCGGACGGCGTCGGGCGTTGCTGGATCACGACCGGCCGCGGGGCGGAGGGCGTCGTCACGGACGCGGCGAGCGGCCGCATCTGCCGCGAAGCCGTCATCCCGCACCTGCGCGAGCGGAACTACGCCGCGGCGGTCTCCGCCGGGATCGACGCGCTCGAGGCGCGCCTCCGGAGCGACGAAGGCCTCGCGACCGAGCCCGCCGGACGACCGCTCGCTCCCGGCGCGCGCGCGGCAGGGCCCGACGACGGCGGCGGGTTCCGCTGGTGGTACGTGCCCGCCGGCCTTCTCGCGCTCGGCGGGGGCACGGCCGGCGCGCTCGCCTGGCGGAGGCGGCGTCCCCGGCGCTGCCCGCGGTGCGGCCGCACGATGGAACGCCTGTCCGAGGCCGATGACGATGCGGAGCTCGAGCACGGCGCGCGCGTCGAGGAGCGGGTGAAGAGCGTGGACTACGACGTCTGGCGCTGCGCCTGCGGCGAGACGCTCACGCTGCCGTACCGCCGCCCGTTCACGAGCTACCGCAAGTGCGAGCGCTGCGGACGGCGCACGGTGAAGACCACCCGCCGGACCATCGAAGCGGCGAGCTACGCCTCGTCCGGGCGGGCGGAGGACACCCATCGCTGCGAAGCCTGCGGAGAGGAGCGCGTCGAGCAGGTGATCCTCCCGAAGCTGACCCCGCCCTCGTCCTCCGGTTCCTCGTCGGGCGGCGGCGGCTCGAGGAGCGGCGGCGGCTCGAGGAGCGGCGGCTTCGGTGGCTCGGGCTCGACCGGCGGCGGCGGAGGCGGGGGGAGGTACTGAGCGACGCGTACTGAGCGTCCCAATCTGAAACCCACGCTCCTCGCGCCGCGTACGGGACTCCGCTCGGGTCGTCAGCCACCCCGCACATCGGAGCTTGTCATGCGGTACCTCCCCCGGTCCGCGCTCCTCGCGCTCGCCATCCCCTTCCATTCCGCCTGTGCCCGCGCGGACGCGGACGACGCGGACGCCCGTCCCTACGCCGTCGGTGTCGCCGAGCGGGGGGACATCCGTGTGACCGTCGAGGAGACCGGCATCGTCGAGCCGGAACGGCAGATCGTCGTCAAGTCGCCGATCTCGGGGGTCGTCGAGACGCTCGCCGCGCGCGAGGGAGACCGCGTGCGGCCCGGCCAGGCGCTCGCGCGCATCGTGCCGGACATCGCCCAGGCCAACACCTTCGCGCAGATGAAGAGCAGCATCGCGGCGGCGGAGATCGCCCGCGAGAACGCGCGCGTCGAGCACGAGCGGGCGCAGGAGCTCGGGCGCTCCGGGAGCCTGACGGCCGCGGAGCTCGACGGGCGCCGCGTCGCCTTCGAGCAGGCGGACAACGCGCTCAGGACCGCGCAGAGCCAGCTCCGCCTCGTCGAGCGGAGCGGCGTCGCGACCGGCGACCGCCAGTACGCCGCGATCACCGCGCCGGCCGGGGGCGTCGTCATCACGCGCGGCGTCGAGGAGGGCGAGACCGTCGTGGGCGGGACGAGCGCGTTCGGCGGCGGCACGGAGCTCTTCACGATCGCCGACCTCTCGACGCTTCTCGTCAAGGCGGCGGTGAACGAAGTGGACATCGGGAAGGTGCGCGTGGGCGACAGCGTCGCCCTCACCGTGGACGCCTTTCCGGGCGACACGGTGCCCGGCATCGTCACCCTCGTTCCTCCCGCGGCGCGGCTCGAGGAGCGGGTGCGCGTCTTCGACGTCGAGATCGAGGCGCGCGGGGACGCCGCGATCCTCCGGCCGGGGATGACGGCGAACGTGCGCATCGCGGGTCCGGTGCGGCAGGGCGTCGTGCGCGTTCCGGTGCAGGCGGTGGTGCTCGACGAGGGGAAGCCGGTGATCTTCGCGATTCCGGCCGGCGGCGAGCCGGAGAAGCGGCCGGTGCGCCTCGGGCTGAGCGATCTCCAGTTCGTCGAGATCCTCGAGGGGGTCGCCGCGGGCGACAGCGTGGCGCTCGAGGACCCGACACGCGCCACGCCCCGCGGCGACTAGCCGGCGATGCTCCTCGCCGCGAGCGGGCTCACGAAGACCTACCGGCTCGGCCGCGTGGACGTTCCCGCCCTCCGCGGGGTGGACGTCGCGGTCGAGCGCGGCGAGTTCATCGCGATCACCGGCCCCTCCGGATCCGGAAAGAGCACGCTCATGCACATCCTCGGCTGCCTCGACACGCCGACGAGCGGCAGCTACCGGATCGACGGCGAGGACGTCGCGACGCTCCGCGGGAAGGAGCTCGCGCGCGTCCGGAACCGGAAGGTCGGCTTCGTCTTCCAGACCTTCAACCTGATGCCGCGGCTCACCGTCGAGGAGAACGTGGCGCTGCCGCTCAAGTACCGGGGCGGCCTGCCCCGCGCCGAGCGGCGCGCCCGGGCGCTCGCGCTGCTCGAGCGCCTCGGCCTGAGCGACCGCATCGGCCACCGGCCGGACGAGCTCTCGGGCGGTCAGCGGCAGCGTGTCGCGATCGCGCGCGCGCTCGTCGGCGAGCCCGCGATCCTCATGGCCGACGAGCCGACCGGGAATCTCGACTCGAAGGCCGGTGCCACGGTGCTCGACACCTTCGACGAGCTCCACCGGATGGGCCACACGATCATCCTCGTGACCCACGATCCCAACGTGGCAGCGCGCGCCGGCCGCATCGTGCACATCAGCGACGGCGTCGTGGTGTGAACCTCGCGGAATCGCTCCTCACCGGCCTCGACGAGGCGCGCCGCCACTGGGGGCAGACCGTCCTTTCCCTCCTCGGCCTCATCCTCGGCACGGCGAGCATCGTCACGGTGCTCGCGCTCTTCGGTGGCCAGGCCACGCTCACGCAGGCGTACCTCGACGAGGTGGGCGGCGTGGGGACGCTCATCGTGCAGAACCGGGACCAGGGGGTCCGGCCGACGGCCGCGGAGCTCGCGAGCGAGCGGCTCACCTGGCGCGACGCCCGCCTCGTCCGCGACCGGGCCCGGACGCTGAGCGCCGTCGTGCCCGGCTGGAGCCAGGAGCTCTCCTACCGCGCGGGGAACGCCGGCTTCGACGGCGAGGTCGTGGGCACCGTGCCCGACTACGCACGCATCAACGACATCCGGACCCTGGCCGGCCGCTACCTGAGCGACCTCGACGTCGAGCGGCAGGCGCGCGTCGCGGTCCTCGGCTGGAAGTTCGCCGACAGCCTCTTCGGCGCCGCACCGAAGGCGCTCGGCGCTGTCGTCTCGATCGGGGACAAGGCGTACACCGTGGTCGGGGTGCTCGAGCGGGAGGAGTTCCGCTTCGCGCCCTGGGCGGACAACTCGCTCGAGTACCGGAACGAGCGCGCCTACATCCCGATCACCACCGCGGTCGCCCAGCACACGGGCACCGATGCGCTCGACTTCCTGACCGTGAAGGCCGATCCCTCGGCCGGCGTGGCGCGCGCCGAGGCGGAGCTCCGCTCGCTGCTCTTCGCGAGCCACGGCGTGGAAGACTTCGACATCGAGCCCTCCGGCGGCGACTCGGGCGAGGATTCGGGACAATTCCTCCTCCTCTTCAACTTCATCTTCCTCGTCGTCGGCGTCGTCTCGATGTTCACCGGCGGCGTCGTGATCGCCAACATCCTCCTCGCGAGCGTGGTGGAGCGGGTGCGCGAGTTCGGGACGCGCATGGCGCTCGGCGCCACCGGCCAGGGGATCTTCGCGCAGGTACTCGCGGAGGTGCTCGTCGTGACGGTCATCGGGGGCGTGTCGGGCCTGGCACTCGGCGCCGGGCTCACGGGGATCGTGGGCCACGTCATGCAGATCCCGGCGGTCGTCACGCCGGGCGTCGCCGTGCTCGCGATCGGAACGTCGCTCGCCGTCGGCGTCGTCGCGGGCCTGTACCCGGCGATCCGCGCCGCGCGGCTCTCGCCGGTCGAGGCGCTCCGCTATGGGTGACGTCCGATGACGCCCGGCGAGACGCTCGAGCTCGCCGCGGATGCGTGGCGGGAGATCGGCGCGCACAAGGTGCGCTCGCTGCTCACCCTCTCGGGCATCGTCTTCGGCGCCGCGTCGCTCGTCTCGATGGCGTCGCTCGCCACCGGCCTCCAGCAGATGGCGTACGCCGACCTCCGCGCCATCGGCTTCCCGCGGAGCTACGCGCTCCGCGACTTCGGCCCGCGGAGCGACGCGCGCACCGCCGTCGAGCGCCGCCACACCGGCCTCCGCATCGCCGATCTCGAGGCGCTCCGCGCAGTGCCGGGCGTCGCCTCGGCGCACGGGCGCGCCTTCATGCCCCAGCAGCTCGTCGTCGGTCCGCACGACAGGCGGAACGTGCCGGTGGAAGGCGCCGATGCCGGGTACCTCGAGCTCCGGAACCTCCGGATCGTGCGCGGGCGCTCCATCACGCCGGTGGACGTGATGCACGTGGCGCGCGTCGCCGTCGTGGGCGAGGAGATGGTGCGGGACCTCTTCGGCGGCGCCGACCCGGTCGGCCGGACGATCCGCATCGGCGGCGTCGGGTTCACCGTCGTGGGCGTCGTGGCGCCGATGCCGATCGGCTTCATCCCGGCGGACTTCTCCTGGGTGGCGCGGCGTATCTACGTGCCCTACACCTGGGTCTCGCGCTACCGCCTCGGCGAGGGGCGAGTGAGTCAGATCGTGGTCACCGCGGCGGATGACGCGGAGTTCGCGGCGGTGATGGCCGCCGGCTCGGCGCTCGTCCGCCAGCGGCACGGCGGTGTCGAGGACTTCGACCTCCGGAACGAGGCGGCGGACCTGCTCAGCGACTACGCGATGGCGGACGGAATCCTGGGCGGGTGGAACGGCGTGATGTTCGCGATCGCGGGCGTGACGCTCGTGGTGGGCGGGATCGGCCTCTTCAGCGTGCTCCTCATCAGCGTGCGCGAGCGGGTCCGCGAGATCGGGATCCGCAAGGCGCTCGGCGCGAGCGACGGCGACATCATGCGGCTCTTCCTCGCCGAGTCGCTCACGCTCGCGCTCGTCGGCGCCGTGGCCGGCGTGGGAGGCGGGGTCGCCCTCATCACGGTGACGAAGCTCATCGGAGCGAGCTTCGGGAAGGAGTTCGTGATCCCGCTGAGCGGGCCGGGGATCGCGTTCGCCATCGGCTTTGCCGTGGCCGTCGGCTTCGTGTTCGGCTGGTACCCGGCCCGCAAGGCGGCGCGGCTCGACCCGATCCAGGCGATCGGCGGCGTCTGATCTCCGGCAGGCCTCTACCGCACCCTCGGCCGCTCCGCCACGATCCGCCCGAGATCGTCCACGATCCTGATCGGCGACCTGAGCGGGACCTCGCCGAGCGGCCGCAGCGCCGACGTGGTGCGGAGCTGCGGGCGGAACGAGAGCGAGTCCGCGGTGCCGTAGTCGATCGCGGGGTAGCCGAGGTCCTGCACGGAGCCGATCGTCATCCGGGTGAGCGGGTTGCCGGCGGTGAAGATGTAGCCGGTCATGAGCTCGTTCGAGAACACCGATTCCCGCCAGTGGGAGTCCGCGGTGCCCTGCCCGCCGGAATTCTCCACCGGCACCGTGCTCAGCTGCCCGCCGATCGCATGATAGTTGTTCACTCCCGCCGTGCCGTGGTACGACACGCTCGCCGTCCCCTCGTTCGACGTGAGGTTCTTGAGCTCCCAGAGTGAGCCGACGCCGAGGACGTGTCCCATCTCGTGCGCCACGACGTCGGCGAGCTCGCCGCGTGCCAGCATGTCGTTCACGTCGGCCACGTCGAGCAGGAGGGCGCCGACGCCGGGGAGGAGACTCGAGAGCCGGAGCGCGCACGGGCCGGCGCTGCCGAGCACGCCGCCGACCCCGTCGATCGGCGTGAGGTCCACGAAGATGACGACGTCGTCCACGGCCTCCTGGATCGCCGGCTGCGAGGGAAAGCAGGCGCCGGCGGCGAGGTTGACATTCATGCCGGGAATGTCGCCGAGGATGATGTCCGTCCAGCGTGCGGCCGCCGCCGTGAACACCGCCTCCTGCGCCGGGGTCACGGCCGAGATGAAGCGGACGTCGATCCGGAAATCGGAGGAGACCGGCGTCGCCGTGGCCGTGAACTCGTAGGTCGAGGCGGTCCCGTCGAGCGTCGCGCGCATGTGGTTGGTGCCGGGATCGCTGCCGAGCTTCCACTTGACGGACGCAAGGCCGGTTTCCGCCGTGGGCACCGTTCCGCCTCCGCTCCCGCCACCGCCGGTCACGGCGAAGGTGACGGAGCCGCTGCTCTGGTTGCCGTACTGATCGGCCACGCGCACCGTCGGGCTCGCGGGAAGGAGCCGGCGGACTCCGCCGGTCTGGCCGTCGCCGCTGAACATGGTGATCTGCGTGGCCGGCCCCGCGGTTGCCTGCGCGAAGAGCAGGCCGGTCTCGAGCCCGGGACTGGTGACGCTGACGGCATACTGCCCGCTCGTGGTCCCGAGCTTCCAGTTGACCGGCGCCGCGAAGCCCGACCCGTTCGTCACCTGCACCGCTCCGTCGACGCTCGAGCCCGGCCCGTCGAACACGGCGAACGTGACCGGCACGCCGCCGACCGGGTTGTTCCAGTCGTCGGTCGACCGGATTCCGGCGCCGGCGCCGGTCGCGAACCCGCCCACCTGGCCGGTAAAGCTGCCGACACGCGCGAACCTGGTCGCCGGGCCCGCCGTCGCGGTGGCCGTGAACTGGACGTTGCCGACGCTCGATGCCGCCGTCAGCGACTGGCTTCCGGCTGCCTCGGCGAGCGTCCAGCTCCCGACGGTGGCGACGCCATTCGCATCCGTGAGCGCGCTTCCGCCGGTGACGTGACCTTGCGATGGCGCGAAGGTGACCGGATAGCCCGCCACCGGCTGCCCCCCTGCGTCGGTGACGCGCACGGCGGGACGTACCGGCACGGCGGACGCCACCCGCGCGGTCTGCCCGTTCCCTGCGGCGATCGCGATGCTGCTCGGCGCGCTGCCCACCGCCTGCACGCTGAACAGCACGGGGCTGCCGCCGTAGCCGGGCGGGACGGTGGCGCGCAGCTCCTGAATGCCGGCGGCCGGGCCGAGCGTCCATCCCCCGACGAAGGCGCGCCCGTCGGCACCGGTGACTTTTTCCGCGCCCTGCACCGTGCCTCCGCCGCTCGCGACTTCGAACGCCACCGCGATACCGGCGAGCGGCGCTCCGCTGCCGTTGCGCACGAGGACACCGGGCGGCGTCACGGCGGCGCCGACGACGCCGACGGCGTCGGTCGGGATCGCCGTGACCGTTCCGCTCTGCGTCGCCGTCGCGCGGAAGACGGTCGGACTCCCGGCCACGCCCGGGAGCAGGGCGTTGACCTGGTTCTCGCCCACGCTTCCGAGCGTCCACGATCCCACGGACGCGATGCCCGAGGCGTCGGTGATCGGGAGCGCCTCCGCGAGCGCTCCCCCGCCGGATATGACCACGAACTGGACCGTGACGCCGGGAACGGGCGCGCCGCCGAGACCGGTGACGCGGACCGAAGGCGCGACCGGAACCTGGCCGTTGACCTGACCCGCCTGGTCCTGGGGCGCCTCCCGCGCCATCAGCGTCGGCATGAGCGCCACGCCGTTCGCCGTGAACGTGACCGGGCTTCCCTCGAGTCCGGCCGCCGTGGCAGTGACGCTATTGGCGCCGGTGACGGGGCCGAGCGTCCACGAGCCGAGCGTCGCCACACCGTCCGCGCCGGTGACGCGGAGCGGATCCACCAGCGTTCCGCCGCCGCTCGCAACCGCGAACTGCACGGAGAAGCCGGCGACGGCGTTGCCGCCGGCATCGGTCACCTTGACCGACGGCGGAATGGCGACGGCGCTCGACGCGAGGGCCGGCTGGGTGAGCGCGGAGTTCGCCGCGAGCCGCGCGGCCGGCCCGGCGGCAAGCGACATCGCATGGCTGGCGGCCTGCAGCGTGCCGGAGCTGAAGACGAGCGTGCGCGCGCCGGGCGCCCCGCCGAGCGCGAGGTCCGAGAACACCGCGCGGCCGTCGGATCCCGTCCGCACCGACGCGGTACCGATGACGCTCCCGCCCTGCACGGACGCCGTGACCGGCACGCTCGCCTGCGCCACGGGCTCGCCGTTCGCGTCGAGCAGCTGCACCACGGGAGACGTCGCGAAGGGGACCCCGCTCTGCGCCGTGGCCGGGGGCGCCACCGCGATCCCGAGCCGGACGGCGACGGGATTCTCGATGACGGATCCCTCGCCGCCGCATGCCGTGGCCAGCACGAGCGGAGACAGGAGCGCGCCGGCCTTCCATGGTCGAAACGACATGACGCTGCTCCGCATGCGGGGCGGCCTCTGGGAAAACGCTGAATGTGGGGGAGTGTCAAGGATAGGGTGCGATCCCGGGCCTGTCCATCGCAGCCGGCGAGCGCCCCCGGTGGCAGCGAGCCGCCGGAGTCTGCATAATGCATCCATGACCCATCGACCCTACCGGGCCGGCCTCGCCGGCGGATTGGTCCTCGCCATCGGCCTCGCGGCCTGGCGCCTCGCGAGCGGTGCCGCGGCAACGTCGGCCCTGCTCTGGGCCCTCGGCGGCCTTGCGGCCGTCCTGGCCCTCGCGGCGCTCGCCGATCTCGGGATGCGCCTGCAGCGGCGCGACGTGCCCCGTCCGGCGGCCACCGACGAGACCGAGGCGCGCGTGCGGGGCCGATACGACGAAGAATGATTCCCAGAGGAATGATTCCCGCCTTCCCGGAGCGACGATGAGACGTGGACATATCCTCGCCACCATGCTCGTTCCCTCGCTCCTCGCCTGCGGCGGGAACGAGCCCGGCACCGTATCCCTGTATCGCGGCGTGGCGGCGGGGCCCACCTTCGAGGCGGCCACGATCACGGTCGTCACGACGGGGGACGTCGTGGAGGTCGCGCTCACCGAGCTCAGTGGCACCGTCCATACGGCGACCGGCACCGTGGAAGGCGACCGCGTGTTCGCGGAAGGCCCGCGGACGCCGGGGATCTTCCGCCTCTCGCTCGAGGGGCGCTACCTGCCGGACCGGGGCTGGATGGAGGGCTCCTACAACTCGTCCGGCCGCTTCATCGCCATACCCTACGAGGAAGGCGAGCGACCGGTCACGTACTGCGTGTTCGTCAATCGCGAAGGCGGGGCCAACCAGTTCAACCAGTTCAACCTCGTCGTCCGCGCGAATGGACGCGCGGACGGCTTCGGACTGAATTCTCCGCAATTCACGGGAGAGCGGGTGGGCGACGTCATCACGCTGCGTTTCGCGGAGGCGTGGGAGTCCAAGGTCGCGGGCGATTCCTATGGATCGCTCACCGTGACCGGAATCTCGGTCTCGGGCCGGTTCGACACGGGCACCACGGTCGGCCGGCTCGCCGGAGGCGAAT
>DASUXZ010000170.1:0-14960 GCA_036377655.1 Gemmatimonadales bacterium
GTTATCATCCCGGCTTATGCGCCTTCCCAGCCTCCTCGTGGCCGCGATGCTCGCCGTCGCCGCCTGCGAGCCCGCGCCGCCGCCGCCCGACGATCCTCCCGCCTTCGGCGAGGCGTTCCAGGACCTCCCCCTGCCGGCCAACGGACAGGTCGTGTCGCGGAGCGGAAGCCAGGACGCACTGCAGATCGTGATCGACGTGCCCGCGTCGCAGGAGGCGGTCGCCGAGATGTACCGCCAGAGCCTGGCCCGGGCGCCGTGGCGGCTCGTGAGCGATTCGCGGGATTCGGCAGGGACCCTGCTGCTCTACGCGGAGGGGAAGCGGCCGCTCTGGGTCCGCATCGCGGAGAATCCGGGGGGCGCCACGCGGGTGGAGCTCAACGGCGCGGCCCCGGGCCGCGACCAGGACTACATGCGCCGCCGCGAGGCCGCTGCGGACACCACGAACACCATGCGCCCGAGGAGTCTCGGCGCCCCGAAGTAGCCCGCCTTCCGGGCGGCGTCGCCGGGTCGTTCCCGGCTAGCGCCGCCCCAGCACCTGCCGTGCCCCTTTCGCCGCCAGCGCCACCGCTTCGCCCGCCTCCGCGCCCGCCGTTTCGCGCGCGGGGGCCACGAGCTGGCTCAGGATGACCGGCGCGCTCGCCGGCTCGGCGGAGGCGAGCTGCGTGAAGGCGCCCGCGAGGGCGCGGCGGAGCGGGGGCGGGACGGTGAGGCTCGAGAGGCGCTGCTCGAGCGCCGCGAGCCGGCGGCGCTGGGCGCGCTCCGGCTGCGGGGGATCGAGGAGAAGGTCCTGCACGACGCGGACCGTGAGCCAGAGCGCGTAGACGCCCTCCCGGCGCGGGCCGCGCGCAGTGCGGGCGAGCAGGTCGGCGAGGGCGGACGACGCCGGGTCCCAACCCGTCGTCACGAACGATTCGGTCACCGGCGAGAATGTACGGACCGCCCGGAGCGCCCGCCACCCGATCCGCCGCGACACGCGAGTCGCCCGATTACCTTCCGCACATGCCGCGTCCGCGAAGCATCCTGTGGGTGGACGACGAGGCCGAGAGCCTCACGTCGCACGTCATGTTCCTCGAGGAGCAGGGCTTCGCCGTGGAGACCACGACGAACGGCGACGACGCGCTCGTGCTGCTCCAGCGCCAGCCGTACGGCGTCGTCCTCCTCGACGAGCACATGCCGGGCCGGCGCGGGCTCGAGGTGTTCCGCGCCATTCGCGGCATGGACCAGGCGATGCCCGTCGTCATGGTCACGAAGAGCGAGGAGCCCGACACCCTGCGTGACGCGATCGGCGCCGACGTCTCCGACTACCTGACGAAGCCGGTCAACCCGCGCCAGATCCTCTCGGTCGTGACCCGCCTCCTCGAGGGCGACCGGATCCGCCAGCAGCGCCTCTCCCGCGACTTCGCCACGCGCTTCCGCGAGCTCGAGGCCCGCCGCGGCGCGCCGCTCGCCTGGCGCGAATGGGTCGAGCTCGTGGTCGAGCTCGCCGAGTGGGAGGTGCGGCTCGGCCAGGCCGACGAGCCCGGGCTGCAGGAGGCGCTCCGCACGCTCCAGGCGAGCATCCGCGAGGACTTCGCGCGCTACCTCCGGCGCCATTACGCCGGCTGGCTGCACGATTCCGGGAGCGACCGCCCGCCGCTCTCGGTGGACATCGGCGCCGAGTTCCTCCGGCCGGTGCTCGAGGCGCACGGCCGCGCGCTGCTCGTGGTCGTGGACTGCCTCCGGCTCGACCAGTGGGCGATGATCCGCCCGCTCATCAGCGCCCATTTCGACATCGAGACGGCGCACTACTTCTCGATCCTGCCGACCGCGACCCCGTTCGCGCGGAACGCGATCTTCAGCG
The DNA here is from genome assembly GCA_036377655.1 of Gemmatimonadales bacterium. Classification (GTDB taxonomy): domain Bacteria; phylum Gemmatimonadota; class Gemmatimonadetes; order Gemmatimonadales; family GWC2-71-9; genus CAMLLJ01. Next base: position 1,841 of record DASUXZ010000170.1, read on the forward strand.
GGCTCTTTCCCGCCGAGCTCAAGGCGCGCTACCCGAAATGGTGGGCCGACTACGACGAGGCGAGCCTCAACGCCCATGAGGCCGAGCTCCTCGTCGAGCAGCTCAAGGAGCTCACGGGCCGCTCGGTGCCGGTGCACTACGAAAAGGTCTTCACCGCCGCCGACGGCGAGGGGCTCCTGCGCCGGCTGCCCGGCCACCTCGCGCAGGACGGCGTCACCGCGCTCGTCTTCAACTTCATCGACCAGCTGACGCACGGGCGCACGGAGAACTCGACGCTCTTCGAGGTGGCGCGCGACACGCCGGCGCTCCGGAGCCTCACGCGCACCTGGTTCGAGCGCTCGCCGCTCTGGGACGCCCTCCGCGAGGCGGAGCGACGCGAGGTGCCGGTGCTCCTCACCACCGACCACGGCTCGATCCATTGCCACACGCCGGCCACGGTCTTCGCCAAGCGCGACACGACGTCGAACCTGCGCTACAAGTTCGGCGAGGACCTGAAGGCGCAGGACGCGGACGCGGCGATCCTCGTCGAGGACCTCGCGAGCTACGGACTTCCGCTGCGCACGCCCTCCACGCGCCTCCTCCTCGCCACCGGCGACCGCTTCTTCGTCTACCCGACGAAGCTCCGGGAATACCAGGCGCGCTACCGGGGCGCCTTCCTCCACGGCGGCGTGTCGCCGGAGGAGGTGGTGCTTCCGATCGCCCTGCTCACCCCTCGCCGCGGCTGACCCGATGAGACCGTCGCTCCTGCTCGCGTACGACTTCCCGCCGGCGCGCGGCGGCATCGCCCGGGTGATGAGCGAGATCGCCTCCCGCCATCCGGACGGCCGCCTCATCGTCTCGACCGGAAGCGCCGGGCGGGACGGCGCTGCGGACGCGGCGTCCGGGAGCCGCGTGGACCGGATGCCGCTGCCCTCGCGCCGGCTGCGGGTCTTTCCCGGACTCCTCCTCTGGTCCCGCCGCGCCGCGACCCTCGCCCGCGCGCACGACGCCGGCTTCGTCTGGTGCGGCCACCTCAAGCCCGCAGCGTATGCGGCGCGCTGGGTGCGCGAGCGCCTCGGCGTGCCGTACGGGGTGATCGTCTACGGCGGCGACCTCCTGGCGCTCCAGCACCAGATCCATCGCTCGCCGATCAAGCGGCGCGCCGCGATCACGCTGCTCCGCAGCGCCTCGGTCGTCGTCGCGGTGAGCGAGTGGACGCGCGACCTCTTCACCGCGATCCTGGGCGAGCTCGAGCTCGACGCCTCCCGCCTGCCCGTGCGCGTGGTGCCGCTCGGCGCGGACCCGGACACGTTCCATCCGGGCATCGACGCCGCGGCGATCTGCCGGAAGTACGGCATCGAGGGCCGCCGCTGGATGCTCACCCTCGGCGCGAATGCGCCGCACAAGGGAGTGGACACCGGCCTCCGCGCCCTCGCCGCGCTCAAGGGCCGGATCCCCGACCTCGGCTACGCCATCGGCGGACCCGGGCGCCACGGCGAGGCGCTCCAGCGCCTCGCGGACGCGCACGGGGTGGGAGACCGCGTCCGGTTCATCCCCGAAGTGAGCGACGACGAGCTGCCGGCGCTCTACAACGCAGTGGACCTGTATCTCGGGGTGTCGCGGCGGGAGGGCCGGAGCGTCGAGGGCTTCGGCATCTCGATGGCGGAGGCGATGGCCTGCTGCGTGCCGGTCATCGCGGGGCGGAGCGGGGGCGTGCCGGAGCTCGTGACCGACGGGGAGAACGGGCTGCTCGTGGATCCCGAGCGGACCGATCCACTCGTGGCGGCGATCGAGCGCGTGCTCGGCGACGAGGCATTCGCGAAGCGGCTCGGCGCCGCGGGACGCGCTTCGGTGGAGCGGCACTTCAACTGGGCCCGCGTGACGAACGACCTGCAGGCGATCGCGGAGGAATTCGGCCGGAAGTAGGCTCCGCCCGGCGCTCACCCCGCCTTGCGCTCTCCCTCCGCCGTGAGCTCGTCGAACTCGATCGCCGCGGTGGGGCACTCGTGGACGTACCGCCCGTCGAGCGGCGACCAGTCGCGCTCCGGGTGCGTCACCACCGCCTTGTCCCCCACCATGCGGAACACCTCCGGCGCGCTCAGCGCGCAGAGCTGGCACCCGATGCACCGCGCTTCGTTGACCCGGACGCGCACGCGGCGGCGCGGGTAGAGCCCGTCCGGCAGGTCGTGGAGCGGCGCCGGCAGCGCGTCGAGTGCCGCGAGCGTGGCGCGCCGGCCCTCCGCGACGAGCTCGCCGGTCTGCGTGAACGAGAACATCGAGACGTGCGACACCTCCGGCTGCACCAGCAGGAGGGGAGGGCCGCCCCAGTGATCGAGGCTCGTCTGGCTCTGCGTCTGCATCACGATCTCGAGCCCGCGAATGTACGTCGCGGCGAATCCCGCCGTCTCGTCCGGCGCGCGCTCGGTGCTCACCTCGGTGAGGTTGATCGCGAGGACCGGGTCGGCGCTCGCGATCTCGGCGAGGCGCACGGGGAGGTTCTCGACGACGGCGCCGTCCACGTAGGTCCGCCCGCCGATCTCGCGCGGCGGGAAGATGCCGGGCAGCGCGCACGATGCGAACACGGCGTCGGCGACGCGCGCGTTCCGGCGGCCGGGAAGTCCCCAGAAGACCTGGCGGCCGGAGTGGAGGTCCACGGTATTGATGAGCAGGGGGCGGAGGAGGTCGTCGAAGCGGCGGTCCCCGACCAGGTCGTCGATGAGCTCCTGCAGCGGCTCCGGCCGGTAGACCGCCGGGGAGAGCATCCGCCGGAACGCCATGTCCATGTGGGCCACGCGGAAGACGTGGCGGCGGCGCACGAGCAGCGCCCGCCGCCGCATGTCCTTCGGCGACATGCCGCTCGCCCACGCCGCGGCGATGAGCGACCCCATGCTCGAGCCGATCACGAGGCCGGGCTTCACGCCGCGCTCCTCGAGCGCCGCGAACACGCCGATGTGCGCGAGGCCCTTGAGGCCTCCGCCGCTCAGCACGAGTGTGACGGTACGTTCGGTCATCGGTTGCCGGAATATCGGCGGGGAGGCTAACCTACCGCCATGCTTCGCCGCCGCGGTTCATCGCCGTCGCCGCTGCGCCGCCGCCTGGCGCGCGACCGGTTCTTTCAGCTCGGGCTCGTGCTCGTGGCCGCCGTGGTGCTCGCCGCGCTCTTCGCCCCGTGGCTCGCGCCGCACGACCCGCTCTCGGGCGACCTCCGCGGCGCCTACCTCCGGGATCCGGGCGGCGCGTACCTCCTCGGCACCGATTCCCAGGGCCGCGACGTGCTGAGCCGGGTGATCTACGGCGCCCGGATCTCGATTTCCGTCGGGCTCATCTCGCAGACCGTCGCCGTGCTCCTCGGCGTGACGCTCGGGCTCCTCGCCGGCTACTACCAGCGCTGGGTGGACGCGCTCGTCATGCGCCTGGCCGACATCACGCTCGCCTTTCCGACGCTTCTCCTCCTCATCGCGGTCGCCGCCGCCGTGCGGCCGTCGCTGCCGGTGATCTTCCTCGTGATCGGTATCGTCGGCTGGGCCGCGATGGCGCGCATCGTCCGGAGCCAGGTGCTGGCGCTCAAGCGCTCCGAGTTCGTGCTCGCCGCGCAGGCGCTCGGGTCGCGGGACGCGCGCATCCTCTTCCGCCACCTCCTCCCCAACGTGCAGGCGCAGGTCATCATCGCCGCCACGCTCGGGATCGGCGGGGCCATCATGGCGGAGGCGGCCCTGTCGTTCGTCGGGCTCGGGGCGCAGCCGCCGACGCCGAGCTGGGGCTCGATGGTCGCGGACGGGCGGGACCTCCTCCGCGTGGCGCCCTGGGTCTCCTTCGCTCCGGGCATCGCGATCGGGATCGCGGTCCTCGGCTTCAACCTCGTCGGCGACATCCTCCGTGAGATCTACGATCCCCGCCTCCGCACCGAGCGCTGAGGCCCCCGGCGCCGGGCTCCGCGCCGCGGAGTTCCCGGGCCTCGACGGCGTCACCTATCTCAACAGCGCGAGCATCGGGCCGCTCCCGGCGCGCACCATCGCCACGCTCGAGCGGTTCAATCGCCAGCGCGGCGCGCCGCACCTCCTCCCCGATCCCGACCTCTTCGCGATCTTCGCCGAGTCGCGCCGGCTCCTCGCGACCCTCGTGAACGCGTCGCCGGAGGAGATCGCCCTCTCGACCAACACGTCGTACGGGCTCAACCTGGCCGCGCTCTCGCTGCCGCTCGAGGCCGGGGACGTGATCGTGGCGAGCGACCGCGAGTTTCCCGCGAACGTCTATCCCTGGCTCCACCTGGCGCGGCGCGGCATCCGGCTCGAGCTCGCCCCGGTCACGCCCGAGGGATGGCCGGACGAGCGGTACCTGCTCGAGCGGATCCAGGATCCGCAGGTCAAGGTGCTCGCCGTGTCCCTCGTCCAGTTCAGCAATGGCTATGCCGTGGACCTCGACGCCCTGTCGAGGGAGACGCGGCGCACCGGCACGTGGCTCGTGGTGGACGCGATCCAGGGCCTGGGCCAGGTGCCGGTGGACCTCCGCAGGACGCCGGTGGACATCCTCTCCTGTGGCGGCCAGAAGTGGCTCCTTGCGCCGTGGGGCTCGGGATTCACCTACGTCCGGAGGGAGCTGATCGAGGCGCTCGTCCCGCCGCTCGCCGGCTGGATGGCGTTCGAGGGCACCGACGATTTCAGCCAGCTCACGCGCTACAGGACGGAGCTGCGCGCCGACGCGCGCCGGTTCGAGGTCATCACGCTTCCGTTCCAGGACTTCGCCGGCCTCAATGCCTCGGTCGGGCTGATCCTCGAGCAGGAGCCCGCCCGGATCGGCGCGCACGCGCGGGCATGCCACGGGCCGGTCGTCGAGTGGGCGGAGCGGCGGGGCGTGCGGATCACGTCGCCGCGCGGACCGCGCAGCTCGGCGATCCTCTGCGTCGCCCCGCCGAAGGCGGCCGCGGCGTACGCCCGGCTCAGGGAGGCCGGGATCTATTGCAGTCTGCGGGAAGGATCGCTCCGCCTGAGCCCGCACCTCTTCAACACCGTGGACGAGCTCGCACAGGTCGCCGACATTCTCGAGAAGACCGGGGGAACCGCATGAGCGCATTCGACGAGATGCTCGCCGCCGGCTACGCCTTCGACGCGCCGGCGATCCGCCTCGGCGCGGCGCTCGACCGGGAGGGCGGCATCCACCCGTCGCCGCCCGTGAGCATCCCGATCGCCATGATGAACCGCCACGGCCTCGTGGCCGGCGCGACGGGGACCGGCAAGACCCGCACGCTCCAGCTCCTCGCCGAGCAGCTCTCGGCGGCGGGCGTGCCGGTCTTCATCGCCGACATCAAGGGGGACCTGCAGGGGCTCGCCGTGCCCGGCGAGGCGAGCGACAAGCTCACGGCGCGCGCGGGCGGCATGGGCTACGAGTGGAAGCCGTCCGGCTTTCCGGTCGAGTTCGTGAGCCTCACCGGCCGGAACGGCGTGCAGCTCCGGGCCACCGTGAGCTCGTTCGGGCCGCTGCTCCTCGCCCGGGTGCTCCGCCTCAACGAGACGCAGACGAGCGTGCTGAGCCTCGTCTTCAAGTACTGCGACGACGAGGGGCTCGCCCTGCTCGACTTCGCCGACCTCCGGACGGTCCTCCAGTTCCTCACCTCCGACGCCGGCAAGCAGGAGCTCGAGGGCTACGGCGCCGTCTCGGCGCAGAGCGTCGGCGTGCTCCTCCGGCGGATGGTGGAGCTCGAGCAGCAGGGCGCCGAGCAGTTCTTCGGCGAGCCGGAATTCGACATCCACGACCTGCTCACCGTGACGGCCGACGGCCGCGGCGTCGTCACCTCGCTCGAGCTCGCCGACGTGCAGGACCGTCCCGCGCTCTTCTCGACGTTCATGATGTGGCTCCTCGCCGAGCTGTACCAGAACCTCCCCGAGGTGGGGGACCTCGCGAAGCCGAAGCTCGTCTTCTTCTTCGACGAGGCGCACCTCCTCTTCGACAACGCGCCGCGCGCGTTCCTCGAGCAGGTCCAGCAGGTGATCCGCCTCATCCGCTCGAAGGGCATCGGCGTCTTCTTCGTGACGCAGACCCCCGGGGACGTGCCCGAGGAGGTGCTCGCCCAGCTCGGCAACCGGATCCAGCACGCGCTCCGGGCCCACACGCCGAACGACGACAAGGCCCTCCGGGCCACGGTCCGGACCTATCCGAAGACGGCGCTCTACGACCTCGAGGAGACGCTCACCTCGCTCGGGACCGGCGAGGCGGTGGTCGTGGCGCTCGACCCGAAGGGGCGGCCGACCCCCGTTGTCGCGACGCGGCTCATCCCTCCCGCGGCGCGGATGAGCCCGCTCACGCCCGAGGAGCTCAAGGTCGAGCTCGCGCAGTCGGACCTGCTCGCGGAGTACGGCGAGGCGATCGACCGCGAGAGCGCGCACGAGCTGCTCTCGAAGCGCATCGCCGAGACGGCGCCGCCGGCCGAAGCGGAAAGGACGGGAGGGCGGGTGCGGAAGACCGCGACCCAGGCCGCGATCGGGGCGATCGGCCTCACGATCGGGCGGACCGTCGGGCGGGAGATCGCGCGCGGCGTGCTCGGCATGCTCGGCGTCAAGCCGCGCCGCACTACTCGCCGGCGGACGCGCTGGGGCTTCTGACCGGCTGCACCACGTTGATGAGGCGGGAGCGCGAGACTCGCGTTCCCGTTTCCTTTTCCAGGATCGTGAGGGCGAGACGGTACTGCCCGCGGTCGATGTTCTCAAGGCCGATCGTCCGGCGGAACGCGGCCGAAGGCCGGTCGGCCGTCTCGCTGAACACCACGGACACGCTCGGGCCGTCGTCGTCGCCCGCGCGCCGGACCGAGAGCGTGGTCTCGTAGGTCCGGCCAGGGACCATCCCGAAGGCCTCGTAGTACACCGGTGCCGCATCGCCCGGCCGGTAGGCGTTGAGGGCGTTGAGCATCACCGGTTCGCCGCGATTGCTCCAGCGGAGTCCGCCACCGTCCGCTTCGAGCAGGAGGTCGCTCATGCCGAGGGTGCCTGCCGGCGCGCCGAGATCGACGGTGCCGAGCTCGAGCGCGGAGCCCGCCTTCTCGTCGGGCGTGTGGAGGGCCACGCGTACTTCGTACGCTCCCGCCGGCAACGGAAGCTCGAGGAGCCCGGTGAGATACGACCCGGCTCGAATGCTGTCCCGCACGACGAAGGTCCGCAGCGAGTCGATTCCGCGAACCTGGTGGTGCGCCCGGTCGATGGCCGTCAACCTCATGGCGATCGGGTACGTGACCCTTCCGTCGGGAAGGGGGCTCGGAACGAGGCGCTCGCCGGGTATCGCATAGACGAGGAGGAGCCGGCCCTGGCCCGCGGCCGGGTCGCCCACGGCGGCGGCCTGGACGATCGGGTCGAGCCCTTCGGGAAAGAGGAGCGAATAGGTGTCGGTCCTGACCGACGTCTCCATCGCCGTGCGCGTCTCCCTCCGGAGCCGCATGCTTTCCGCCATGCACGCTATCGGGCCGGCGCGCCGCATCCCGGCCAGCTGGAGCTCGGCGGCCCGCGCCACCTTCAGGTAGCGCGCGTCGAGCGCGGCGACCCGGTAGAGAAGGGCGGGCCGCAGCGGCACGTAGGGGTAGAGTGTCGAGGGTGTGGTCCTTCCGAGCGGGAGGCTGCCGCTGAAGTAGAAGATCCGGCTGTCGCCCGCGATCCAGTACTGCCAGACTTCGTCCACCCGTCCCATGACGCCGGTGTCGTCGTCACCCCGACGGCTGAACGCATCGGACCCGTGCCCGGCGTCCGTCGCGGTCGCTCCGGCCACCTGCTCGACGTCGAATTCCCCCTCGCCCGGTGCGCGGAGCCGGGCCGCAGGCTCGCCGTGCCGGATGTACACGATGCCACGGTGGTCCAGCATGCGCTCGCGCCTCCGGGCGTCGGCGAGGCGCGAGGGATCCTCGAACGAGAGGTTGTCGAGGCTCTTCGGCCCGGCCTCGAGACAGGCACCGATGTCCGGGAACATCACCTTCTGGTAATCCGTTTTCCGCTCGGGCTCGACCACCCGGAACCGCCGGTGCGCGTAGTTCCATCGCCGGAGGTGCTCGCGCAGCCGCTCGCCGGGACGGCGCAGGTTCTCCGCATCGCGCAGCGCCCAGAAATCCGAGACCCAGCGGCCGACCAGCTCGGGAGGGAGGGCGTCGAAGGCGGTGAGCTCGCTGTCGGTCGCGACCCAGGCCAGGTCGCGGCGGAAATGCGCGCGTGTCTCGGTGGCGTCGAGCGTGACGCCGCGAAGGTACGCCTCGGCGGCGGCGTCGAGGCGGCCGAGGCCCGCGAGACTCCGCGCCCGCTCGAGCGCCGCCGTCCCGGGATCTCCGCCGGCGGCGAGATAGGCATCGAAAGCGGCGAGGGCGCGTTCGTCGTCCCAGATGGCGCGATAGGCGCGGCCGAGGACGAGGTGCACCGCGGCATTCGTGGCGCCATTCGCTGCGGCGCGCTCGAGCGCCCGGACGAAGGCCACGGGCTGGGACCGGTTCCCTTGCGGCGGGAGCAGCTCTGCCAGCAGCTCCACGCCAGGCGCGAACAGGGAATCCCGCTCGAATGCCGCGATGAGGTCGGAGGTGAAGCCCTGATAGAAGTTCCGCCCGGGCGGCATGCCGGCCATCGGCTTGGGCCGGAATCCTGCTTCGCTGAGCGCGAGCTTGGCGAGCCCCCGCCCGAACCACGCGTACGGCCATTGCCGCTCGGCCGTCACGGCCCAGTCGAGCTCGATCAGCGCGCGGTCGAGGTCCCCTCGGCGACCGGAGAGCCGCCCGCGGGCGAGCCAGTGGAAGCCGCGCCTCAGCCGGGCGAGGCCGGGTGCGACTCCCCCCGACCATTCCGGAGGAATCGCGTTCAGCGCTGCGGTGGAGGGGGCCCCTAGGAGAGAATCGCGGAAGGCGTCGAGCGCCCGGCGCTCGGCACCGGACTGCGCCTCGATCGGCCCGGCGCCGGCCGCGAGCGCGAGGGCAAGGCTACCCGTCCACCACCAGCATCGCATAGGTCTTCTTCCCCTTGCGAAGAAGAATGTACTTCCCCTGACGGACGTCGTTCGCCGAGAGGCGGCGTGTCCCGTCGGACACGACGGACTCGTTCACCGAGTACCCGCGTCCCGCGATGCCGCGCCGGGCGTCACTCTTGGAGGACGCCAGGCCCGCGCGCACGAGCACGTCGGCGAGCGGAATTGCCGCATCGAGCTCGGCGCGGGCCACCGTGCTGTTCGGCATGGTCCCTGCAAGCGCCGCGTAGTCGGCGTCGTCGGCCGAGCCGCCGAAGATGGCCGCACTCGCGGCGATCGCCGCGTCGGCCGCCGACGCGCCGTGCACGAGCGCCGTCACCTCGCGAGCGAGGAGACGCTGGCCTTCCCGGCGCGCCGGATCCTCCGCATGGCGCTCGATCGCCGAGCGGATCTCCGCGAGCGGCAGGAAGGTGAAGAAGCGGAGGAACCGCTCGACGTCGCGGTCGTCGGTGTTGAGCCAGAACTGGTAGAACTCGTACGGGTTCGTGCGCGCGGCATCGAGCCAGACGTTGCCGCCCTCGCTCTTCCCGAACTTGGCGCCGCCGGCGGTCGTGAGCAGCGGAAGGACGACGCCGTGCACCTGGCGCCCCTCCCGGCGCGCGATCAGCTCGATGCCGGCCGTGATGTTGCCCCACTGGTCGCTGCCGCCGAGCTGGAGCTCGCATTGCTCCGTCCGGAAGAGCTGCCAGAAGTCGAAGGCCTGGATCAGCATGTAGCTGAACTCGGTGAAGGAGATGCCGGTCTCCATCCGGCTCTTCACCGCCTCCTTCTGGAGCATGTAATTGACGGTGAAATGGCGCCCGGTGTCGCGGAGGAAGTCCATGAGGCGGAGGTCGCGGAGCCACCGCGCGTTGTCGAGCATCACCGCCGCATTCGGGCCGTCGAAGCGCAGGAAGCGGCCGAGCTGCTGCTCGAGCGCCCGCGCATTGGCGTCGATCTGCTCGAGCGCCATCACCGGACGCTCCGAGCGCTTCCCGCTCGGGTCCCCGATCATCCCGGTGCCGCCGCCGAGGAGGACGATGGGCCGCCCGCCGGTCCGCTGCAGCCAGGAGAGCGCCATCACCGGGACGAGGCTTCCGACGTGGAGCGAATCGGCGGTGGGATCGAAGCCGACGTACCCCGCGATCGGCCCGGCGGCGAGCCGCTCGGCGGCGCCGGGGGTCGCATCGTGGACGAGGCCGCGCTCACTCAGGATATCGTGAAGGGAGGACATAGCCGCCAAGAGTAGGCGCTGCGCCCGGGGGCGGCAAGCAGGCCCCGCAGGGGACAGTCTCGCACCCGGACGGGTGCCAGCCGCGGCGCCGGGCAGCTAACTTACGATGCATATGCCCCGCCTGTTCGGATCCCGCTCGAGACGCGCCGAAAACGCTTCGCCGGGTCGCCGCCGGCTCTCGCCGCGCGCCGTGCGCCTCCTCCTCCTCGGCACCACCGGGGCGCTCGCGCTCGTGACCGCGGTGGTCCTCGCGCTCTGGTTCACCGCCTGCCTCGGCGATACCTGCCCGTCGGTGGACAACCTCGGCACCTACGACCCGGACCAGGCCGCGAAGGTGTACGCCGCGGATGGGCGCCACATCACGGACCTGGGCCTCGAGCGCCGGACGGTGGTGCCGCTCGGCGAGATGTCGCCGGCGGTCGTGGCGGCGTTCATCAGCACCGAGGACAAGCGCTTCTACCAGCATCACGGCATCGACTGGATCCGCGTCTTCGGGGCCGCCAAGGACATCATCGTCGAGCGCCGGATCGCGGGCGGGGCCTCCACCATCACGATGCAGCTCGCGGGCAACCTCTGGCCCGACGCGATCGACCGCCGCGACCGCTCGCCCCGCCGCAAGATCCGCGAGGCCAAGGTGGCGCGCGAGATCGAGGAGAAGTTCTCGAAGGAGAAGATCCTCGAGCTCTACCTCAACCAGATCAACCTCGGGAACCGCGCGTACGGCGTGGAGGCGGCGAGCCAGCGGTACTTCGGCAAGTCGGTCCGCGACCTCAATGTCGCCGAGGCGGCGACGCTCGCCGCCATTCCGAAGGCGCCCGAGCGGTACAATCCGCGCCGCCACCCGAACAACAGCGTGCAGCGCCGGAACCTCGTGCTCGGGCTCATGCGGGACAACGGCAAGCTGACCGCCGCCGAAGCCGAGCGCTGGAAGGCGTACCCGCTGCAGCTCTCGTCGCGCTCCGACTTCACCGGCGTGGCCGAGTACTTCGTCGAGTACGTCCGCCAGATCCTGCAGGCCCGGTTCGGCCAGGACCTCTACCGGCTCGGCTATCGCGTCTACACCACGCTCGACCTCGACATGCAGCTCTCCGCCGAGCGGGCGCTCGAGGCGCAGCTCCGCTCCGTCGAGGGGATGCCGCAGTTCCGCCACGGGACGTACGAGGACTACCTCACCGAGAAGGCGCAGAGCGGCGCCTCCGGGGACGACGCGCGGGCCAACACGCCGTACCTGCAGGGCCTCATGGTGACCCTCGAGGCCCGGACCGGCGCGATCCGCGCCATGGTCGGCGGGCGGGACTTCGAGGACAACAAGTTCAACCGGGTCACCCAGGGCGAGCGGCAGCCCGGCTCGACCTTCAAGCCGATGGTCTACTCGGCGGCGATCCGCCTCGGCTACCCGCTCTCGCAGATCGTGGTGGACGAGCCGTTCAGCCTCGAGGTGCCCGGCCAGGACCTCTGGACCCCGCAGAACTACGATCTCGCCTTCACCGGGCCGCACACGCTCCGCTGGCATCTCTACCAGTCGCGGAACATTCCGGCGATCAAGCTCGGCATGGACATCGGCGAGGACGCGGTGATCAGCGAGGCCCGGCGCTTCGGGATCACGTCGCGCATCATCCCGGTGCCGTCCATCAGCATCGGCGCGGCCACCGTGACCCCGCTCGAGATGATCGCGGCCTACACCGCCTTCTCGAACCTGGGCGACCGTGCCGTGCCGAACCCGATCGAGCGGGTCGAGGACCGCGACGGCAACATCGTCTGGGAGCCGCGCCCCCGGCTCGAGCCGGTGATGAGCCGCGAGCACGCGTGGCTCATGGTGGACGTCCTCCGCGACGTGATCCGGCGCGGCACCGCGGCGGGCTCGGTCGGCTCGAAGATCGCGTTCCCGGCGGGCGGCAAGACGGGCACCACGAACGACTACAACGACGTCTGGTTCGTCGGGTTCACGCCCGATCTCGTGACCGGCGTCTGGCTCGGCTTCGACCGGCCGACGAAGATCATGAACAACGCCCAGGGCGGCCGCCTCGCGGCCCCGGCGTGGACCGCGATGATGAACGAGGTGTACGAGCGGCGGCCGGCGCCCTCCGCGTGGGGCCGGCCGTCGGCGCTCACCGTCGCCGAGGTGGACAACACCACCGGCTATCTCGCGGCGCCGGTCTGCCCGAAGGAAGTGCACTACATCGAGTCCTTCATACCCGGCACCGAGCCGACGGAATACTGCCCGATCCACACGCAGGGCATCTTCAGCCCGTTCGGGATCGGGGCCACGCCGCAGCCAGGCGATACCACGACCCCGCTCTCCGGGCAGGTCGCCATTCCGGACACCGGTGGCGCCGAGCCCGATACCCGACCCGCACCGCCGGCGACTCCCGCGCCAGTTGCCCCTCGCTGAGGCCCGTCCGCGCCGCCTGAGCGCCGACTGGATGCTCCCGATGGACGGAGCGCCGGTCGCGGGCGGCGCGGTTCTCATCGGGCCCGACGGGCGGATCGCGGCCGCCGGACCCGGTGAATCCGTTCCGCACCCGCCCGGCGTCCCGTCCGAGCACTTCGCCGGCGCCGCGCTCCTTCCCGGTCTCGTCAACGCCCACACGCACCTCGAGCTCACCGGCCTCGCCGGCGCGATCGACGAGCCCGAGTTCGAGGCGTGGATCCGCCGGATCATCGCGCTCAAGGCGACCTTCGACTACGCGCACTTCCTTCGCGCGGCGCGCGCCGGCGTCCGTGACTGCTTCGCGGCCGGCGTCACGACGGTCGCCGACACGGGCGACTCGGGCGCCGTGATCGAAGCCCTCGCGGCGGAGGGGGGAAGCGGCATCGCGTATCAGGAGGTGTTCGGGCCGCATCCCGGCCAGTGCGCCGAGAGCCTCGCCGGGCTCAAGGCGCGGGTCCACGAACGGCGCAGGTTCGTCTCGAGCCGAATCCGGATCGGCGTCTCGCCGCATGCGCCCTACA
>DASUXZ010000171.1:0-5053 GCA_036377655.1 Gemmatimonadales bacterium
CGCGCGGCGCCTCGACCCGGCGCTCGACGCGGCGCTCGCGGACGCGCTCGCGCTCGACCGGAAGCGCCGCGAGATCCTCTCGCGGGCCGAAGCGCTCAAGGCCGAGCGGAATGCCGCCACCGAGGCGGTCGCCGCCGCCCGCCGGGCCGGCCAGCCGGCCGACGCGCTCATGGCCGGGCTCCGCGGCTCGGGGGACGAGGTGAAGCGCCTCGACGCAGAAACGCGGGACGTGGACGCCGCACTCGAGGACCTCCTGCTCCGCCTCCCGAACGTTCCCCATCCCGGAATCCCCGACGGGGGCGCCGATGCCAACCGGGTCGTGCGGAGCTGGGGCGAGCCGCCGCGGTTCGACTTCACGCCGAAGCCGCACTGGGAGCTCGGCGCCGCGCTCGGGCTCTTCGACCTCGCCGCCGGCGCGAAGATCGCCGGCTCGGGATTCCCGCTCTTTACCGGTGCCGGCGCGCGCCTCGTCCGCGCGCTCGTCAACTTCATGCTCGATCTCCACACCGGCGAGCATGGATACACCGAGATCGCGCCACCGTACCTGGTCAACCGTGCCACGCTCACCGGCACCGGCCAGCTCCCCAAGTTCGAGGACGACGTCTACGCGTCGCCGGCGGACGACCTCTTCCTCATCCCGACCGCCGAGGTGCCGGTCACGAACATCGTCCGCGACGAGATCCTCGACGGTGCCTCGCTGCCGCTCGCCTTCGCCGCCTGGACGCCGTGCTTCCGCCGGGAGGCGGGTGCGCACGGCAAGGACACGCGCGGACTCATTCGCGTGCACCAGTTCGACAAGGTCGAGCTCGTGCGGATCACGCGCCCCGAGGCCTCCGAGACGGAGCACGCGCTCCTGACCGGCCACGCAGAGGCGGTGCTCCAGCGCCTCGGCCTGCCGTATCGCGTCGTCGAGCTCGCCGCGGGAGACACCGGCTTCGCGGCGGCACGCACCCTCGACCTCGAGGCATGGGCGGGCGGCGTCGGCACCTGGCTCGAGGTGTCGAGCTCGAGCACCTTCACCGATTTCCAGGCGCGCCGCGCCAACATCCGCTTCCGTCCCGCTCCGGGCGCCCGGCCGGAGCTCGCGCATACGCTCAATGCGTCCGGGCTCGCCCTGCCGCGCACCATCATCGCGCTGCTCGAGAACAACCAGTCCGCCGACGGTTCCGTCCGCATCCCCGAGCCGCTGGTCCAGTTCCTCGGGACCGACCGGCTCGTCCCCCGTGCCTAAGCCGCAGCGCCGCCTGCGGCGCATGGCGCCCGCGGCGGCGGTCCTCCTCGTCGCAGTGCTCGCCGGAATGAGCCTCGGCACCGGCTACCTCGTCGCCCGCCATTTCCGCGCGGAAGCGCACTCCATGAGCCGGCTCTATTCCGGCGTCTTTTCCGGGCTGAGCTCGCCGGAGCCCGGCGGCGAAGGCGTCGCGCTGCTGCAACTCGCCGAGCAGGTGCGCGGGCTCGGGATGCCGCTCGTCGTGACCGACTCGGCCGGCAACGTCACGGCGGCCGACAATCTCCCCGGCGGGCTCGCGGCGCTTCCCGCCGACGACCCGCGGATCGCCGAGTATGTGGCGCGGCTCGACCGCGCCAATCCGCCGCTCTACGACTCGCTCCTCGGGCAGCGGGTCCACTTCGGCCCGATGCCGGCGGAGCGCCAGCTCACGACGCTCGCCGTCATGCAGGCGCTCACGATCGCCGCGATGGTGGCGGTCGCCGTCTTCGCCTACCGCAATGCGATGAGCGCGCAGCGGGACCGGCTCTGGGTGGCCATGGCGCGCGAGGCGGCCCACCAGATGGGCACGCCGCTCACGAGCCTCCAGGGATGGATCGAGACGATCCGCTCGCGGCCGACGCCGCCGCCGCAGCTCGCCGAGTACCTCGCCGCCGACGCCGAACGGCTCGACCGCGTGGCGCAGCGCTTCGAGCGGATCGGGAACCCGGCGCGGCGGGAGCCGGTCGGCCTCGGCGCGCTCTCCGGACGCGTCGGGGAGTACTTCCGGCCGCGGCTGCCGCGCCGGGCCAACACGATCGAGCTTCGCGTCGAGGCCCCGGGCGCGGGTCCCACGGTCACCGGGGACGCCGTCCTCCTCGAATGGACGCTCGAAGCGCTCGTCAAGAACGCCATCGACGCGCTGCACGGCCGCTCGGGAACGATTATCCTGCGGGCGAGCGCCACCGATGGCCGTGCCGAGCTCCGGGTGATCGACGACGGGCCCGGCGTGTCGAAGGACATCCGCCGCGCGCTCTTCGAGCCGGGCATCAGCACCAAGCAGGGAGGGTGGGGCATCGGCCTCGCCCTCGCTCGCCGCGTCGTCGAGGATGCGCACGGCGGCGAGCTCCTTCTCGAACCCACCGACAGCGGGGCGTGCTTCCTCATCCGCCTGCCGCTTGCCGAGCCGACCGCCTGATGGAAACGTCCACCCTCGCCCGCCAGTGGCTGCAATCCCTCAATCCCTCGCAGCGCGAGGCGGTCGAGCACGTCCACGGCCCCTTGCTCGTGCTCGCCGGCGCCGGGTCCGGCAAGACGCGCGTGCTCACCACGCGCATCGCGAGCCTGATCGAGCAGCACGGCGTGCCGCCCGAGCGGATCTTCGCCGTCACGTTCACGAACAAGGCGGCCGGAGAAATGAAGGAACGGATCGGCCGGCTCCTGGAGCGCGACCCGGCCGGGCTCTGGATCGGGACCTTCCATTCGCTCTCGGCGCGGCTCCTCCGGCGCGAGGCGGAGCGGCTCGGGTTCACCCGCCAGTTCACGATCTACGACCAGGACGACAGCGTCTCGCTCGTTCGCCGGCTCATGGAGCAGCGGGGTCATTCCACCAAGACGTTCACGCCGCGCGCGGTGCAGTCGGTGATCTCCGCCGCGAAGAACCGCATGCAGTCGCCGGATGCGCTGCAGGCGGCGGCCGGGTTCGACCGGCTCGCCGCCGTGGCGGCGGACGTCTTCGCGGCGCTCGGCCCGGCGCTCCGCGCCGCGAACGCGATGGACTTCGACGACCTCCTGCTGCACCCGCTCACGCTCTTTCGCGAGCATCCGGACCGGCTCGCCTGGTACCGCGAGCGGTTCCAGTTCATCCTCGTGGACGAGTTCCAGGACACGAACCGCGCGCAGTACGAGCTCATCCGCCTCCTCGGCTCGCACGGCAACGTCTGCGCCGTGGGAGACGACGACCAGTCCATCTACGGCTGGCGCGGCGCCGACGTCCGGAACATGCGCGAGTTCCAGCGGGACTTTCCCGCCACGAAGCTCGTCCGCCTCGAGGAGAACTACCGCTCGACGCAGGCCGTGCTCGACGCGGCGAACGGCGTGATCGCGGAGAACGTCGGGCGGATCGGGAAGACGCTCCGGACCCGCCGGCAGGGCGGGGAAACGCTCACGCTCCTTGCGGCGGCGGACGAGCGGGACGAAGCTGAGTGGGTGGTCCGCGAGCTCGAGCGCCGCCGCGCCGCCGGCGAATGGGCGCTCGAGGAGATGGCGGTCCTCTACCGCACCAATGCGCAGTCACGCGCCTTCGAAGAGGCGTTCCGCCGCGCCGGCATCCCGTACCGGCTCATCGGCGCCACGAGCTTCTACGAGCGGCGCGAGGTCAAGGACCTGCTCGCCTACCTGCGGCTCGCCGCGAATCCCGCGGACGACGAGGCCTTTCTCCGCGCCGTCGCCGTCCCGAAGCGCGGGCTCGGCGACACGAGCATCGCGCTGCTGCAGGAAGCGGCGATCCGGTGGGAACGCCCGCTGCTCGAGACGGCGCGCCTCGCGGACGGCATCGCCGACCTGCGCCCGAACGCGCGAACGGCCTTCCGCGCCTTTGCCGCGCTCGTCGACCGGCTCACGGCCTCGGCGGCGGCGGGAGCGCCCGCCGAGATCCTCGAAGAAGTCATCCGCGCCACGGAATACGAGGCGCACCTTCTCGCGGAAGGGCTCGAGGGGCAGGAGCGCTGGGAGAACGTCAGGGAGCTCCTCGCGAGCGCCGCGAACTGGTCGGAAGTCGTCGAGCCGGCCGACGACGAGGGAACGCCGC
Source organism: Gemmatimonadales bacterium (assembly GCA_036377655.1). GTDB lineage: Bacteria > Gemmatimonadota > Gemmatimonadetes > Gemmatimonadales > GWC2-71-9 > CAMLLJ01. Next base: position 4,017 of record DASUXZ010000171.1, read on the forward strand.
TCGAGCGGTTCCTCGCCGAGGCGGCGCTCGTCTCGGCCAACGACCGGATTTCGGGGGAGGAGCACGGGGTCACGCTCATGACGCTCCACACGGCCAAGGGGCTCGAATGGCCCGTCGTGGTGCTCGCCGGCCTCGAGGACGGCCTCTTCCCCCTCGCCCGCGCCGCGGAGGAGCCGGACGGCGTCGAGGAGGAGCGGCGGCTCTGCTACGTCGGCCTGACGCGCGCCAAGGACAAGCTCTACGTCACGTGGGCGCGCGCCCGCCGGCGCGGCGGCGAGCTTCGGCCCGGCGCGCCGTCCCGGTTCCTGCGGGCGCTTCCGCCGGCGGTCGTCGAGGAGAAGCGCACCACGAGCCTGTGGGCGCCGGACTGGGGCGGCTCGCTCGGGCGCCAGGCGGCGCGCGGAGCGCGATGGGACCGTGGCGCGCGGAGCACTGCCGCGTCCACCTCCTCCGCACGCCCTGCGTCCGCCCCGCCCCCGGTCGAAGAGGCGTCGCAGGACGCGCCGCGGTACGTGAAGGGCGAGCGGGTCAAGCACCGGCGCTTCGGCTCCGGCACCATTCAAGGCCTTACCGGTGGCGGCCGCGACCTCAAGGTGACCGTCGCCTTCGACGACGCAACCGTCGGAACCAAACAGCTCCTCGTCGCCTACGCGGGGCTCGAGCGTGATTGGGAGGGTGCATGAGCATCGGAAACGAAGACGTGCTGCACGCGGCGAAGCTCGCCGAGATCGCCGTGGACGACTCGGAGCTGCCGCTGCTCGTCGCGCAGCTCGGAAGCATCGTCGCCTACGTGGAGCAGCTCGGCGAGATCTCGGCGGACGAATCGGCGCCGCCCCATCGCGCGGGGGCGCAGGCCGCGCCGCTTCGCGACGACGCCGTCCGCCGCGGCCTCCCGCAGGCGGCGCTCGAGACCCTGACGTCGGAGTTCCGCGACGGGCTCTTCCTCGTGCCGGTGCGCGGCACCATGGCCGAGACATGAGCACGGCCCGCGAGGTCGCGGCGGCGACTGCCGAGGGGCTCGAGCGGACCACCGGCCT
>DASUXZ010000172.1:0-14375 GCA_036377655.1 Gemmatimonadales bacterium
CACTCGCCCTCCTCGATCGCGCGCGGGCGCTCGATCCGCGCTCGGCCAACATCGCGCAGTCCCGCCTCTTCACGCTCGTGCGCCTCGGCCGGCATGCCGACGCCGTCCGCGCGGGCGACGAGGTCCGGGCCCTCACCCCGGGCGACATGCAGTCCATCCAGTACCAGGCGATGGCGTACCTGGCGCTCGGCGATGTCGCGAACGCGCGCCGCGTGATCCGGGAGGCGCTCGCGATCGTGCCCCCGCCGGCCATGGTGGCCCAGCTCGCCGGCTTCTTCGAGATGTCGTGGTTCCTCGAGCCGGCGGAGCAGCAGCTGCTCTTCCGGCTGAGCCCGGCCGCCTTCGATCACGACCGCGCCTGGTGGGGCCAGTCGCTCGCCACGGCCCACTGGGACGCCGGCGACCGCAGCCGGTCCCGCGCCTACGCCGACTCCGCGCTCGCGCCGACCATCCAGCAGATGAAGGATTCGCCGGACGGCGGGCAGACGAACGCCCTCTACGGGCTCATGCTCGCCTACCTCGGGCGCCGCGAGGAGGCGCTCCAGGCGGGGCTCCGCGGGCTCTCGGCCGCAACGGCGCGCGGTGACATCGCGGAGGTCGGGTACACGCACATCATCGTCACCCGGATCTATCTCGTGTTCGGCATGCTCGACGAGGCGGTGGAAACCTTACAGAAGATCGAGGAGCGCCCGCAGCACTACTCGGCGGCATGGATGCGCCTCGATCCGATGTTCCGGCCGCTCAAGGGGCATCCCGGGTTCGAGGCGATGCTTCGACGGATGGATTCCTGAGGATACGCGCGGACCGGAGACCCGGAGGACGCCATGCTGGACAGTGACGTGATCGTGCCGGTCGTGATGTTCGTGGCGATCGCGATGATGTTCCTGGGACTCGCCCGGATCATCGCCGACGCGTTGATCCGGCGCCGGCTCATCGCGGCGGGCAATGCGGGCGATATCTCCCGCATGCTCGCCGCGAGCGCCGGGGACCGGGTGAGCGGCGCGCTCAAGTGGGGCATCGTCGCGGTGGCGGCGGGCGCGGCGCTCGTCGTGATCCAGCTGCTTCCCTATGACCGGGACGAGCCGATCGTGCTCGGGATCCTGCTGCTGTTCGTCGGGCTCGGGCTGCTCGTGTACTACGGGCTGGCGCGGAAGGGGGCCGGGCACACGCACGCCCTCGGGAGCGGTGCCGCCGCGAGCCTGGGCAGCGGCGCGAGCTTCGAGGGCGTGGTGAACCGGGAAACGGTCCGGGAGACGAGCAAGCTCTAGCGGCGCGCGCCCTTCTTCGCGGGGCGCGTGCTGGCCCGCTTCTTCGAGGCGCGCTTCTTGGCGGGCACCTTCGCGCCCTTCTTCCGCGCCTCCGAGAGGCCGATGGCGATCGCCTGGTCGCGGCTCTTCACGCGCCCGCCGCGGCCACCCTTGCTCCGGCGGAGCGTGCCCTTCTTCCGCCGCCGCATCGCACTCTCGACGCTCTTCCCTGCCGCCTTGCCGTACCTGCGCGTGCGCTTCTTTGCTGCCATTGCCGCCTCCGCGTAAAGGTCAGCAGGTACGTTTTCACGATCGTCTTCGGAATGCAATAGCTTGATCGAGAACCACGGAGGCGCGGAAGCGCGGAGGGCTCGATGAGAAGGCGTGCATTGCTAGGCGTGGCGATGGTCACCATCGGGTGCGGTGGAGGTCGGGCAGATGTCATTACCGGTACTGCGCCCGTGAGTGGCGGAGCGATCCATTATGAAGTCGCAGGCTCCGGCGAGCCGGTCGTGCTCATCCACGGCGGGTTCGGCGACATGCGGATGTGGGACGGCCAGTTCGACGTGCTCGCGCGCGAGTACCGCGTGCTCCGCTATGACCACCGCGGCTTCGGGCGCTCCCCGGCGCCGGACACGGCGTACTCGCCGGTGCGCGATCTCGTCGCCCTCCTCGACCGGCTCGGGATGGACGACGCGCACCTCGTCGGCAACTCGCTCGGCGGCGCGCTCGCGATCACGTTCGCACTGCTGCACCCGGAGCGGACGCGGTCGGTCACGGTCGTGGCGTCCGGCGCCGACGGGTTCCGCTATCCGCAGTCCGACATCGACGCGATCACGGAGGTGATCACGCTGGTGCGGTCCGGGCGCCGGGAGGAGGCGCTCGAGAAATGGCTCGCGAACCCGATGGTGGCGGTCGCGACGAATCAGGCCGGGGTGAAGGAGAAGGTCGAGCGGATGGTCCGCGAGAACGCAGGGATCTGGACGATGGCGGCCTGGCCGCAGCAGCCACTCACTCCGCCGGCAAGCCGCCGCCTCGGCCAGCTTCGCGACCCGGTGCTGGTCGTGATCGGCGACCGCGACTCGAGATCGGTGCGGATGTTCGCCGACTCGACGGCAGCGATGATCGCTGGGGCGGAGCGTGCGGTGATGACAGGGACCGACCACCTGCCGCACATGGAGAAGCCGGAGGAGTTCAACCGGCTCCTCATCGAGTTCCTGACATCGGTGGACTGAAACCCGGAACCGGCCGACGGCGCGCCGCTATTCCACGGTCGCGAGAAATGCCATGACCGCGTCCGCGACGGCATCCGGCCGCTGCCAGTGGACGCCATGGGACGTGCCGGGGATCCGTACGGTGTCCGCACCCGGCATCGCCGCGGCGAGCTCGATCATCCCGTCGTCGCCGATGACCGCATCTTCCTCGGCCAGGACGAGCAGCGTCCGCGGGCGCCAGCCGGTGAGGAACACCCGCGTGTCGAAGGCGAGCAGCGAGTCGATCACCTCCCGCCAGACGCGCCCGGGCGTGGCCCGCGCCGCGTCGATGTACGGCTGGACGATCGAATCCGGGACCGGCCCGCGGAAGCTGTCGCGCTGCAGCTCGAGCACCTCGTCGGGGACCGTATCGGGCAGCGAGGCGGCCAGCGCGCGGAAATCGTCCGCGGCCGGATGCGTGCCGAATCCACTCCCCGACGCGATGAGGACCGCAGCGGGAAGGCCGGGAGTGGCGTTGCCATAGAATTGCGCGATGATGCCGCCGTTCGAGTGGCCGACGACCGCGAACGGCCTCACGCCGAGCGAGTCGAGCGCCGCCGAAAGCGCCTCGGCCTGACGGCCGGGACCGCTCGCGCCGGCGCGCTTGGTCGATGCACCGTGCCCGAGCGGATCCACCAGGACCATCCCCAAGGTATCGGGCAGCTCGGCGGCGAGGGCCAGGTAGGATTCCCACGTGTCGGCCAGGCCGGGGATGAAGACCAGGATGTGCTCCCGGTCGAGTCTGCGATGCACCAGATACAGGGAGTCTCCCTGTCCCACCGCGATCGTTCGGTGCCTCCATTCCGGTGCAGTACCCTCTCCCTCGCTCCGGGATCGGTCGCAGCTCGCCAGGATTCCGAAGGCCAGGATGAGCGCAGCACGCCATACTCGCGAAACCGGCATCACCATGCTCCCGCGCGCAAGTTCTTTCATTGTGACCCCGCCCCGACGAGCCGGTCCGCATTCTGGATCAGCACGAGCCGCGGTGTCTGCGGCCGCCGCACCATCACGATCCGGCCGTCGGCCGCGACGTCGTAGTTCGCGTGGGGCTCGGCGCCGACGAAATCGCCGAGATCGAAGAGCGGATCGCGCGAGAGCACGCGCGGCGCAGGCGAGAGCTCGAGCCGTGCGGCCATGAGCTGGCGGGTGTCGGACGAGGTGTAATAGAGCATGCGGCCATCGGCGCTCCAGGCCGGCTCGAGCGCCCCGTTGATCGAGACCTGGATCCGGCCGCTGCTGCCATCGACCGGCGCGACGTACACCTCGAAGCGGCGGGACGCGTCGGAGGCGTACGCGATCCAGCGCCCGTCCGGCGAGACGGAGACCCACCCCTCGCTGAAGTTCGTCGCCAGGAACGGCACGAGCCGGCCGGCGGAATCCACGACGATGTTCCATCCCCGCCGCTGCGCCTCGGCGGCGGTGATGGTGACGAGCCGCCCGTCGGCGAGCCAGCCGGCCGGTGCCGCCGCGACGTCCGGCGCGAGCTGCTCGCCCGTGCTCCCGTCCATGCGCGACCGCAGCAGGACGATCCGGCCGTTCCGGGTGCCGACGTAGACGAGCGAACGACCGTCGCGCGACCAGATCGCGTCGTGCCCGTCGTTCTCGAACGTTGCGCGCGTGAGCGTGCCCTGCTCGAGCGACAGGACCCAGACGTCGCGGCCCGTCGGCTCGTTGATGTCCACCGAGATCGAGCGCCCGTCGGGACTGAAGCGCGGATTGTGGTACTCGGCGTTCCGGTCGATGAGCGGACGGGGAACGCCGGTGCGGCTCACCTCCACGAGCTCGGCCGGGCTTCGCGGCGCATAGACGAGCGTCCCGGTACGCGAGACCGCCACTCTCGGCGTGCCCAGCGGCATCGTCTCGACCGGGCCGCCGAGCTGCACCGATTCGCCTGAGAGGGTGAGCGACTTCGGGTCGAAGCGGATGCCGTGGAGCATCTGGTCGGCCGTGACGTAGACCAGCGTGTTGTGGCCGATGTAGTAGGCGGCGCGCAGGTCGACGTCGAGGAGCGGCGTGCGCTCGCCGGTCTCGAGATCGAGCGCGTAGAACCGCCCCGAGAATCCGGTCCCTCCGCCGGCCCCGACGAGGGCGATGCGCCCGCCCGGCAGCACGTCGCTCAGGAGCTGGCGCCGCTCGCCGGCGGCGGTGTCGGGCTCCGAGACACGAGCCGCGGTCCCGCCGCGGGGGAGCCGCCAGAGCCCGCCATCGAGCCCGCTGTAGACGATGTCGCCGCGATCGTCGATGATGCCGAACGGTGCTTCCGGCACGTCGGGAACCGGCGTCGCCTGTCCTCCCGTGATCGGCACCCGGTACGTCTGGCCCTGCCGGCTCACCATCAGCTCGCGCCCGTCGGGCGAGATGTAGGGATTGTCCGCGGACTGCGCACCGCCGACGCCCGGAATCTGGCGCGCCTGCAGCTCGTCGAGCGGCCGCACGTAGAGTCCGGCCGCATCCGCCCGCCCCGCGACGAAGTAGACGAGGGTCCGGCCGTCCGCGCTCAGGCTCACGTTCCGCCAGGGCGAGAAGCCGAGGCCCGGCGCGGAGATCTCGAAGCGCGCGGGCAACCGCTCGGCGGCATCGTCCCCGCGGACGCGCATCCCGCCGAGCGCGCCGAGGGCGAGTGCCACTACCCCGACGGCGGCAAGCGCCAGCGTGCCGGCTCCACGACGGGCGGCGTCCCGGCGCGGCGCGGGGGCCAGTCGCGTGCCGCTTCCCCCGGCGATCGCGGCGGCGAACTCGCCCGCCGTCGCGAACCGGTCCGCCGGCAGCTTCTCGAGCGCCGTCATCACCGCCGCCTCGACGTGCTCGGGAATGCTGCGGCGCTGGGGGTGCAGCGGAGCCGGCTCGCTCGTGAGCACCTTGGCGACGATCGCCTGCGCGGTGCTCCCCGTGAACGGCGGGTCTCCCGACAGCATCTCGTAGAGCATCGCGCCGAGCGCGTAGACGTCCGAGCGCGCGGTGATCTCGCGCTCGCCCATCGCCTGCTCGGGGCTCATGTAGTGCGGCGTGCCGAGGGACATCCCGGTCTCGGTCATGCGGGTGCCCGCCTTGCTCGCGGCGAGCGCGATGCCGAAGTCCGCGACGAGCGCGCGACGATCGTGGAGCAGGATGTTCTCGGGCTTGACGTCCCGATGGATGACGCCGTGGCGGTGGGCGTAGTCGAGGGCGCTCGCCACCTCCGACGCGATCCCCACGGCGTCGCCGATCGGGAGCTGCTTCTCGCGCGCCAGGCGGTCGCGCAGCGATTCGCCTTCCACGAACGGCATCACGTAGAAGAGGAACCCGTCGGCCTCGCCGCTGTCGAAGAGCGGGAGGATGTGCGGATGCTGCAGGTTGGCGGTGGTGCGGATCTCGGAGAGGAAGCGCTCGGCGCCGATCACGGCAGCGAGCTCCGGACGGAGCACCTTCACGGCCACCCGGCGGTCGTGGCGCCGGTCGTGGGCGAGGTACACCGTCGCCATGCCGCCCTGGCCGAGCTCCCGCTCGAGGGCATAGCGGCCGTCGAGCGCCGCCTGGAGGCGGTCGGGCGCGCTCACCGGCGGACCTTCGCCGCGAGGTCGGCGAGGAAATTCTCCACGAGGACCACCTCCTGCTCCTTCCGGTCGGGCCGGCGGATCATGAGAAAACGCCGATCGTCGGGGGCGACATCGTACTGCGGGCGGTTGTTCGCGCGGGCGTAGGCGCCGACCGGAAAGAGGGCGCGTGCATTGCCGGGAGCGAAGCCCGATCCCGGCGCGACGGGAAGGCTCATGAGCTGTCCCCGGCTCTTGAAGAAGAGCTCGCGGCCGCTGTGGGCCCACCGCGGCTCGGTGCCGCCGCCCTGCGAGATGGGATACTTGACCTGCATGCCGGGAAAGGACGCGACGTAGACCTCGCTCCGTCCCGAGCGGTCGGACGTGAACGCGAGCCAGCGGCTGTCCGGCGAGAGGGCGATCTGGGTGGTGAAGCTGCTGTCGCCATAGATCACCGTCGGTGCCGAGCGGCCGTCCATCGGCGCGGCAGACAGGATGCTGAACCCGGCCTGCTCGTCCGACCGCAGCGCCACCCACTTCCCGTCCCGGCTGAGCTCGACCTCCCAGATGCCGGTCGGCAGGTCCGCGAGCAGCCGCGGCGCCCTGCTTCCGTCGGCCGGGCTCAGCCAGGCGTCGTTGGCCCCGACGGACGGCGTGGCGACGTTCGTCGTGGTGAAGGCGACGTGCCGGCCGTCGGGCGTCCAGGAGGGGCGCCAGGCGCCGAGCTCGTCGCGCGAGATCCGGAGCCGCGATCCGTCCACGCGGCCGATCCAGAGCTGCGTCGTCGCGTCGCGGACGCTGACCGCGATGCTCGTCCCGTCGGGCGAGAGCGCCGGGTACTCGAACGCGGCGATCCAGTCCTGCGCGAACGGCGCCTCGGACCCGTCGCGCGAGACCCAGACGAGCTTCGAGCCCCGGGCGTCCTCGGTCCCGATCGTGTAGAGCGCGCTGCCCGAGCGCGAGAGCGCAAAGCCGCCCGGCGCGACACCGTCCACCACCGGCACGGCCCCGCCGGTCACTTCCATGCGATCGAGATCGAACGGGGCCGCGAAGAGGCCCCCGGCCCGGCTCGCGTAGAGGAGATGGCCCGTCGGCGAGTACCAGGCGCCGCCGGCGTCGGCCACGAGCAGGCGGGTGGAATCCTGCGTGAAATCGTAGACGTACGCCCCCGAGCCGGTGGCGCAGTTGCCCGGGCAGCCGGTGAAGAGCACGCCGCGGCTTCCGGGCAGCGGTGCCAGCGTCGACGGGTCGTCGCGGTGCGCTGCATCGGCGAGGCGGACCGCGATCGTCGGGCCGCCCTCGGACCGCACCGAGGAGAGCCCGCCCGCGTCGTTCACGAAGATGATCCTTCCGTCGTCGAGCCAGGCGCCGATGACGTAGGTCTCGTTGCCGGACGAGGCGAGGTCGATCGACCCGCCCCCGGCGACGGGCACCTTCCGCAGCTTGCCGCCGTGGGTGAAGTACCCGATCCACTCGCCGTCGGGGGAGAAGAACGGCCCTGCCGCGCCCGTCGTCCCCGCGAGCGCGACGGGGTGGACCTCGTTCCGGCGCTTGACGAGCAGCTGCGTGTCGTCGTCGATCGAATCGGTGAAGGCGATGGTGGACCCGTCCGGCGAGATCGCGAACCGGCTCTCGACGCGCGCGCTGCTCGGCGCCACCAGGTCCGGATACGGCTTGTCCCAGAGGAGGATTCGCTGGCGGGCCGGCTCGCCGCCCGGAACCGGCCGGAGCCAGCCCCAGAGCGCCACGCCCGCGAGCAGCGCGGTCGCGAACGCGAGGGACGCGAAGGCGCGGCGTGAGGGCCCGGCGGCGGCCGCACGCCGGGTGGCCGTGCGGGCGCGCGGCGGCTCCGCAGGACGGGCGTCCGCCAATGCCGCCGCCAGGTCGGCCGCATGCGCGAACCGGTCGGCCGGCAGCTTCTCGAGCGCGCGCATGACGGCCGCCTCGACGTGTTCCGGCACCGCCTTCCGCTGCACGTGGATCGGCCGCGGCTCCTCGGTGACGAGGCGCGCGACGATGGCCTGGACGCTCGGTCCCGTGAACGGCGGCTCCCCGACGAGCATCTCGTACAGGACGGCGCCGAGCGCATAGATGTCGCTCCGCGCGTCGATGGTCCGCTCGCCCATCGCCTGCTCGGGGCTCATGTACTGCGGCGTGCCGAGACTGAGCCCGGTCTGCGTCATGCGCTGGCCGCCGGCCTGCTGCACGGCGAGGGCGATCCCGAAGTCCGCGACGAGCGCGTGCCCGCCCTGGAGGAGGATGTTCTCGGGCTTGATGTCGCGGTGGACGATGGGAATGCCGTGGGCGTAGTCCAGCGCGTCCGCGACCTCTGACGCGATCCGGACCGCGGCTTCCACCGGCAGCTGCCGCTCGCGGTCGAGCCGGGCCCGCAGCGTCTCGCCGGTGACGAGCGGCATGACGTAATAGAGGAGGCCGTCGGCCTCGCCACTGTCGAGGAGCGGAAGGATGTGCGGGTGCTGCAGGCGGGCCGTGGTGCGGATCTCGCTCAGGAATCGGTCGCCCCCGAGGGCGGCGCCGAGGTCCGGGTGGAGCACCTTGATGGCGACGTCGCGATCGTGCCGGAGGTCGTGCGCCAGGTAGACGGTGGCCATGCCGCCCTGTCCGAGCTCCCGCTCGACGCGGTAGCGATCGGCAAGGGCAGCGGCGAGGCGCTGCTCAGCCACGGACGACGACCTCGCCCACGGGGCCCGGTCCAGTGCTCAGGGGATGTCACAAGGTGCGGCGGGGCCGCGATTTGCGCCAGATGGTGAGCACGCCGGCTCAGACCACCTGCGGAATCTCCTCCCCGGGGTTCACGAAGCGGTCGGCCTCCACGCCGTACTGCTTCTCGTAGAGCTGCCGGTAGCGGCCGCCGTGGGCCAGGAGCTCCGGCTGCGTCCCGCGCTCGACGATGCGGCCCTCTTCGAGCACGAGGATCTGGTCGGCGCTCGCGATCGTGCTGAGCCGGTGGGCGATCACGAACGTGGTGCGCCCCTCCCGGAGCCGGCGGAGCCCGTCGCGGATCATGGCCTCGCTCTCGGAGTCGAGCGACGACGTCGCCTCGTCGAGGATGAGGATCTTCGGATCGGCGAGGATGGCGCGCGCGATGGCGACGCGCTGCCGCTGGCCGCCGGAGAGCTTGACGCCGCGCTCGCCGACCACGGTGTCGTATCGCTGCTCCATGCGGCTCACGAACTCGTCGCAGTGCGCCACGCGGCCCGCCGCCTCGATCTCCGCGCGCGTCGCGCCCGGCTTCGAGAAGGCGATGTTCTCCGCGATCGTGCCGTCGAAGAGGAAGTTGTCCTGCAGGACGACGCCGAGGTTGGCGCGGTAGTCGCGAAGCCGGAGGGTCGCGAGGTCGATCCCGTCCACGAGGACCCGCCCGCCGGTCGGGCGGTTGAACGCCATGACGAGCGATATGAGCGTGCTCTTCCCCGAGCCGCTCGAGCCGACGAGCGCCGTCGTGGTGCCGGCAGGGGCGCGGAAGCTCACCTCCCGGAGGACCGGGACACCGGGGTCGTAGGCGAACGACACGTGGTCGAACTCCACCTCGCCGCGGAGCTCCGGCACGGGGCGCCGCTCCGCGTCGTGGGCGTCCTCGGTCGTGAGCTCCTGGATCTCGCGGATCCGGTCGAGGCCCGCGAACGCCTCGCTGATCTGGGTCCCGATGTTGGCGACGCCGACGAGCGGTGCGGCCACCATGCCGATGAAGAAGACGTACATCACGAAGTCGCCGAGCGTCATCGTGCCGTCGAGGATCGCGCGGCCGCCCATGAGGATCAGCAGCACGCCGACGAGGCCGATCAGCACCGTCGTGAAGCTCGAGACGGCGTTCACGCCGCGGATGCTCCGCGCGATGTTGCGGAAGAGGCGGTGCACGCCCCGCGCGAAGACGAGCCGCTCCCGCCGCTCCGCCGTGTAGGTCTTGACGAGGCGGATCCCGCCGATCGTCTCCGCGAGCCGGCCGGTGACCTGCGCGTTGATCTCGCCGCGCTCGCGGAACACCGGGCGGAGCCGCTGGAAGGCGACGATCATGCCGCCCCCGAACACGACGATGACGACGAGCGTGATCGCCGTGAGCTGCCAGTTGAGCCAGAAGAGGACGCCGAGGGCGAGCGTGGCGGTGAAGAGGCCGCCGACGAGCTGGACGAGGCCGGTCCCGACGAGGTTCCGCACCCCTTCCGCGTCCGTCATGATGCGCGAGATGAGGACGCCGCTCTTGGTGGAATCGAAATAGCTGATGGGCAGGCGGAGCACCTGCGCCTGCACCCGCTTCCGCATCTCGGTGATGGCGCGCTGGGCGGCCACGCTCATCACGAGCGCGAGGGCGTAGCCGGTGGACGCCTGGACGAGCGTCGCGAGCCCCGCCGCCGCCGCGAGCGGCACGAGCATCCCGCCCTGCCCGCCCGCGAGCACGTTGTCGATGAGGTACTTGGAGCTCGCCGGAAGGACGAAGCCGGCGAGCCGGTTGACGAGCATGAGCCCGATCCCGAGCGCGAGCCGGCTCCGGTAGGTCCAGATGAGGCTGCGGGCTTCGCGCCAGGCCGTTCCCGTGAGCGGTGTGCGGGGCATGGCAGAAGAATAGTCCATTGTATGTTGCGACATGGCCTCCGCCCCGCCGTTCCGCCTTCCCGGAGTGCATTTCCTCGGCGCCGTCGCCTGGCTCGTGGCCGGGGCCGCCGGGCTCGTCGTCGTCGCGCCGCTGCTCGCGCACGGCCAGTTCCTCCATCCGCGCGTCCTCGCCGTCACCCACCTCTTCACCCTTGGCGTCATCACCGGGTCGATCTTCGGGGCGCTCTACCAGTTCTACCCGATGTCGCTCGGCGCCGGGGCGCGGAGCGTCCGCGTCGGGGTCGCCGGGGGCTGGCTGCTGCATCTCGGCATCGTGCTCCTCGTCGCGGGCCTCTGGACCTGGACACCCATGCTGCAGGCGGCGGGCTGGATGGTCCTCTTCGCCGTGATCGGGTGCGTGGCGTGGAACCTCCTGCCCCACCGGCGGCGCATGGAGCGCGGGCCCGCGCGGGTCACCGCCGGGTACGTGTCGGTGGCGCACATGATGCTGGGCATCGCGTTCTTCCTCGCCGGCGCGCGGATCGGCGAGGCGCTCGGCTGGTGGCGGCTCGACCGGCTCGGCACGATCGCGGCCCACTTTCACCTCGCCGCATTCGGCTTCGCGGGGCTCACGGCGGTCGGCGTCGGGAGCAGGATGCTGCCGATGTTCATGGTGGCCGCACGCGCGCCGGGCTGGCCGGTGCGCTACATCGGGCCAGCCGGCACGGCGGGCCTGCTCACGCTCGCCGGCGGCCTCATGCTCGCGAGCGCGCCGCTCACGTGGGCCGGGGCGCTCGCCTCGCTCGCGGCCGGCGCCCTCTTCCTCGTGCTCGTGGCCGGCTACTTCCGTTTCCGCATGATCCGGAAGCTCGAGCCGGCGTTCGGGCACGTGCTGGCCGGGTTCGTCGCGCTGCTTGCCGCGATCGCCGTCGGGATCGTCCAGCTCGCGCTGCCGGGAACGAGCGCGCGGGGGTGGGTGGTCTATGCGCTCCTCACGCTGCTCGGCTGGCTCGTCGTCTTCATCAGCGGCATCTGGTACCGCCTCCTCGCCTTCCTCGTCTGGCTGCACTTCTACGGGCGCGACGGCGCCACGCGCGTCAAGACCGCGGCCGAGATCGTGCACCGGCCGACGGCGTGGGCGGCGCTCGCCCTGCTCGTCGCGGGCGTGGCCGGGCTCACGGGCGGCGTGGCCGCCGGGGCGGCAGGGGCGGCGCGGCTCGGGGCGGCCGTCTTCCTGGGCGGGGCCGTCGTCATCGCCGGCCAGTACGCGCATATCTTCAGGAGCCGGAACTTCCCCTCACAGCGGTAGGCCCATGCGCTTCCCCTCGATCGACCTCCTCGCCGCGCGGGCGCGCGACGTCATCAGGCGGTTTCCGTGGACGCTCCTCGCCGCGTTCGCCGCGGCCGCGTGCGCCGTCCTTGCGACGGCGGACGGCGCCGACGAGGACCTCTGGGCGCGGATCACGTTCGTCGCAGCGCTCGGGATTCCGGGCTCCCTCGCCATCGCGCTCTGGCGGACCGGCGATCCGGCGCGCGGGCCCCGGGCCGCCGGTCGGGTGCTCGCCGCCCAGCTGGCGCTCGTCCTGCTGCTCGTGCTCTTCGGTTTCGCGTGGCCGGGCCTGCAGGAGAAGCACCACGCCATCCGCTACTTCCAGCTGAGCGCTGCGCTCCACCTCGCGGTCGCGTTCGTGCCCTACCTCGGCGCGCCCGAATCGGTCGGCTTCTGGCAGTACAACCGCCGGCTGTTCCTCGGCTTCCTCAAGGCCGTTGTCTTCTCCGGCGTGCTCTTCGCGGGGCTCGCCGTGGCGCTCGCGGCGCTCGACAAGCTGTTCGGCCTGGACGTCGAGCCCGAGGCGTACCTCAGGACGTGGATCGTGATCGCGTTCGTGGTGAACACCTGGATCTTCCTCGCGTCGATCCCGGAAGACCTCCCCGCACTCGCCGCGGACATGGAGTACCCGAAGGCGCTCAAGATCTTCTCGCAGTACATCCTGACGCCGCTCGTCTTCATCTATCTCGTGATCCTGCTCGCCTACCTCGTGAAGACGGTCATCGGCACCGAGTGGCCCGCGGGATGGATCGGATGGCTCGTCACGAGCGTCGCGGTGACGGGGCTGCTCGGGTTCCTGCTGGTCCATCCGCTCCGCGCCGACCCGGAGGAAGGATGGATCCGGATGTACGCCCGCTGGCTCTTCATCGGGCTCATCCCGGCGGCGCTCATGCTGCTCACCGCCTTCTGGAAGCGCATCCTTCCCTACGGGCTCACGGAGCTCCGCCTCCTCGGCTTCGTGCTCGGCCTCTGGCTCCTCGGCACCGCGATCCTCTTCACCGTGCGCGGGAACGCGAGCATCCGGGTCATCCCGGTCTCGCTCGCGTTCATCCTCCTGCTCACGGTCTACGGTCCGCTCGGCCTCACGCCGGTCTCGCTCCGGAGCCAGCGCGACCGGCTCGCGAACCTCGTCGGCCCGGCGGCGACCGATCCGGCCGCCGCGCGCGAGGCGAGCGCCGCGCTCCGGTTCCTCATGGAGCACGACGCGCGGCACGAGATCGCGCGTGCGATCGGCCGCGACCTGCCCGACATTGGCCTCGACTCGCTCTCGCGCAGGGGCGAGTCGCGCGACTCGGCCGCCACGCGCATCCTGGCACTCGCGGGCGTGGCCTACGTGCCCGAGTACTTTCGCGCCTCGGAGACCGGGTGGTTCCACGTCAACGCCGATCCCGAGTGGGCGACGGACGTCGCGGGATACGCCTGGATGGTGAACGTCTGGTCGGGCGACTCGACGCCGCGGATCGCGGGGCGGGACACGGTGCAGGTCATCGGCGACAGCATGCGGCAGGTCGCGCGCATCCGGGTCGGTGGCGACACGCTCCGCTTCGATATCGAAGCGCTCGCGCGGCGCATCGGGGACTCGATTCCCGCGGACCAGGCGCTCCCCGCCGAGCGCCTGCGCGTGGCGGCGATGGCCGGCCCGCGGCGCGGTCTCCTCCGGGTCTCGAACCTGAACGGGCAGCGCACGGAGCGCGGGATCACGGTGGACACCTGGGGCGGCATCCTGCTGCTCGGGCCGCCGGCGGCGGGCGAGTAGCGCGGGCCCCGGAGCGCACCTGTGCCCCGCGTCACAGTGACCGGGCCGTGGCTCCTCTATCATGTCGGGCAGTTTCCGCCAGTGATCCCGAACCGACGAGGGCAACATGGGACTGCTCGACAAGCTGTTCGGCGGCAAGGAGAAGCCGCGCGCCGATTTCTCCAACGTGAAGAGCGGGGCGTCCTCGACCGCGCCCTCTCCGGCGCCGGCGGCCGCGCCTGCCGCCAGCAAGCGCACCTACACCGTCGTGGCAGGGGACAGCCTCTCCAAGATCGCCAAGCGCGAGTACGGCGACGCGCAGAAGTGGACGGTGATCTACGACGCCAACCGCGACAAGATCTCGAATCCCGACCTGATCCATCCGGGCCAGGTCCTGACCATCCCCTCCGCCTGAGCGAGGCACCGATGACGACACGCTTCTGGACGGCGGCCGCCTGCTCGCTCCTCCTCGCCGCGGGCGCCTGCAACAACGACGCGCGCGACACGGGCGCGGGCACCGGGACGGCCGCACCCGCCAACAACGTGGAAGTGAACGAAGTCCGGCTCGGCAGCGCCATCGGCGCCGACAAGCGCGTCACCAACGAGACCGACGACTTCCGGCCGACCGAGACGATCTACGCGTCGATCGCGACGAGCGGCATGGCGCCGAACTCGAACCTCGTGGCGCGGTGGACCTACCAGGACGGGCAGGTGGTATCGACCGATTCGATCGCCATCGCACCGTCC
>DASUXZ010000173.1:0-2108 GCA_036377655.1 Gemmatimonadales bacterium
GAAGCGCACCGCACCCGGCGGCGCGCCGGATTCGCCGGTCGCGACGTAGCTTCCGGCCGATTCGTCGAAGGCGAACGTCGTGCCGGCGAGCGACGCGGGGAGCTCTCCGCCGGCGAGAAGAATTCCGCGCGACGCCGAGAGGAGAGTCGAGGGAGTGTCGCCGGCAGTCTGGCTGTCCATCGCGGTGGCGGCGAAGTCGAGGCTCGCGGTGAGCGGCGTGTCGAACGCCCCGGCGAGGAGCGCCACGTCGGCGGCGGCGATCGCGGGGTCGAAGGGAGCGGGGGCGGCGGTCTCGCAGGCGGCCAGGAGGGCGGCGGCGAGCGGCAGCGCGGCGTTCCGGCGAAGAGTCGTGCAGAATCCCATGGCGTGGCCCGCCCCCCGGGCCGTGCGGAGCCGACATCGCTCCGGGCCGCCCGGCGCAACTGGTGATGTATCAGGAGGATGCGATCACGCCGGGCGCGCGGGCCCGACGGACCTCGGGCGTTGGGGGCAACCGGCATGCCGGGCCCGCGGGCGGGCGGATGCCACGAAAAGCGAGCCGCCCGATCCGAGGACCGGGCGGCGGGTGCTTCAGGTCGGGCCGGGGAGGGTCAGTCCTTCTCCCAGACCATGACGAGGTCGGCCTGCTCGTCGGCCGTCTCCGGATCGTCGTCGAAGTCGAAGGTGACGCTCTCGTCACGGATGGTGATCGTGTCGCCGGACCGGGTGATGTTGAGGGTGCCGGCCTCGTTCGAGTCGACGACGTTGCCCTCCTCGTCGATCGTGAAGGTCCCGGTGGTGGTGCTCGTGATCGGGCCGGGGGCGCGGAGGGTCAGCGTGTAGTTCCCGTTGCCGTTGATCACGATTGTCCCGGTCGTTCCCTCGTCGATCACGTCGAAGGTCTCCTCCGGATCATCGTCGGCGGTGTACTCGAGCTGGGTGATGGTCCAGGTGCCCTGCAGGTCGTCGATGGTCCATTCGCCGGGGCCGACTTCGTCGTCTCCGCAGGCGGCGACGCCGATGGCGAGGGAGAGGGCGAGGGCGGCGAGCGTCGGGTTCCGCATGGCGGGCATTCTCACTCCTTGGGGTTTGGTGACGGGCCATCGAACGGCCGCCGGTGGCTCCGGCACCGTATCTGGCGATGGGAACGCCGGAGAGTAGGGCCGGACGGGCCCGCCCGTCCGTGCGCCGCGTCACGGTCGCGCAAAGCGTTTCCGGGTGGTACGTTGACGGTTCGTTGATCCTCCCCCGTCAGATTGCAGCTCCTCCTCCTGCGAGCCGTATGGAACCGCGGTTCCAGCTCCGGTGCCTTGGCGAGCCGGTCCTCCTCGGGCCGGACGGACAGCCGATCCGCTTCAAGGTGCGGAAGCACCTGGCGCTGCTCGTGTATCTCGCCGTCGAGTCGAAGGCGCGGCACCGGCGCGAGCACCTGGCGGAGCTGCTCTGGGCCAACCTGCCCGAGGCGGAGGGGCGCCACTCGCTCGCCACCGGCCTCTCGATGCTCCGGGCCCGCTTCGGGCGGGACGTCGTCGAGGCGGGCCGGGACGACCTCCGCTGGGCGTACACCCGCCTCGACCTCGACCTCGACCGCCTCGCCGCGGGCAACGTCCTCGGCGACGACGTCACGCCGCCGCTCGACGTCGGCGCGTTCCTCGAGGGGTTCGAGGTGCCGGCGGCGGCGGAGTTCATGCTCTGGCGCGAGCGGCAGCGCGGCCGCTGGCTGCCCCGCGTGCGGGACGCGCTCATCCTCCTCATGGACCGGGCGCGCCGCACCGGCGACTCGCGCCAGATCGAGCAGCTGGCCGACCGGATGCTCGCCCTCGACGACCTGAGCGAGGAGGCGATCCGCGCCAAGATGGAGGCGCGCGCGTTCGCGGGAGACCGGCTCACCGCGCTCAAGATCTACGAGGCGTGGGCCGAGCGCCTGCACGAGGAGCTCGGCGCCACCCCGTCGCCGCTCCTCGAGGGGATGGCGCTCCGCCTCCGGAAGCGGGGGTGGGAGCGGAGCGCCGCGAGCCCGATTCCGGCCGTCCGGACGGACCAGTGGAAGGACCGGGCGTTCGTGGGCCGCGGGGTCGAGTACCGCGCGCTGTACGAGGGGTGGGAGCGGGCGCAGCGGGGCGAGGCCG
>DASUXZ010000174.1:0-8361 GCA_036377655.1 Gemmatimonadales bacterium
CGTGGAACAGGGGTATGACGTGGTCGGCGCCACGATGAAGCTCTTCTGCTACGGCGAGGACGTCCCGGACCGCCCCTGCTGCTCGCTGGACTCGATCGCCGACGCGCGATCCGTGGCGCATACCCTCGGCATCCCCCACTACGTCCTCAACCTCGAGGACCGGTTCGCCCTCCACGTGATCGACAACTTCGTGAGCGAATACAGCCGCGGCCGTACGCCGATCCCCTGCGTCCGCTGCAACTCGTTCACCAAGTTCCGCGACCTCCTCGCGCACGCCGACGCGCTCGGGTGCCGGTACATCGCCACCGGGCACTATGCGCGGGCCGCCGACGGCGCGCTGTTCCGCGGACGCGACCGCTCCAAGGACCAGAGCTACTTCCTCTGGGGCATCGACCGTGCCGTCGTGGGGCGGATGCTCACGCCGGTGGGCGAGATGTCGAAGGACGAGACGCGGGCCGCGGCGCGGGCGCTTGGCCTCGTCACGGCGGACAAGCCGGAGTCGGTCGAGATCTGCTTCGTGCCCGACGACGACTACGTCGGGGTCCTCGAGCGGCGCCTTCCCGCCGGCGCCGCAGCGCTCGCGCCGGGGCCGCTCGTGTCGACGAGTGGCGAGGTCCTGGGCGAGCATGCCGGCTTTGCGCGCTACACGATCGGCCAGCGGAAGGGCCTTCCCGGCGGCGCCGGGGAGCGCCGGTACGTCGTCGCGATCCGTCCCGATGCGCGCGAGGTGGTGATCGGGAGCGAGGCTGACCTGGCCGGCCACCAGGTGACGCTCGAGGAGCTCAACTGGCTCGCCGAGCCGCTCACGCCCGGCGACCGGTGCCTCGTGCAGCTCCGGTACCGGGCCGCCGCCGTGCCGGCGACGGTGGCGGGCGTGGCCGCCTCGACCATCTCCCTCGCCCTCGAGCGGCCGGTCCGGGCGATCGCCCCGGGACAGAGCGGCGTGCTCTACGCGGACGACCGGCTCCTTGGCGGCGGTGTCATTGCGTAACTCCGCGATGGCCGGGCGCACCGTCGCACTCGTTGCCGTCGCGCTCGCCCTCGCCGCACGGGCGGCGGCGCAGGCGCGCCCGATGACGGTAGAGGACCTGCTCGCCGTCCGCACGGTCTCGGATCCCCAGATCTCGCCCGACGGCCAGCTCGTCGCATTCACGCTCGCCGAGGCGTCGCTCGACTCCAACCGGAACATCTCGCGGATCTGGCTCGTCTCGAGCTCGGGCGGGACGCCACGCCAGCTCACCGAGGGGCCGGGGAGCGACCGGAGCCCCCGCTGGGCGCCCGACGGCCGCTCGCTCGCCTTCATTTCGACGCGGGGCCGCGGCGCGCAGGTCTGGCGCATTCCCGTGGCCGGCGGCGATCCCGAGCGGATCAGCTCGCTCCCCGGCGGGGTCAACGACTTCAGCTGGTCTCCCGACGGCCGCTACCTCTTTCTCTCGAGCGACGTGAAATGGCCCCCGGTCCAGGAGGTGGACCGGCGGAACGGCGAGTATCCTACGGAGGCGCGCATCTGGACCTCGCTCATGTTCCGGCACTGGAACGAGTGGCGGGCCGGGGTGCGCACGCACCTCTTCCGTCACTCGATTCCCGACGGCCGGGTCATCGACCTCACGCCGATCGACCGCGACGTGCCGACGCTCGCGCTCGGCGGGCGGGACGTCGCGATGACGGCGCTCGGCACCGAGCTCGCCGTGGTGTTCAATCCCGATCCCGAGCCGGCGCTTTCGACCAACAACGACGTCTTCGTGATGGGCCCGGACGGCACCGCGCGGCAGGCGATCACGACGAGCCCCGCCAACGACCACAGTCCCGCATACTCTCCGGACGGCAGGTACATCGCGTATCTCGCGATGGAGGTGCCCGGATTCGAGGCGGACCGCCAGCACATCGTGCTCTACGAGCGCGCCACAGGGCGGCGCGCGCCGCTCACGGCCGACTGGGACCGGAGCGTGCTCGCGATCCGCTGGACGCCGGGCAGCCGCGCGCTCATCGCGGAAGTGGAGGAACGGGGAGAGCGGGTCATCTACTCGGTCGATGTGCCGTCGGGACGCCCCTCGCGGCTCGTGTCCGGCGGGGTGAACACCTCCGTGCAGGTGTCGAGGGCGGGCGACTTCATCGTCTTCCTGAGGCAGAGCGCCACCTCGCCGCCCGAAGTGTACCGCGCCGATGCGGGAGGCCGGGGACTCCGGGCCCTGACCCGCCTCAACGCCGCGCTCGCCGACCGCCTCGACCTCGAGCCGGCCGAGCGGTTCGCGTTCCTCGGGGCCGCGAACGATTCGGTCTTCGGCTGGATCGTGCGGCCCCCCGACTTCGACAGCCGGCGCCGGTATCCGCTCATGTACCTCGTGCACGGCGGTCCGCAGAGCGCGTGGCTCGACGAGTGGCACGCCCGGTGGAACTACGCGATGTTCGCCGCGCGAGGATACGTCGTGGCGGGGGTCAATTTTCATGGATCGACGGGGTATGGGCGGCGCTTCACCAACAGCATCTCGCGAAACTGGGGCGGGCTTCCGTACGAAGATCTCATGAAGGGGCTAGATCACCTCGCCCGGCAGCCATGGGTGGACTCGACCCGGATGGGCGCGGCCGGGGCGTCCTACGGCGGGTACATGATCTTCTGGATGGCGGGACAGACGACCCGGTTCAAGGCGCTCGTGGCGCACGACGGGATCTTCAATCCGCTCTCGATGGCCGGCACGACCGAGGAGCTCTGGTTTCCCGCCCACGAGTTCGGCGGGTCGCCGCTCTCGCCGGCCGCGCGCGCCACCATGGAGAAATGGTCGCCGGCCAACTTCGTGAGCCGGTGGACCACGCCGCTCCTGGTCGTCCACAGCGAGAACGACTTCCGGGTGGATGTGTCCGAGGGCTTCCAGGCGTTCACGGCGGCTCGGCTCAGGAACGTCCCGGCCAAGTTCCTCTATTTCCCGGACGAGGACCACTTCGTGGCGAAGCCGAGGAACCGGCGGCTCTGGTGGGGAACGGTGCTCGACTGGCTCGATACCTACCTTAAGGCGGAATCGAACTGATGGGGGCCCTCGTCCGCTTCGCCGTCGGCACGGCAGCGCTCTATGTCGCGGTGTGGCTCGTGCCGGGCCTCGAGTTCGCGGGCTCCACCGCTCGCTTCCTGCTCCTCGGCGTCGTGTTCGGCCTGGTGAACGCGCTGCTGCGCCCGCTGCTCACGATCCTGACCTGCCCGCTCGTGGTGCTCACGCTCGGCCTGTTCACGTTCGTGATCAACGCCCTCCTCATCCTCGCGACCGGCTGGCTCTCGGCCCGCTGGGGCCTGGGGTTCCACGTGGACGGCTTCCTGCCGGCGCTGCTCGGCGGCGTGATCGTCGGCATCACGAGCACCATCCTGACGCTGTTCGTCGGAAGCGAGGCGAAGAAGTGACCGACCTGCACCTGGCCGTCGAGGCCTCGAGCGATGTCGACCTCCGGCATCCGTCGCTCTACCTCAATCGCGAGCTTTCGTGGCTCGAGTTCAACCGCCGCGTCCTGCACGAGGCCGAGTCCACGCGCACGCCGCTCCTCGAGCGGCTCAAGTTCGCCGCGATCTTCAGCAGCAACCTCGACGAATTCTTCCAGGTGCGGGTGGCCGGCCTGCGGCGCCAGTGCGCCGCCGGTGTCAGCGAGCGCACCGCCGACGGGATGAAGCCCGAGGAGCAGCTCCGGGCCATCGCGGTGGTGGTGGACGAGCTCACGCGGCGGCACGCGCGCGTCCTGATGGAGGAGATTCTGCCGAGCCTCGCCGATCATGGCGTCGAGCTCGTGACCGACGTGGGCGAGCTGCCGATCGCCGAACGGGAGCACCTGGCGCGCTATTTCCGGGAGAACGTCTTTCCCGTGCTCACGCCCCTCGCCGTGGATCCCGGGCATCCGTTCCCGTACATCTCGAACCTGAGCCTGTCGCTCGCGGTGGTGCTGCGCGGGCAGGACGGCGAGGAGCGGTTTGCACGGGTCAAGGTGCCGAAGATCCTGCCCCGGTGGGTGCCGCTCCCGACGCCCGGCCGGTTCGTGCCGCTCGAGCACCTGATCGCGGCGAACCTCGACGCGCTCTTTCCCGGGATCGAGATCCTCGGCTCCTACCTCTTCCGCATCACCCGCAACACGGAGATGGAGCTCGACCACGACGACGCCGAGGACCTGCTCCTGCACATCCAGGAGGAAGTCCGGAACCGCCGCTTCGGCGAGGTGGTGCGGGTGGAAATCCAGTCGTCGATGCCCGGCACGCTGCGCCAGCTCCTGCTCGCCGAGTTCAACGACGAGCAGGAACAGCCCGCGATGCCGCTCACGGGGGAGGACGTCTACGAGGCCGGCGGCATCCTCGACACGGCGGACCTCCTCTCGCTCAGCACGCTCGACCTGCCCGACCTGCGCGACCTTCCGTTCCACGCGGTGACGCCGCAGCGGCTCGCCCAGGGGCGGGGCTTCTTCGAGGTCCTCGAGGAGGGAGACCTCCTCGTCCACCACCCGTACGACAACTTCGCCACCTCGGTCGAGGCGTTCATCGCGGAGGCGGCCGCGGACCCGGACGTCGTCGCCATCAAGCTCACGCTCTACCGGACGGGCGGCGACTCGAGCATCGCCCGCCTCCTCGAGCATGCCGCGGAGCGCGGGAAGCAGGTGGCGGTGCTCATCGAGCTCCAGGCGCGCTTCGACGAGGAGAACAACATCCGCTGGGCGCAGCGGCTCGAGGACGTGGGCGTGCACGTGAGCTACGGCGTCACCGGGCTCAAGACGCACGCGAAGGTGATGCTCGTGGTGCGCCGCTGCAAGGAGGGCATGCGCCGCTACGTGCACATCGGGACCGGCAACTACAACGCGAAGACGGCCCGGATCTACACCGACTTCGGCCTGTTCAGCACCGATCCCGACCTTGCCGCGGACCTCACCGACCTCTTCAACGTGCTCACCGGCTTCGGCACGCCGGCGGGGTACCGGAAGCTGCTCGTGGCGCCCCGCGGGATGCGGCAGCGGTTCCTCGAGCTCATCACGCGGGAGATCGAGCACGCCCGGGCGGGCCGCGAGGCCCGCATCATGGCCAAGATGAACTCGCTCGTCGACCCGGACATCATCGCGGCGCTCTACTCGGCGTCGCGGGCGGGCGTCGAGATCGAGCTGGTGGTGCGGGGCATCTGCTGCCTCCGCCCCGGCCTGCCCGGCGTGAGCGACAGGATCCGGGTCATCAGCGTGGTCGGCCGGTACCTCGAGCACTCGCGCGCATTCTGCTTTGCGAACGGCGGGGCGCTCGAGGTATACATCGGCTCCGCCGACTGGATGCCGCGCAACCTCGACCGCCGCATCGAGGCGGTGGCGCCGCTCGAGGATGCGACGCACCGGCAGTCGGTGCTCCAGGTGCTCGACCTCATGTGGCGGGACAACCAGCAGGCGTGGGACCTTCGGGGAGACGGGAGTTACATCCGGCGGGCGGCGGCGCCGGGGGAGCCCCCGGTCACCGCGCAGACGGCACTCATGGAGCACGCGCGGCGAAGCGCGCCTCAGTGAGTCATGCCCGCCTTGTCGGCAAATTCCTTCAGCGCATCCTCCGCCTCCGGGGTGAGCTTTTCCGGCAGTGACACGGTGACCGCCACGAGCTGATCTCCCCGGCGGTCGCCCTTCGCGATTCCCTGCCCCTTGATGCGGAACTTCCGCCCGGGCTGCGTGCCCGGAGGAATCCGCAGGACCACGCTCTTCCCGTCCAGCGTACGGACCTTGAGGCGCGTCCCCAGTACCGCCTGCACCATGTTGATCGGCACCTCGCAGACCACGTCGAGCCCGTCGCGATGAAAGAAGCGGTCGGGCTGCACCTCGAACGTGACGAGGAGGTCCCCGGCCGGCGTCCCGGCGTTCCCGGGCTGGCCCTGGCCCTTGAGCCGCACCTTGGTGCCCGACTCGGTGGCCTGCGGAACCGTGATCATCACCTTCCGCTCGGTCCGCACCTCGCCGGCGCCGCGACAGGTGGGACAGGGCACCGACGGGACCGTGCCGCGGCCCCGGCAGCGCGGACAGGGCCGGTTCACCGCGAACCCGCCCTGGCCGAAGGCGATCGTGCCGCGGCCGTTGCACTCGGTGCAGGTCGAGGTCGTGGCCCCCGGCGCCGCGCCCGACCCGCTGCAGGTGCGGCACGGCTCGGTGACCGGCAGCGTGACGGGGATCTTCCCCCCGAGCGCGGCGACCCGGAACGGCACTTCGACGACCGCCTCGAGGTTCTCCCCCCTGGGCTGCTCGCGCCGCCCGCGCCCGAAGATCGACGAGAAGATGTCCCCGAGCCCGAAGCCGCTGATGTCGTTGAACTCGAACTCTTCGGCGGTGGGCCCCCCGCGCGTGGCGCCGGGCGACCGGCGCATCGCGGGATCGAAGGCGCCGAGGCGGCGCATCTGGTCGTAGTGCTTCCGCTTGTCGGCGTCCGCGAGGGTCGCGTGCGCTTCGGAGATCTCCTTGAACCGCTCGGCGGCCTGCGGATTGTTCGGGTTGGCGTCCGGATGATATTGCTTGGCGAGCCGCCGGTAGGCCTTCTTGATCTCGTCGGCGCTCGCCGTGTCCGGTACCCCGAGCACCTGATAGAAGTCCCGGGCGGCCACGTCAGCCCTGGCTCTGGTAGACCTGGACCCGGGCGGGCCGCAGGAGGGTTCCCTTGAAGCGGTAGCCGGTCTGGAAGGTGGCGCTCACCGTGTGATCGCGATCGGGAGACGGCGCCGGCAGGACGGCGACGGCTTCGTGCTCCGCCGGATCGAACGGCTGGCCCATCGGGTCGATGCGCTCGAGCCCCGCCGTTTCGAGCTCCTTCCGGAACTTCCGCTCGATGAGCCCGATGCCCTCGCGGAGCGCGTCGGCCGGGGTGGACGGATCGTTGTCGAGGCGATCGAGATCGTCGAGAACGTCGAGGAACCGGGTCGCGAGCGCGGCCTGCGCGCGCTCGTACTGCTCCGCGCGCTCCTTCGCGACCCGCTTCCGGTAGTTGTCGAACTCGGCCGCGAGGCGGAGGTGGCGCTCCCTTGCGGCTTCGAGCTCGGCTGCGGCGCCCTCGGTGCGGCCCTCGCCGAAGAGCGGCTGGGTGTCCTCGGCGCGGGACGAGGGCGTCGCCGACATGTCGGTCGACGCGATGTCGGCCACCTCGGCGGCCTGGCCTTCCCCGGCGGGGTCGGCCATGCCGCCGGGGGTGTGGACCCGCGTGTCGCCGGTCTCGGGATCGCTGCTGAATCGTGGCTTTCCGGTCACTGCACTCACTCGGTTCCGATGTCGGGAGAAAGATAACGGGGCGCGGGGCGGGAAGGACCGGGGTGCGCGGCATCACCGACCGCCCCCTGTGGTCCCGGTAACATGGAAGCGGCGGGTGGCGCCGGCCGGCCGGCCGACGCCCACCCTACACTCCGGCTCACGCGAGGATGGCACGCATGGCACAAGGGGCACCCTCCAGGTCCCGTCGGGCGGAGCTCGACGTGCGGGGGCGGGCGGTCGAGCGTCAGGACGAGATCCTGACCGGAGACGCGCTCGACTTCCTCGCGGCGCTCGGCAGGCGCTTCAACTCCGCGATCGACGAGGCGCTCGAGCGCCGGGCCGAGCGGCGGCGCCGCCTCTCGGCCGGCGGGCGCCTGGACTTCCTCGCCGAAACCGCCGCCGTGCGCGCGGGCGACTGGCGCGTGCCCGAGGCCCCCGCCGACCTGAAGAAGCGTGTCGTCGAGATCACCGGGCCCGTGGACCGGAAGATGATCATCAACGCGCTCAACTCGGGGGCCGACGTCTTCATGGCGGACTTCGAGGACGCCACCTCGCCGACCTGGGCGAACCTCATCGGCGGCCAGGCCAACCTCCGGGACGCCGTGCGGCGAGAGATCGCCTGGGACGACCCTGCGACCGGCAAGGCGTACCGCCTCGGTGACCGACTCGCCACGCTCGTGGTGCGTCCCCGTGGCCTGCATCTCCCCGAGCGCCACCTCATGCTCGGCGGGCGCGCGATGTACGGCGCGCTCGTGGACTTCGGGCTCTACTTCTTTCACAACGCCGCCGAGCTGCTCGAGCGCGGCTCCGGCCCCTATTTCTACCTGCCGAAGCTCGAGAGTCACCTCGAGGCCCGGCTCTGGAACGAAGTCTTCCTGCAGGCGCAGGAGGCGCTCGACATCCCCGCCGGGAGCATCCGCGCCACGGTGCTCGTCGAGACGCTCCCGGCTGCGTTCGAGATGGACGAGATCCTCTACGAGCTCCGCGAGCATGCCGCCGGCCTCAACTGCGGCCGCTGGGATTACATCTTCAGCTTCATCAAGTCGCATCGCGACGATCCGGACGCGCTCCTCCCCGACCGCTCGCAGGTGACGATGCAGCAACCCTGCATGCGGGCCTATACCCAGCTCGCGGTGCGCACCTGCC
>DASUXZ010000175.1:0-4706 GCA_036377655.1 Gemmatimonadales bacterium
GGACCTCGCCCCGTTCCTCGCCTCGATGCACGCGCAGATCGATGCCGTGCTCGCCCCGCTCCTTCCTCCCGGAACTCCCGTCGCACTGCTCGACTTTCCCGACCACGGCAACGTCGGGGACAGCGCCATCTGGCTCGGCGAGACCGCGGCCCTCCGCGCGCTCGGGATCCGGCATCCGGTCTACGTCTGCCGGGCCGACGCCTACGACCGGCGAGTGCTCGCGAAGGTGATCGGTGACGGTGTGATCCTGCTGCACGGCGGCGGGAATTTCGGAGACCTGTGGCCGTACTTCCAGCGGTTCCGCGAGCAGGTGGTCCAGGATTTTCCCGACCACCGTATCGTGATCCTGCCGCAATCCATCATGTTCACCGGGCGGGAGGCGCTCGACCGCGCGCGCCGCGTGCTCGACGCGCACCGGCGCCTCACGATCCTCGTCCGGAGCCGCCGCTCGCTCGAGCTCGCCGCGCGCGAGTTCCAGGCGCCGTCGCATCTCTGCCCGGACATGGCGCTCCGGCTCCCGCCGCTCGAAGCGGGGGTCGCCCCGGGGCTCGATTTCGTCTGGCTTTCCCGGACCGATCCGGAGCGCAGCGCGCCCGAGGTCCCGCCGCCCCCCGACGTGCGGCAGGTGGACTGGGTCGCGCCGGACATGCCGTTCCGGCGCCTGATGGGTCTCCTGCACCGGCGGCCCACCCTGCTGCGCCACCTCGGGCCGCTCGTCTACGACCGGCTCGCCTGGATCCAGGTCCGGCGCGGGCTCCGGATCCTCGGATCGGGCCGCGGCGTCGTGACCGATCGCCTGCACGCCCACATCCTCTGCCTGCTCGCCGGGATCCCGCACTGCATCCTCGACAACAACTACGGCAAGGTGCGCGCGGTGTACGAGACGTGGACGCAAGGTGTCGGCCGGGCGGCGTGGTGCGCGTCGCCGGAGGAGGCGTTTGCCCGGATCCGCGAGCTCACCGTGGCGGCCGAGCCGCAATCCGCGCGGGCCGGCACCGCCTGAGGCCGCGCGCCATGGACGACCGTGCCCCGGACGCCGCGGAAACTGCCGGCGCTCCCCCCGATGTCCTCGCTCAGATGCGCGCGCGGATCGATTCGGTCCTCGCCCCGCTCGTGCCGAAGGGCGCGCCCGTCGCGCTCCTCGATTTCCCCGACGCCGGCGACGCCGGCGACGCCGCGATCTGGGTCGGCCAGCTCGAGGCGCTCCGGGCGCGGGACATCCGCGAGCCCCGCTACGTCGCGACGGTCGAGACCTACGACCCGCTCGAGCTTCGCCGCCACTGCCCGGACGGCCCGATCCTCCTCTCCGGGGGCGCCACCTTCGGCGACGTGTTCCCCCGGCACCAGGAGCTCCGCGAAAAGGTCCTGCACGACTTTCCCGACCGCCGCATCGTGCAGCTGCCGCAGAGCATCGAGTTCCGCTCCGCATCGGCGCTCGATGCGGCGCGCCGGATCGTCGCCGGCCACCGCGATTTCACCCTGCTCGTGCGCTCGGCCCGGTCGCTCGACGTCGCGCGCCGATTCGACGCGCCGTCGGCGCTCTGCCCGGACCTCGCCGCCCGGATGCGCACTCCCGCGGGCCCGCCGGCAGCGCAGCGCCGTCTCCTCTGGATCATGGCGAACGGGAAGCGTCCGCCGGGCTCGGCGGCGGAAGGAATCGAATCAGCCGAGTGGCCGGGGGACGAGCCGTCGCTCGCCCGGCGGGCGGTGACCTGGATCCACGACCGCCCGCGGGCGCTCGCCGCGCTCGGCCGGCGGCTGCCCCCGCTCTACCGGCGCGTCGCGGAGGCGCGCGTGCGGCGCGGCGCGGTGCTCCTGCAGCAGGCGCGCGCGCTCGCCACCGACCGCATCCACGTGCACCTCATGGCGTTGATGGCCGGGATCCCGCATTGCCTGATGGACGATGGATCCGGAACGGTGGGAGCGTATTACGAGACGTGGACGAAAGGCGCCGGCGGCGTGGCGTGGTGCGAGTCCGCCGACGAAGCCGCGGCGCGGCTCCCGGACCTCACGGCGTAGGGGGCCACTCGAGGACGATCTTGCCGAAGGCGTCGTTCGACTCAAGCTCCCGATGCGCGAGTGCGACATCGTCCATCGGGAACCGGTGCGCGATCACCGGCCGCAGCGCTCCCCCCTCGAACAGCGGCATCAGCTCCGCCTCCGCCCGCCGGACGAGCATGGCGCGCTCCGCGAGGCCCCTCGCGCGCATCACCGTCCCGATCACCTCGAGCCGCTTCCGGAGCACCGGCTCGAGGTCGAGCTCTCCCCTGCTCCCGGCGAGGAACCCGAGCAGGACGAGCCGGCCGCGCGGCGCCAGCACGGCGAGATTGTCGCGCCAGGCCGGCGCGCCGAGCACGTCGAGCACGATGTCCACCGGCTCGGCGATGGCGTCGCGGAAGCTCCCGTCGCGCGTCTCCACGGCCTCGTCGAGCCCGAGGGATCGGGCCCGCTCCAGCTTACCGGCGGTCCGCGAGGTTCCGACGACCGTGGCGCCGAGGGCGCGCGCGAGCTGGATCGCGGCGGTGCCGAGGCCGCTACCCGCCGCATGGACGAGCACGCGCTCACCGGCGGAGAGGCGCGCCCGCACCACGAGCGCGTCGAACGCCGTGAGGAACGATTCGGGAATCGCCGCCGCGTCCGCGAGGGCCATCCCGTCGGGAACGCGGAGCGCCTCGCTCTCGTGCACCGCGACGAACTCGGCCTGGGCGCCGCCGCCGACGAGGCCCATCACGCGGTCGCCGGGGCGCCACCGGGAGGCGCCGCCGCCGGCCGCCTCGACGATGCCGGCGTATTCGAGGCCCGGGATGTCCGGCGGCCAGCCGGGCGGCGCCGGGTACCGCCCGAGCCGCTGGAGAATGTCGGCGCGGTTGAGCGCGGAGGCGGCCACCCGGACGAGGATGCCCTCCGCATGACAGTCGGGCCGGGGGCGCTCCGACAGTCGAAGCACCTCCGGCCCGCCCTTGCCCTCGAAGACGACGGCCTTCACGTCAGCCCGGCGCCGCGCCCGTCCCCGCCCGCGCGAACGGAATGCGCCGCTCGCCGATCGGCGTCTGCACGAACGCATGCCCGCTCACCGAGTAGCGCGGCGCGCCCGGGGCGAGGCTCCGTGGCCGGAGCCCGGGTCCGATGTCGGTCCAGGCGACGCCGATCTCGACGATCTGCTGGTCCCGCGCGGCGAAGCTCGCGGTCGTCGAAAGCTCGCGGTCGATGACGGGAGTGTCGTTCAGCACGAGGAGGAGCTGCACCCGATCGAGCGAGATGCCGAAGTCGTTCTCGTTCGAGACCCGGAACGAGACGCGCACCGGGTACGCGTTGTCCGCGGCGTCGTCCACGCGCACTTCCGTGATCTCGATGCGGGGCTCCTCGTAGATCCAGAGCCCGAGCGGCGTGCAGGCCGGCAGGAGGCAGAGCGCCAGGGCGGTGAGGAGTCGGATTCGCGTGCGCCGATCGGGCATGGAAGGTCCGGAA
Organism: Gemmatimonadales bacterium; assembly: GCA_036377655.1. Lineage (GTDB taxonomy): Bacteria > Gemmatimonadota > Gemmatimonadetes > Gemmatimonadales > GWC2-71-9 > CAMLLJ01. The sequence goes on from DASUXZ010000175.1 coordinate 3,469, forward strand.
GAATGGACTGGAGACGCCTCATGGCCCGCGGAAGACACGCCGCCGCAGGCCGGCTCCTGTCGTTAGACGGAGGCGGGCAGCAAATCACTCGCCCTCCTCGAGGAGCCACGCCTCGAGCTCCCAGTCGCGGTGCTCTCCGGGCACCAGGGTCTGGGCGAGCCCCCAGTCGGCCGCCCGGTCCAGGCGGTCGGGCGCACCGATGCACGGCTCGAGGGCCAGGTTGTAGTAGGGCCGCTTTCCCCCCGGCGCCCACCCGCCGCAGTTGATCCAGACGCCGACCTGCGGGACGTTGGTCCGGCGGACCCGGAACTCGAGCCGCTCGCCCCGCCGCGGATCGGTGAGCACGGCACAGCGGTCGTCGCCCGCATCGGCGAAGACCTTGGCCGCCCAGCCCGTCGCCGGCCTGCCGGGAAACTCGAAATGGTCCTGCCGGCCGCCGATGCCGCCGGGCCACGAGACGTGATCGTCCGGCTCGAGATCGGGCCGGCCGTGCGCCGCGTCCACGCGCACCTGCGTCACGCCGGGGAGCTCGAGGCGGGAGCCGGGCTGCACGTTGAGGAGCGGGTGGGAGGACCAGATCCAGGGGAAGGCCTCGCCGCCGAGGTGCCGCAGCGAGTAGCGGAAGCGCACGACCGGCTCGTCGGGCACCACGGTCACCTCGCGCACGAGCTCGCAGGGAAACCGCTCGCTCCGCACGCGGCCGGTAAGGGTGACGGCGCCCTGCCGCTCGTACAGCGCGCTCTCCCACGGGGCGCTCCAGAGCTCGCCGTGATCGGGAAGCGGCGCCTCCCCCGGCCTCCCCGGCACCGCGGACGGGCCGACCGTGGGAAAGCATTCGTCCCACCCGCCGCTGTCCGCCGTCTCGACGTAGGACGCTCCGGGCACCGGCTCCGCGAGCGGAATCTGGTCGCTCCGCCAGAGCCACTCGCGCCCCCCCGCCCGACGGAGATTGGTCAGCTTGAGCCCGATCCCCGGCAGCGCCACGACCTCGATCAGCCCGGCGCGCAGCGAGACGGCGGGAAACCCGGAGACGGTGAGCTGGCGGAAGGGCACGCGGAAGGCGTCAGCGGCCCACGGCGGCGGCGAGCGAGTCGGCGGCGCCGGCGGTCGCGGAGATGCGCGCGATGGTCTCGCCGATCTTGTTGTTCGGCGTCGAGGCCCCCGCCGTGATCCCGACCTGCCGGGCGGCGCCGAGCCAGCCCGGCTCGGAGACCTCGTGCTTGGCACCGACCGGCTGG
>DASUXZ010000176.1:0-17475 GCA_036377655.1 Gemmatimonadales bacterium
CGGTAAGGGAGGGGGAAGGGAAAGAAGTAGGAAGTGAGAGGTGAGAAGGGGGGAGGAGCGCGGTGGGAGGGGACAGGTGGACTGCGCGAGGCGCGCGCGCTCGCGTCCTTGCACTCTCGCTGCCTGGCCTCACCCCAACCCTCTCACCGCTATCGCTCACCTCTCGCTTTCTCATCTCACCTCTCATTTTCCCATCTCACTTTCACATCTCACCCACACTTCCCCCGGCCATGCTTTCCGACCCCATCGCCGCTCTCGCCACCCCGCCGGGACGATCCGCCATCGCGGTGGTCCGGCTGAGCGGCGACGGCGCGTTCGCGGTCGCGGCACGGGTGATTCCTGGCTTCGATCCGAAGCCGCGGGTGGCGCAGCTCGCGAGCTTCGTCGGTGCGGACGGTGTGGCGATCGACCGGGGGCTCTACACCGCCTTTCCGGCGCCGGCGAGCTACACCGGCGAGGACACGGTCGAATTCTCCTGTCACGGCGGCCTGCTCGCTCCGCTGCGGCTCCTCGACGCGCTGCATGCCGCCGGGGCGCGGCCGGCCGCGCCCGGAGAGTTCACCCGGCGGGCGGTCGTCAACGGCCGCCTCGACCTCCTGCAGGCGGAGGCGATCGGGGACCTGATCGACGCGACGGCACCGGAGCAGGCGCGCAGCGCCCTGGCGCAGCTCGACGGCAACCTCTCGTCCCGGATCGCGGGGCTCAGGACGGCGCTCGTGGAGCTCGAGGCACTGCTCGGGTACGACATCGATTTCCCCGGCGAGGACGACGGCCCGGTTCCCCATGAGCGGATCGCCGCCGCGCGGGACGACGCCGCCGCGCGGATCGACCGCCTCCTCGCCACGGCGCCGGCCGGGGAGCGGCTCCGTGAGGGCGCGCTCGTGGTGCTCGCCGGCCCGCCGAACGCCGGAAAGTCGTCGCTCTTCAACGCGCTCCTCGGAAGCGACCGCGCGCTCGTCACCGAGATCGCCGGCACCACCCGCGATGCGATCGAGGCGCACACCAGCTTTCTCGGATGGCCCGTCCGTCTCGTGGACACCGCGGGCCTGCGCGAGACGGAGGACCGGATCGAGCGGCTGGGCGTCGAGACGAGCCGGCGGTGGCTCGACGCGGCCGACCTCGTGCTCCTGTGTGACGAATCGGGCGCGGCCGTGATGGGCGGGATCGACCCGGGGCGGGTGCTGCCGGTCGGAACGAAAGCGGACCTGCGGCGGCACGCGGAGCGCCTGCCCGCGGCGGATTCGTCGCAGGCCGACCGCGGCGGCCCGCTCGCCGTCTCGGCGGTCACCGGCGAGGGCCTCGACGAGCTCAGGCGGCGCGTCGCCGAGCGGCTCTTCGGGGCGCGTGTCGCCCTCGCGGACCTCGAGCCGGCGCTCTCCCGCGCGCGGCATCGCGCAGCGCTCTCTCGCGCGCGCACCGAGCTCGAGGAGGCGCGGCCGCACTTCGCGCGCGGTGGCGATGCGGTGCTCGCCGCCCATCACGTCCGGCGCGCCACGCTCGCGCTCGACGAGCTCGTCGGCGTCGTGGACATCGAAGAGGTGCTCGACCGGATCTTCCGGTCGTTCTGCGTGGGGAAGTAGGTCCGGGGACCGGCGCTATCGCTTGTGGCTGCCGTCGCAGAAGGGCTTGGTCCGCGACATGCCGCAGCCGCAGAGCTTGATCTGGCCCGGTACCTTCGCCGGCGGGGGGTCGATCGGGTCGCCGTTGTTGTCCCTGATCTCGACCGGCCCCTCGATGATGTACGGACCGGCGGGCTTCCAGGTCACGGTCGTCAATGGGAGGTCACTGCTCATGGAAACGATGTCGGGAAAGAGGAGGGCGACGCACGCCGCCCGGAAGCTAATCTCGTCGGCCGGGCTCCTCATGCTCGCGGCCGGCTCGGCGAGCGCCCAGGGCCGGGAGTGGCCGGTGCACTCGATGGAGCGTCCCGCGCCCCCTGTCGTCAAGCCCGGCGGCGCGGTGGCGCCGATGGCGCCGCCATCGGATGCGATCATTCTTTTTTCCGGCGGGACGCTCGGAGCGTGGCAGGCGGCGAAGGGCGGACCGGCGCGCTGGCGCGCCACGCGGGAATTCTTCGAGGTGGTGCCGGGCACAGGCTCGATCCACTCGAGGGCTGCCTTCGGCGATGCGCAGGTGCACGTCGAGTGGCGTTCCCCCGCGCCCGCTGTCGGCGAAGGCCAGGACCGCGGCAACAGCGGTGTCTTCCTCATGGGACGCTACGAGATCCAGGTGCTCGACTCGCACCAGAACCCGACCTACGCCGACGGGCAGGCCGCCGCCGTCTATGCCCAGCATCCGCCGCTCGTCAACGCGAGCCGGCCGCCGGGACAGTGGCAGACGTACGACATCGTCTTCCGGCGCCCGCGCTTCGACGCGAACGGCACGCTCGTGTCGCCGGCCACCGTCACGCTGCTGCACAACGGCGTCCTGGTGCAGGACGGCGTCGCGCTCACGGGCCCGGTGGCGCATGGCGCGCGCCCGCCGTACGAAGCCCATCCCGACCGGTTGCCGCTCGCGCTGCAGGACCATGGCCAGCCGGTGCAGTTCCGGAATGTCTGGGTGCGGGATCTGGAAAAGGAGGAGGCGGGGCGCTGAGCCCCGCCCGGTCAGGCCGTCTGCACGCCCCGAGCGGAATGCTCGGCGGCGGCGAATTCCCGGGGTGAGGCGCGGAGGGCGGCGGCGATTCCACGCTGCTCGACGAGCGCCTCGGCCATACGATACCCGATGTAGTAGCCGGCGCGCTCCGGGATCACCCGCCCGCCCACGAGCCGCGCCGAGGGACTCATGCCGCCGGTGAGGTACCGGAGGCGGAGGCCGAGCCCCGCGAGATCCAGCTCCGGCGCCATCATCCTGGTGAGGAACGACTCCATCTCGCGGAGCCGGTTGTACTGCCGCCGCGGGTAGCCGAAGTAGTCGGCCGGCTCGAAGCCCGGAGCCGCCGCCTGCGCCGCGTGCACCGCCAGGCCCTCGTTCAGCAGGAGCTCACGGAGCGTGGCGCGGCTGCCGGTGACCCAGAAGTCGTAGTAGCCCCCCTCGTCCGACACGAGCCGCCGGAGGTCGCTCCCGCTGTCCGGCGAGGTATACCGGATGGCATGAGCGACCTCGTGGGCCACCCAGATCGGGATGAGATCGGGCGAGAGGCCCATGCCGTACGTCTCGGGATTGGCCTTCCCGGTGAAGTGCTCGAGGCAGATGAACACCGCGGCGCGCCCGCCGATGACGAGCTCCCCCGCGTTCGCCGCACCCATCCCGACCATGAGATAGCAGTCGATGGGCCGGTCCGCGCGGAGCACCTCCACCGCGCGGGCGAAGGCCTCCTCGACGAGCTGCACGACGTTGCGCGAGGCGAGCAGGGCGCGGAGGTCGCTCCGGTCGGCGCGCAGGGCCGCCCCGATGACCTCGTCCGCCTGGGCGGTCTCGGGATCGAGCACGTAGTTGCGCCAGTAGGCGTCGAGGACGGGACGATGCGCCTCGCGGTACCGCGTCCAGGCGGCACGAGGGTCGTTCGCGTCGAGCACGGCGAGGAAGGAGGGAACGAGGTTGATCAGCACGCGCCATGATAAGAGGTCGGCGCGCGCGGTACAAGATGGCGCGTGGCGGAACTAGTGGCTCTGCTTCTTCTTCTGCGAGACTTCGTCGAGGAAGCGGCGCTCCGACGGCGTGAGGCTCGAGATTCCCTCGGCGCTGATCTTGTCGAGCACGCGGTCGAGCTCGGCGGCGGCGGAGTCGGGCTCCTTCCGCGGGCGCGGGCGGGGGGCAGGCGAGGGCCGGCGGCGCGGCTCCGGGGCCTCGTACGCGCCGGACTGCACCATGACCACGCGCTCCGCGCGCCGCGGCTCCGCGACGGCCGGGCGGGAGAGCGATTGCAGGCGGAAATAGAGGAAGCCGAACAGCGCACCGCCGATGTGCGCCTCGTGCGCGATGCCGTCCCCCGGGAGGAGCCAGGCGAAGGTCACGTCGAGCGCGAGGAGGCCGATGACGAGGGTCCGCGCCCTGATCGGCACGGGCAGCGGGAAGACGTACACCGGCGCATCCGGCCAGTAGAGCGCAAAGGCGACGGAGACGCCGAGGGCCGCGCCCGACGCACCGATGAACGGCTGCATGTCGGTGACGAAGCCGAGCAGCCAGCAGAAGATCGCGGCACCGACGCCGCAGTACACGTAATACGAGATGAACGACCGCCCGCCCATCCGTCCCTCCACCGCCGTGCCGAAGAAGAAGAGCACGAGGCTGTTGGCGAGGAGGTGAAAGAGCCCGCCATGGACGAAGAAGTAGGTGAAGAAGGTCCATGGGCGGGTCGCGATGGCCGACGGGTCGAACGCGAGCGCCGCCTCCAGCTCCGGCGACGTGAAGAGCGTCTGCATGAGCAGCAGCACCACCGCATTCGCGGCGATGAGGCGGCCCACCCAGGGCGTCACGCGGGGATAGGGAAGCAGGCTCACGGTGTCAGGTCCTGGTGTCCGTCCTGGTGCGCTGCAATGCGGCCCGGCAGATGCGCTCGCAGAGCTCGGGGAAGTCGATCCCCAGCGCCCCGGCGGACTGCGGCATGAGGCTCGTGGCCGTCATGCCCGGCAGGGTGTTCACCTCTAAACAGAAGAGCCCGCCGTCCGCTGTCAAGCGAAAATCCACTCGCGAGTAGCCGCCCAGCTTGAGCACCTCGTGGGCGCGGACCCCGAGGCGCCGGCACTCGTCCGAGACCTCCGCCGGCAGGTCGGCCGGGAAGATCTCCTCGGACATGCCGGGGGTGTACTTGCATTCGTAATCGAAGAGCTCGTGCTTCGGGATGATCTCGCCGACCGCGAGGGCCTCGCCGTCGAGGATTCCCACGGTGAGCTCCCGCCCGGGCACGAACCGCTCGACCATCACCTCGTCGTCGTACTGCCCGGCGAGCGCGACGGCCGCTGCGAGCTCGCCCGGCTCCCGCACGACGGAGAGCCCGACCGTCGAGCCCTGCTTCGAGGGCTTCACGACGGCCGGCCAGCCGATGCGCGCGCTCACGGTCCCGGGCGTCACCGGCGCCATGAGCCAGTCGGCCGTCGGGATGCCGCCCTGCAGGAAGAGCCGCTTCGAGATGTCCTTGTCCATGGCCATCGCGCTCCCGAGCCGGCCGCTGCCGGTGTAGGGGACGCCCACCATCTCGAGCAGCGTCTGCAGCGTCCCGTCCTCACCTGGTCCACCATGCAACGCGAGGAAGAGGACGTCTGCGTTCCGGATCACCGGAAGCGCCGCGAGTCCCGAGAGGAAGAGACCGCGCTCGAGGGCCCGCAGGTGCTCGATGGACGGCGGCTCCGCCCCGACGCGGGTGCCGAGCATCGCCGGCTCCTCTCCCTCGGGAATGAGGCCCCGGGCGGTGTCCACGACGGCGACCTCGTGCCCCCGCGAGCGGAGTGCACGCACGACCTGGGCCGCGGAGGCCAGGGCCACGTCCCGCTCGGACGAGGTCCCCCCGGTGAGGACGGTGATGCGCATCTATCGGGTCCCGATCATCCGCTGGAGCAGGTCGTAGCGGCTCACGATGCCGACGACGCTCCCGTCCCGCCGGACGAGCGCCGCCGGGCTCTCGCGGGTGAGCGCCTGGGCCAGGCGATCCACCGGGAAGCTCGCCTCGACTTCCGGGAACGGCGGCTCCATCACCTCCCGGACGGGCCGGTCGAGGAGCGCCGGCTGCGCGAGGGCGCGCGTCATGAGCGTGCTCTCGATCAGCCCGCCCACGCACCGCCCCTCGTCGATGACGGGGATCTGGCTCACGCCCCAGGTCGCCATCAGGTTGAGCGCCTGCCGGACCGCAGCGGCCGGCGCCACCTGCACGAGCGCCGGAGCGCCCGGCGGCCGGGCCGCGAGGAGCTGCTCGACGGTGACGGGCGCCCGGTCGAGGAGCTGGTTCTCCTCCATCCACTCGTCGTTGAAGAGCTTCGAGAGGTAACGCTCGCCGGTGTCGCAGAGGATGGTCACAACGCAGGCAGCGGGATCGTCGAGCTCGCGGGCCACGTCGAGGGCGATCTGCACGTTGAGGCCCGCGCTCCCGCCCACGAGGATCCCCTCCTCCCGTGCGAGCCGCCGGGCCATCGCCATCGAGGCCTTGTCGCCCAGCTGGCGCCACTCGTCCACCGAATCGAACCAGACGGTCGTCGGGATCTTGTCGCCCCCGATGCCCTCGACCTTGTACGGGTGTCCCTCGCCGAGCGCGTGGGTTCTCGCGTAGCCGGAATAGAGCGAGCCGACCGGATCGCCGGCGATGACGCGGATCCCGGGGTTCCGTTCCTTGAGATACTTCCCGGCGCCGCTCACCGTGCCGCCGGTGCCGGCGCCGGCCACGAAGTGCGTCACGCGTCCGGCGGTCTGCTCCCAGATCTCGGGGCCCGTCGTGGCGTAGTGCGCCGCGGGGTTCACCTGGTTGTAGAACTGGTTCGCGAGCACCGCCCCCGGCGTCTCCTTCACGATCTGCTTGGCCTTCATCACGTAATTGTCGGGATGGTCGGGCGGCACGGCGGTGGGCGTGATGACGACCTCGGCGCCGTAGGCCTTGAGGAGCCGGACTTTTTCCTGCGACATCTTGTCCGGCATGGTGAAGATGCAGCGGTAGCCCTTGAGCGCCGCGGCGATCGCGAGCCCGACCCCGGTGTTGCCGCTCGTGCCCTCGACCACCGTGCCGCCCGCCTTGAGCTCGCCCCGCCGCTCCGCGTCCTCGATGATGGCGAGGCCGATCCGGTCCTTCACCGAGCCACCGGGGTTGGCGTACTCGGCCTTGCCGAAGATCGGGGTCCGGATGCCGGCGCCGATGCGGGCGAGCCGGATGAGCGGCGTCCACCCGATCGTCGCGAGCACGGAATCGTAGGGCGTGGGATGCGGAGCGGTCATGGACCGGAGGGGTGGCGGAAGTGGACCGGCTGGACGAACGCGGTGGCGACAGGGACGCCCCGGCGGAGCGCCGGCGCGAAGCGGAGCTGGGCCGCGCCGGCCAGCGCCGCGGAATCGAGCGCCGGATAGCCGCTCGACTCGGCGATGCGGGTCGAGTCGGCGAGGAGCCGCCCCGCCGAGTCGGCGAAGAGCCGGAGGAGGACGACGCCGTCGATGCGCTCCCGCGCGAGCGCCGCCGGATACCCGACCGGCGACACGGCATTGAGCGCCACCGGCGGCTCGTCTCCCCGCTCGACGAGCGGCATCGCCGCATCGCCGGGGAGCGCGGTTCCGGGCGTCTCGGGGCGACATCCCGCCGCCGCCAGGGCGACCGTCAGGAGGACGTGGCGGTTCATCCCGGAATAGTATCCTCTCGCCGAACCCACTGCACGAACCGCCGCGGCGCGCGGTCCTCCGCGGACCGCCCCACACGGGTGGCCGGGTGAGGACGCGCACACTCGGCCCAGGTGCGGAGCGCTACGTTGCGCTCGACCCGGACGGAGGCGTGGGGAAATGAACCAGCGAACCAGCGGCCACGGGATGCGCAGCGTGCGGGCGGACCTGGCCTATCAGCGGCACCTGCTCGTGAACGTGATCTTCTCAGGCCCCCCGGGCGCGGGCGACCGGGGATGGACCCTCGTCGATGCGGGGCTGTTCGGGTCCGCAGGCCGCATCATCCGGGGCGCAGAGGAGCGTTTCGGGCGGAACGCCCGGCCGGCGGCGATCATCCTGACGCACGGCCACTTCGACCACGTCGGCGCACTTCGGGAGCTCATCGCGTACTGGAACGCGCCGGTGTTCGCGCATCCGTTCGAATTTCCATTCCTCACCGGCGCGCGACCCTACCCACCACCCGAGCCCCGCGTCGGCGGCGGCGCCATGGCCGCACTGTCCTTCGCCTACCCGCGCGGCCCGTATGACTTCGGCCGGTGGCTCCATCCGCTGCCGGAGGAAGGGCTCGTCCCGGGGATGCCGCGATGGCGGTGGGTCCACACTCCGGGCCACACGCCGGGCCACGTCGCCCTCGTGCGGCCGAGCGACCGGACGATGATCGCGGGCGATGCCTTCGTCACCACCAGGCAGGAATCGGCGATCGCGGTGCTCCTGCAGCGGAGAGAAATGCACGGTCCGCCGGCGTACTTCACGCCCGACTGGGTCTCGGCGCGCCGGTCGGTCCAGATGCTCGCCGACCTCGAGCCCGACGCCGCGATCACGGGGCATGGGCGCGCCTTCAGCGGCGAGATGCTGCGCGAGGAGCTGCACGAGCTCGCGCGGGACTTCGGGCGCCGGGCCGTTCCGCGGCACGGCCGTTATGTCCGCGGGCTGGAGGCGCAGTGGCCCGCGCTCGAGGCGCGGGGCTGAGGGCCGATCTCTCTTAGCCCCGCGCTTCCTTCTGCAGCTCGGCCAGGCGGACGAGCGCCTCGATCGGCGTCAGCGAATCGAGATCGAGCTCGCGGATGCGCTCGAGCAGCGGATGCGAGGCCGCGGCGTGACCGAGAAGGTCGAGCTGCTCCGGGTCGGCGGGCCGGGCCGGCGCGCCCGGCACGACGCGATGCTCTCCCTCGAGGGTGAGCAGCACCTCGCGCGCGCGGCGCACGACGGCGGCCGGCAGGCCGGCGAGCTGCGCCACGTGGATCCCGTACGACCGGTCGGTCCCCCCGGGCTCGAGCCGGTGGAGGAAGACCACCGTGTCGCCCGCCTCCCGCACGGCCACGTTGTAGTTCCGCGCGTGCGCGAGCCGCTCGGGCAGCTGCATGAGCTCGTGATAGTGCGTCGCGAACATCGTCTTGCAGCCGACCCGGTCGTGCAGGTGCTCGGTCACGGCCCACGCGATCGCGACGCCGTCGTACGTCGAGGTGCCGCGGCCTATCTCGTCGAGGAGCACGAGACTCCTCGCCGTCGCATTGTGCAGGATGGCGCTCGTCTCGCTCATCTCCACCATGAAGGTCGACTGGCCGCGCGCGAGGTTGTCGCTCGCGCCGACGCGGGTGAAGAGCCGGTCCACGACGCCGATCTCCGCGGCCTCCGCCGGCACGAAGCTCCCGATCTGCGCGAGCACGACGCAGAGGCCGATCTGGCGGAGGATCGTGCTCTTGCCGGCCATGTTCGGCCCGGTGACGAGGAGGACGCGCTCCGCCGCATCGAAATGCGCGTCGTTCGGGATGAAGTTCTCGCGCGGCATGAGCCGCTCGATCACCGGGTGCCGCGAGGCGCGGAGCCGGAGCCCGAACCCGTCGCCGACCGCCGGCCGGACGTACCGGCAGCTGGCGGCACGGTCGGCGAGCGATGCCCAGACGTCGAGCCTCGCGAGCACCGCGGCCGCGCGCTGCACCCGCGCCACGGCGCGCCCCACGTCGCTTCGAAGCCCCTCGAAGAGCGCCGCCTCCCGCGTTGCCATCCGCTCCTCCGCGCCGAGCACCTTCGCTTCGTACTCCTTGAGCTCGGGCGTCACGTACCGCTCGGCGCCCGCGAGGGTCTGCCGCCGCTCGTAGTCGGCCGGCACGCGCGCCGCATGCGCATGCGTCACCTCGAGGAAGTAGCCGAACACCTTGTTGAAGCCGACCTTGAGCGACGGGATGCCGGTGCGCTCCCGCTCCCGCCCCTGGAGGGTCGCGATGTACTGGCGGCCGCCGTCCCGGAGCGCCCGGAGCTCGTCGAGCTCGGCGTCGAAGCCGGCGCGGATGACGCCGCCGTCCGCGACCGCGGCAGGGAGGCGGTCCTCGAGCCCGGCATCGAGCCGGGCGCCGAGGTCGCCGAGGAGGTCGAAGTCCCGCTCGAGCGCGCCGAGGAGATCGCTCCGCGTCCGCCCCGCCAGGCTCGTGAGGCCTTCGAGCACGTCGGGAAGGCGGTGGAACGAGTCGCGCAGGGCGCCGAGCTCGCGGGGCGTCGCACGGCCGGCAGCGGCGCGGCCGCCGAGGCGCTCGAGGTCGCGGACGCCGTCGAGCGCCTCACGGATGCGGGCGCGGGCGCGGGCATCCTGGACGAGGACGTCCACCGCGTCGAGGCGCCGCTCGATCTCGCCGGCGTCGGAGAGGGGAGAGAGCACCCACTGGCGCAGGAGCCGCGCTCCCATCGGCGTCACCGTGGCGTCGATCGTCTCGAGGAGCGTGGTGCCGCGGGCGCCGGCCCGAAGGGGCTCCACGAGCTCGAGATTGCGGCGGGTCATCTCGTCGAGCCAGAGGTGCGCGCCGCTCCGGCGCACCGACGGGCGGGCGAGGTGCGAGAGCCCCGAAGGCTGGAGCTCCACGAGATAGCGGAGAAGGGCGCCGGCCGCACCGACCGCCGCGTCGTCGCCCGGCTCGAGACCTAGTCCGTCGAGCGAGGCCAGCGCAAAGCGGCGGCCGATCTCTTCGCGCGCGAGCGCCGGGTCGAACTCCCACTGCTCCCGCTCGGTGCGGAGCGCCCCGTCGGCCGCCGGCATCGCGCGCAGCTCGACCCCGCCCGGCACGACGATCTCGGCCGGCGCGAGCCGGGTGAGGGCCTCCTCGAGGGTGGCCTCGTCGAGCGTCTCGAGGGCGAACTCGCCCGTCGAGAGGTCCACGGCCGCGAGGCCCACCGTCGCCCGCGCCGCCGCGAGCGCCACGATCCAGTTGTTGCGGCCGCCGGCCACCCAGCCGTCCTGGAGGAGCGCGCCGGGCGTCACGGTCTCCACGACTTCGCGCCGGACGATCCCCTTGGCGAGCCGCGGATCCTCGACCTGCTCGCAGATCGCGACACGGTGGCCGGCGGCGACGAGCTGGCGGAGGTAGTCGGCCGCGGCCTTCACGGGCACCCCGGCGAGCGGCACGCCGTCGCCGCGGGACGTGAGCGTGATGCCGAGGACGCGGGCGCCGAGCTCGGCGTCGTCGAAGAACATCTCGTAGAAGTCGCCCATCCTGAAGAAGAGGATGGCCGCCTGGTGCCGCGCCTTGATCTCGCGGTACTGCTGCATGAGAGGCGTGCCGCCGCCGTTGCGCTGCTCGGTCACTCGCGCGCTCACTCCTCGACCACGAAGGCGCCCGGGAACTCGGCGACGAGCCGGCGCCGTGCCGCGCCGGCCTCCTCGCGCGACGCGAAGGCGCCCGCGCGCACCTTGAGGAACGCGCCCTCGCTCACGATGCGCGAGGTGAAGCCGAGCCGCTGGAGTCGGGCGGCGGCGTCATTCGCCGCCTCCTGGGTTCCAGCGGCGACGACCTGGATCCGATAGACCGGCGCCGGGTCGGCGGGGGCTGCCGCGGGTTCATCGCGGGCCGGCTCGCTGCGTGCCGGCTCAGGGCGCGCCGGCTCCTCGCGGGGCGCGGCCGGCCGGGCCGTGTCGGGCGGCGCGAGCCGGATCGTATCGGGCGGGGCCGTGCCTGCCGGAACCGGCACGGCAGTGGTCGCCCCTTCGGCGGGGCGGCGGGGCGGCGCCGACACCGCGCCGGCGGCGAGCTGATCGCCGGGGCAGCGCCGGGCGAAGGCGTCGAGCTGCGCGCGCAGGTCCTCCGCGCCCGCCGGCGTCGCCGCGAGGCCGATGCCGATCCAGCGGCACGCCGAGCGCGAGTCGTTCAGGTCGAAGTGCGTGCGCGCGGCCCAGAAGGCGGCAAGCCCCAGGACGTCGGAGCCGGGGAAGTCGGTGCGGATCCGCTCGAGCTGCCGGACCGTGCCGGGGAGATTTCCGCTCGCATACTCGAGCTGGGCGAGCTTCAGCAGCGCGTCGTCCGCCCAGCGCGAGAGCGCATGCTCGACGACCACGCGCTGCAGGTGGCGCTGCATCTCCTGTGCGGTCGGCGACACGAGTGCCGTCGCGAGCAGGATCTCGGGATAGAGGGAATCCCCCGGCGGCGTCGCCTCGAGCAGGCGCGCGAGCGTGGCGCGCGCGGAATCGCCCGAGCCCTCCTGCGCCTGCCGCACGGCGGCGACGACGCGCGGATCGGCCTGCGCATGACCCGCCCGGGCGCCGAGCAGGGCGAGCGCGGCCGCGCAGAGCGCGCCGGCGAGGCGCGGCATCAGGCCGCCACCTGCGGGCCGAGCGTCATCTGCATGACGAGGTCCGCCAGCAGCGCCCGCTCGTCCGAGAGCGTGGTGCTCTTGAGCGCGCGGTCGGTATCGAGGGCAGCGGCGATCGCGGCGCTCAGCGCGTCCGCCGGCCACTGTGCCGCCCACCTGGCCCAGCGCGCGGCCTCCGGCTTCCAGGAGCCGAGCCCGAAGGGGCGCGCCGCGGTCATCGCGCCGAACGCGGCGCTCTCGAGCTGGCCCCCGCGGGCGCCGCGGTCGTACGCGGCGCGCACCACGGCGACGCCGATGAGGGTCGTGCCGAGGAGCGTGAGCAGCTTGACCCCGCTCATGCCCGGCTGGTCGAGCACGCGGGGAAGCAGGGCGACGCTCCGGGCGGCGTTCCGGTCCAGCGCGGCATCACGCCAGTCATAGATCGTCTCGCCGTGCCGGATGCCGACGAGGTCGCCGACCGTCTCGACCGGAATAGGCTCCCCGCCGGCGATGGCGCCGAGCTTCTCGAGCTCGAGCCGGAGCGCGCCGAGGTCACCGCCGGTGCAATTGAGGAGATGCTCCAGGGCCCCCGGGGCAAAGGCGATGCCGAGGTCCTTTGCCCGCCGCTCGACCCAGCGCTCCGCCTCGGCCGCCGTCGGCTGGCCGAAATGGACGCTCGTCGTGAGCTTCGCGAGCTCCTTGTCCTCGGCGGCCTCGCCGCTCCCCTGGACGAGCACGACGACCGTGTCCGGCGCCGGCCGCTCGAGATAGGCGAGGAAGGACGACCGCGCCTTCGTCTTCCGCTTCCACTGCTCCACGTCGCGGATCACCACGACGCGCCGCTCGGCCATCATCGGCATCGTGTTGCAGAGGGCCTCGACCATCTCCGGGTCGAGCTGTCCGGCGGAGCGCTGGTCGAAGTTGAAGTCCCGCATGGCCGGATCCACGGCGCGGTCCACGAGATAGCGGAGCGCCTCCTCCTTCCGGACGTCGTCGGGGCCGTGGAGGTACCAGGCCGCCCGGAAATCTCCGTTCCGGACGGCGCTGAGGAATTCGCGAGGAGCGAGCGAAGCCATCCCCAATCCTAACGCCCGAACGCGGCGCAATGGAGCAGTGCCACGAGCGTCTTGGCGTCGGAGATCCGGCCCGTCCGCACGAGCTCGACCGCCTCGGACCAGCGCACCTCGTGCACCTCGACGAATTCGTCGGCCTCCCGGGCATGCTCACCGGGCCGAAGCTCCCATGCCGCAAAGAGATGGATGCATTCGTCCGTGAATCCCGGCGTGGTGAGGATGCCGACGAGCGGGCGGATCCTCTCCGCCGAATAGCCCGTCTCCTCCCGTAGCTCCCGGAGCGCACATCGCTCCGGCGCCTCGCCCGGATCGAGGCGGCCGGCAGGGATTTCCCACAGCTCCCCATCGGCCGCGTGACGGAACTGGCGGATCAGCACGATTCGCGGATCCGCGGCCGCCGGATCGTCGAGGAAGGGCACCACCGCCGCGGCGCCGGGGTGCCGCAGCATCTCGAGCCTGCCGGTCGAGCCGTCCGGGAAGCGCACCTCGTCGAGATGGAGATTGACGATGCGGCCCTCGTACAGGCGCTCGGTGGAGAGGAGGGACATGGGCCTACTGCAGCGCCATGCCGTCGGCGTCGAGCACGGTGACCGGGCCCAGGTTCAGGGCTTCGATGCCGGGGCGGATGGTGGCGAGGTCGCCGACGACGACGATCGTGAACTGGTCGGGCTGGAGGTAGCGGCGCGCGACGCGCGTCACGTCCGCGGGCCGCACCGCCTGCACGCGGGTGAGGAAATTCGTCATCTCCGCCTCGGGGAGCCCGAAGAACGCGAGGTCGGCGAGCTGGCTCACCACGCCCGCGTTCGTCTCGATCGAGCGGGGATAGCCCTGGACGATCGTGCGCTTGGCGAAGGCGACTTCCTCGTCGGTCACCGGGCGCCCGGCCCGGATGTCCCGGAGCTCGCGCAGGAACTCGATGAGCGAGCTGTCGGTCTTCGCGGTGAAGACGCCGGCGCTCGCGACGAACGGCCCGTCCCCCCGCGAGAACGTCCATCCGCTCCGCGCGCCGTAGGTGTATCCCTTGCTCTCGCGGAGGTTGAGGTTGATCCGGCTCGAGAACTGCCCGCCGAGCACCGTGTTGAGCACCTGAAGGGCGTAGTAGTCGGGATCGGTGGATCGTGCCGCGCCGGGATGGCCGATGCGGATCTCGCTCTGCGCGGCGCCCGGCTTGTCCACGAGGTACACCGCCGCGGGGCGCGCGGCGGGGCGCGCCGGAATCGCGGCCGCGGCCGCGGGAACGTCCCCGCGCTTCCACTCGCCGAATGCCCGCGTCGCGAGCGCCATCGCCTCGTCGGCGGTCACGTCGCCCACGACCACGAGCACCGCGTTGTTCGGCCGGTAGTACGTCCCGTAGAACGAGGTGACGTCCTCGCGCGAGATGGCGCCGATCGTCTCGGGCGTGCCGCTCGAAGGACGGCCGTAGGGATGGTCGGCGCCGTAGACGCGCGCGGCAAAGGTGTTCGACGCGATGACCGTAGGCTGGTCCTTCTGCTGCCGCAGCGACTGCAGCCGGGACTTCCGGTCCCGCTCGAGCTCCTCGGCGGCGAACGCGGGCTGGGTGACGAGCTCACCCATGAGCGCAAAGGCCTCGGTGCCGGTCTTCTTGAGCGTGGAGAGCGAAACCGTGGTCCGCTCGCTGCTCGCGAAGGCGCCGAGACTCGCGCCGAGCGCATCGACCGCGCGGGCGAAGTCGAGCGCCGACAGGCGCGCCGTGCCCTCGTCGAGAAGGCTCGCGGTCATCGAAGCGAGCCCGGCGTCCGCGCCGTCGTGGACCGCGCCCGCGCGGATCACGAGGGCGGCGTTGATCGTCGGGATCTCGCGCTGTGTCACCGTCCAGACCTGGAGCCCGTTCGGGAGCGAGCGCTTCACGACGGCCGGCGTGCGCACGGTGGGCATCGGGCCCGGGGCCGGCGGCTTCGTCCGGTCGAGCGCCTGGGCGGGCAGGGTGCCGGCGCCGCCGGCGATGAGCAGTGCCGCGAGCGCGCCGCGGAGCGCGGGGTGGGCGTGCAGCGTCATGGGGTCACCTCGGCCGGCTGTGCCGCGAGCTCGCGCTTGCCGGTGGGCACGGTGGAAAGGATGACGTGGGGCTTGCCCACGAGATAGGTGCGCGCCACGCGCCGGACGTCGTCCGCGGTGACCGCGCGGAAGCGCTCGAGGTCCTCGTTGAAGAGGTCGGGCTCGCCGCGGAAGGTGTAGTAGCTGTTGAGCCGGTCGGCCTTGCCGGCGGTCGACGCGAGCGACATCACGAACGACGCCTCCGCGCCGTTCTTCGCGGCGGTGAGCTCCGCCGGTGTCGGCCCCTCCTCGGCGAGGCGGGCGATCTCCTCGTAGACAGTCCGCTCCATCTGCGACAGGCTCGTGCCCTCGCGCGCCATCACCGTCACCTGGAACGCGCCGGCGAGCTCGCGGCTCCCGTTCCCGGCCGACACGCTCTGCGCGGACTGCTCGCGGTAGATGAGCCGCTCGTAGAGCCGCGACGTCTTGCCCTGCCCGAGGACGTTCGCGAGCATGTCGAGCGCCGGCTCGTCGGCGTGCCAGGCGTGGGCCGCCGGCCAGGCGATGCTCACCTGCGGCAGGGTGACGCGATCCTCGAGCACTTCGCGGACGTCCGCGGCGAGCTGCACCGGGCGCGGCGCCGGGTCGGGCACCGGCTCGCCCGCCGGGATGTCGCCGAAGTACTTCTCCGCGAGGCGGCGCACCTCCGCCGGCTTCACGTCTCCCGCGACGACGAGCGAGGCGTTGTTCGGCGCGTACCAGGTGCGGAAGAAGTTCTTCACGTCGTCCATCGAGGCGGCGGTGAGGTCCTCCTGGTAGCCGATCGTCGGCCAGTGGTAGGGATGGTCCTCGGGGTAGAGGAGCTCGCCCATCCGGATGAAGCCCATCCCGTAGGGGCGGTTCTCGTAGTTCTGGCGCCGCTCGTTCTTCACCACGTCCCGCTGGTTGGCGAGCTTCTCCTCGGTCATCGCGTCGAGGAGGAATCCCATCCGGTCGGCCTCGAGCCAGAGCGCCATCTCGAGGTAGTTGACCGGGAGGAGCTCGTAGTAGTTCGTGCGGTCGGCGTTGGTGGAGCCGTTGAGCGTGCCGCCCGCCTCCTGGATGAACCCGAAGTGCTTGTCGTCGCCGACGTTCTTCGAGCCCTGGAACATCATGTGCTCGAAGAGGTGCGCGAAGCCGCTGCGCCCCTCGACCTCGCGGCCGGACCCGACGTGATACCAGACGTTCACCGCGACGAGCGGAGCCGAGTGGTCCTCGTGCACGATCACGGTGAGGCCGTTGCCGAGCTTGAAGGTCTCCGCCGGGACCCTGAGCTCCTGCGCCGCGGCGGATCCCGCCGACAGCGCGAGCGCGAGCAGGAGCGCGGCCGAACGATGCGTCATCGGGTCACCTCGTTTCCGTTGAAGTCCCGCAGCTCCACCTCGCCGAGCGCGAGCGACTCGAGCCCGGGGCGGATGGTGGACACGTCGCCGACCACCACCACGGTGAGCCGCGCGGGGTCGAGGTACTGCCGGGCCACGCGCTGGACGTCCACCGCCGTGACCCGCGAGATCGCCGCGAGCTCCTCGGGAATGGTGGTGAGCGGCAGGCCGAACTCGTCGAGCGAGGCGAGCTGGGCGGACACGTCCCCCGTCGTCTCGAAGTCGGTGAGCGCGCCGAGCGTGACGTAGGCGCGGGCGCGCTCGAGCTCCACCTCGCTCACCGGCTCCTCGCGGATGCGCCTGAACTCGGCGAAGAAGATCGCGAGCGAGCTGTCGGTCACGTTGGTGCGCACCTGCGCGCCGGCGGTGAAGGGGCCGGGAAGCGGGCGCCACGAATACCCCGAGAACGCGCCGTAGGTGTACCCCTTCTGCTCGCGGAGGACGTCGTTGAGCCGGGCCGAGAACGATCCGCCGAGAATCGTGTTCATGAGCGTGATCGCCGGATAGTCGGGCGAGCGGCGATCCACGCCGGGGGCCCCGATGCTCACCACCGACTGCGGCGCACCCGGCTTGTTCACGAGCACGACGCGCGTGGCCGGACGCGGCGCATCCGCGGGATCCGAGGGCTCGGTGAGGGGCTGGGCCGGGGAGCGCCACGCCCCGAACCGCTCCGTGGCGAGGCGCTGGGCCTCGGCGAGCGTGATGTCGCCGGTGACGATGAGGGTGGCCCGGCGGGGGTCGGCGGCGCGGCTCCAGAACCTCCGCACCATCGCGGAATCGAGCGACGCCGTGCTCGCCGAGTCGCCGCCGATCGGCGCGTGGTACGGGTGCCCCTCGGGATACACGACGTGCGAGAAGACGAGGTTCGCGACGGCGCCCGGCTGGTCGCGCTGCTGCAGGATGCCGGCGAGCCGGAGGTCGCGCTGCCGCGCCACGTCCGCCTTCGAGAAGGTCGGGCGGAGCACGACGTCGGCCATGAGGTCCAGGGCGGCCGCGAGGGTGCGCTTCGGGGCGAAGAGCGAGATCGTGGTCGTCTCCCAGCCCGCGCCCGTGGACAGCGACGCGCCGAGGTACTCGAGCTCGGCGGCGAGCTCGAAGGCGTCGCGGGAGCCGGCGCCCTCGTCGAGCATGTTGGCCGTGAA
>DASUXZ010000177.1:0-21917 GCA_036377655.1 Gemmatimonadales bacterium
CGGGGATCTTCCGCCTCTCGCTCGAGGGGCGCTACCTGCCGGACCGGGGCTGGATGGAGGGCTCCTACAACTCGTCCGGCCGCTTCATCGCCATACCCTACGAGGAAAGCGAGCGACCGGTCACGTACTGCGTGTTCGTCAATCGCGAAGGTGGGGCCAACCAGTTCAACCAGTTCAATCTCGTCGTCCGCGCGAATGGCCGCGCGGACGGCTTCGGACTGAATTCTCCGCAATTCACGGGAGAGCGGGTGGGCGACGTCATCACGCTGCGTTTCGCGCAGGCGTGGGAGTCCAAGGTCGCGGGCGATTCCTATGGATCGCTCACCGTGACCGGAATCTCGGTCTCGGGCCGGTTCGACACGGGCACCACGGTCGGCCGGCTCGCCGGAGGCGAATGCGATTGACGGACGGACGATGCGTCGGAAGCTGAGCCGGGCCGCATGCCTCGGGCTCGCCCTGATCGCCGCTGCCGCCGGTGCCTGCGAGCGCGCGCCCGACTCCGCCGCGACGGCGGCGCCGCCGCGCCCGCGGTGGACCGGGTTCACCTTCGATCCCGCCACCCTCCGGCCCGGCGACCAGGTCGGTCCCTACATCGTGGACTCCGCCGCGATCGTGCGCGCCGAGTCGCTCGGCACGTGGGTGGGCGTGGTGCGGTTCCGGGGCACCATCCCGCTCCGGGGGCGCCGGATCCCGCATTTCGATCCCGAGGTCCGCGCCACCTGCTTCGAGGCCGACAGCGCCACCGGGCGCCGGCTGCCGCGCTGGCCCGACGACGAGCGGCGCCCCTGGTTCTGCTTCGAGAACGACACGACCGCGGCCCGCGTGCTCGCGGATACCGACACGTCGAAGCCGGTGGACATCGCCGTGGACCGCTTCACCACCGTGCGCGCCTTCACCGATGCCGTCAATTCCGCGCGCCTCCTCGAGGGCGACGCCTGCTTCCGGAGCGCGGCGATTCTCGGCCGCCTGGGCCCCGTGCCGGACTCGACGCCCGGGGCGGGTTGGCTCCGCTTTCACCGGGGCCTGATCGGCGACAGCGGCCTCGTGCGCCTCGTGGAGCGGAACGGTGCCACGGTCTCGGCGGCGTGGGCACGGCGGGCGCGCGGGGCGCTCGAGCTCCGCGGCGCCGACGACTTCATGCGCTTCGAGGCGCTCCTCGCCCGCCGGGGCGACTCCCTCGTCGGCGAGGCGCGCCTTCATACCGACGCACAGCTCGAGCGGGACAGCGGCGGCCGGCTCCTCCCGAGCGAGCGGAAGTGGCTGCTCGCCGCCGGCGCGGCACCCTGCGATTCCGCACCGCGCCCGTGGCAGGACGCGCGCTGAGCGGCCCGAACCTCCTGCCGGTTCACGGCATCCATCCGGAGTGACATGATCAGAGCCCGCGACGCGCTCGAGCGCCTTCGCGCCGGAAACAAGCGGTTCATCGAGAGCCTCGGCGGCAACGGAGCCGAGCTCACGGTCGCGATGCGGAGCGGCCTCGTCCGCGTGCAGGAGCCGCTCGCCATCATCCTCGGCTGCTCGGACGCCCGCGTCCCCGCCGAGCTCGTCTTCGACCAGGGGCTCGGCGACCTCTTCGTGATCCGGGTCGCCGGCAACATCGTGGCGCCGTCCCAGGTGGGCAGCGTCGAGTTCGCCGCCGCGCGGTTCGGCACGCGCCTCGTCGTGGTGCTCGGCCATTCCGAATGCGGCGCGATCCTCGCCACCCTCGAAGAGCTCCGCCGGCCGAACGCGAACCAGTCGCGGAACCTCCAGTCCATCGTGGACCGGGTGCGGCCGTCGGTGCAGGGGCTCCTCGACACCGACCTCGCTCGCGACGAGGCCGCGCTCGTGCGGCACGCCGTGCGGAACAACATCCGCGCATCGGCCGATCACCTGCGCCACGGCTCGCAGGTCCTCGAGCAGCTCATCCGCGAGGAGGGACTGCTCGTGGTCGGCGCGGAGTATTCGCTCGAGAGCGGGGAGGTCGACTTCTTCGACGGGGTGCCGTGAGGTGAGCGGCATGTACCGGCTCCCGGAGTTCGACGGCGGCATCGTGATCCGCACCGACTTCTCCGACGACCGCGCGTGGATCGGCATCGTGACCGAGATCCGGAAGCGCCACGGCATCTTCTTGGCCAACCTTCACCTCATCGACGACCGGTACTTCGCGGGACTCGGCAAGGCCGAGGTCGCGGCGCGCCTCGCGCCGGAGCCGTTCCGCAGCTACCTCTTCCTCGTGGACGGCACCTCGATCTCCCATCCGGAGCATCCGCTCCTCGTCGTGGAGCTGTACGAGGGCTCGCTCGCCGAGTTCAGGGTGGCGCCGCGCGCAGTCGGCGTCGTCGAGAACAACCTCACGCTCGCGAACGTGGATTTCGAGGAGTTCGCGGCGTCGGCGGACGCGGACGGCATCTTTCGCCAGGTGCCCTGAGATGCGGGGCGGCAGCTTCGCGTGAAGGGACCGGTCCCACTCGCCTCCCGGGCATCGATCCTGGCCGCCGTCGGCGCGGCGCTCGGCTGGTGGATGTTCGCGCTCCGGGGGGCCCTTCTCTTCGGCGCAGTCGGCGTCGCGGTGGCGGTCGCCGTCGGATACGCGGGGGCACGGTCTCCGCGCCTCGCGGCAGGCGTCGCGCTCCTCACCGCCGCCATCCTCCTCTTCGATGCCTCGACCCTCGGCTGGGGCGGCACCGACGCCCCGGACGGAAGCCGGTACAAGGCATCCCCGGTCGGCCTCTCGCACGTGCTCACGCCGCACGCGCCGGCGTCCGACACGGCGGACTGCGGCTGGTACGGCGCCTCCGGCTACGCACAGGACTGCGCGGTCGGTGACGAGGTCGCCTTCCGGCGGCTGCAGGCGGTCTATCCGCTCGTGATCGTCGCGCTGGTCCTGGGCCTCGCCGGCGCCGGGCTGGGGCTCGACCGCGCGCCGCGGGCGCGGCGGATGCAACGATCGCTCGCCGCGGCCGTGCTGCTCTGCGCGGTCGGTGCGGTCGTGCTCTTCGCGGGCTCGCTGCGTCCGGCGCTCGCCGCGCTCACGGAGCTGCCGGTCGGCGTGGGCGGGACGCTCGGCACGATGGAGATGTCGCTCGCCATGCTCCTCGCGCTTGCCGCCGCGCTCGAGCCGGGCCACTGCTCCGTCGGGGGCTGAGACGCTGGCGCTGACGGCCCCTCGCGCGAAGATTTCCCGGTAGCGATCACGACAACTCAGGGAGGAACGGATGCCGGGACGGGAGCGGCTGGTGCTCGTGACGGGAGCCACCGGGAAGCAGGGGGGAGCCATCGCCCGCGAGCTGATCGATGCTGGCTGGGTCGTGCGCGGGATGACGCGTCACCCCGACGGCGATGCAGCGGCGGCGCTCGCCGCCCGCGGCGCCGAGATCGTCGCGGGCGACCTCGACGACGAGACCTCGCTCGCGCGCGCGCTCGACGGCGCCTGGGGCGCGGTGGCGATCCAGAACACCTGGGAGGCGGGCGTGGCGGGGGAGGAGGAGCAGGGCAAGCGATTCGCCCGCGTGGCCCGCGAGGCGGGGATCCAGCACCTGCTCTACCAGTCGGTGGCGTCGGCCCACCGGCAGACGGGCATTCCCCACTTCGAGAACAAGTGGCGCGTCGAGGAGACGATCCGCTCGCTCCGCTTTCCCTCGTGGACCGTGCTCCGCCCGGTGTTCTTCATGGAGAACCTCACCGGGCCCTGGTTCAAGCCGTACATCGCCCAGGGGACGCTCGCCATCGGCATGAAGCCCGACACCCGCCTCCAGATGATCGCGGTGGAGGACATCGGGAAGTACGGACGCATCGCCTTCGAGCGGCACGAGGAGCTGAACGGCCGCTCGATCGACATCGCCGGAGACGAGCTCACCGGGCCCGAGGCCGCCGCCATCCTGAGCGAGGTGACCGGCCGCGCGATCTCGTTCTACCAGGTGCCGATCGACCAGGTCCGCGCCGGCAGCGAGGAATTCGCGATCATGCTCGAGTGGTTCGATGCCGTCGGCTACGACGCGGACATCGAGGGGACGGCGCAGGAGTTCAGCGTCCGCCCCACCCGGTTCCGCGAATGGGCCGCCGAGCAGGACTGGAGCTGAGCCGCGGTCAGCGGCTCAGCCAGTACGACACCTTCACGAGAAAGACGTCGTTCGCCCGCTGGCCGAAGAGCTCGTCGAAGTCGCCCCAGAACGAGCGGGTGCCCTGCACCGGCGAGAAATGCTCCCGCCCCTGGCTCCAGACGAGGAAGAGGGTCGAGCCCGGCCGGTACTCCCAGCGGAACACCACGTTCGAGCGGAACTCCTTCACGTTGAACCCGCCGGGGTCGTCCGCCACCTCGGCGTCCGCGTACGGCTGGAAGCGCGCCTCGTAGGCGTCCGCGCGCGGGTCGGCGATTTCGCGGACGTCGCTGTACGTCCCCTTCGAGATGAACGGGTTGGCGTACAGCTGGAGCGACGCGTTCGGCGTGAACGTGTAGTTGAGCCGCCACGTGACCCCGAGCGTCCGCTGGTCGAGGCGCGCGAAGGTGAAATGCTCCGTCCCGCCGCCGTCGGTGAAGTTCCCGAACCACTGCGAGTCGTCCTTGTTGCGGCTGTAGTTGGCGCTCAGCGTCGTCGAGAAGCGGCTCGAGACGTTGAGGCGCACCGAGGGGTTCAGGTTGTAATACGTGCTCCGCCCGCCGTCATTCCTGGAGTAATTCACCCAGAACGACGGGATGATCGACTTCCGGTTGTCCCCTTCGATCCCGCCCCACGGTGAGAAGCCCGGCTCCACCTTGAGCGCCGGCCCGCCCCGCGTGCAGTTCCTGTCGCAGTAGACCCGCCCCACGCCGATCGTCCCGCCGAGGTGGAGCCACCACCGGTTGGTGAACTGCGTGTGCACGTTGGTATTGAAGGCGCGGTCGGTCGGCAGGCCCTCGAGCGTCCAGTACTGCCACCAGTTGAAGTTCCAGTTGAGCCGCTGGAACACCGCGTTCGGCTCGTTGAACCGGAGCGCGAGCCAGTTGGTGAAGGTCTGCTCGTTGGCGCGGCGGAGGAACCCGATGTCGTTGATGTCGAACCCGGGCGAGCGGCGCCCGTAGCCCGTCTCGAACACGGTGCGCTGGCCGCCCACCTTCGCGAAGCGGAGCTCGCCCGAGTATCCGGCGAGGGAGGTCGCGTCCGGATCGAGCTCGAGGTCGTCGTCGGGCCGCTGGAAGTAGTGCACCGGCTCGCGCTGCGTCCGGCCGATCGCCTCGGCCGTGCCGCCGACCCGGCTCCCCATGAGCGCACCCGAGACCTCGTACTGCCCGAACCGCCGCCGCGCGTCGAGGCCGCCGGTGTAGGCGCTCGCGTGCATGTAGGCCTCGGTGGAGGGATCGAGCCAGCGGTTCACGCCCGTCACGATCAGCCCGACGCTGCCGTTCCCGCCCGCGTAGTCCTGGTTGGCCCGGAAGACGCCGTAGTTGGTGGTCGGCTCGAGCGTCGTCTCGCCGAGCCCGTCGGCGCGATCGGTGACCGCATCGAGGAATCCGATCGAGAGGCCGTTCGAGAGCCGTCCCGTCAGCTTGGCCGCGCCGAGGATGCGCGTGGCCGTCGGCGACGACTCGTCGCCGTAGATCCCGCTGAGGCGCGGCGAGCGCCCGATGCGCCGCGAGTAGAAGAGCTGCTCGCCGGTGCTGCAGTCCACCACCACGAAGCAGTTGACCCGGAAGTCGAAGAGCCCCGCGCCGGCGACGAAGAACGGCCGCCGCTCGCTGAAGAACGTCTCGAACGCGGAGAGGTTGAGCACCGCCGGGTCCGCCTCGACCTGGCCGAAATCGGGATTCACGGTCGCCGTGAGCGTGAGGTTCGACGCCACGGCGTACCGGAGGTCGCCGCCGACGGTGACCTTCTGGTGGCGCTCGAAGCCACCGCCCGCGGAGGCGAGCGGCTCGTTCTGCGTGAGCACGTACGGAGCCACTTCGGCGCGTGCCGGCCGCGCGAGCCCCGTCAGCCCGTTGAGCTCGCCGAACTGCGAGACGAACCCGGAGCGGGAAGGCCGCCAGAGCGGCCAGGTGAGCTGGGCGGTGTGACGCTGGAGCTCGCGCCAGACCATGAACCCGAAGGTCACCGATTCGGACGGCGTGAACCTGAGCTGCGAGAAGGGAATGCGGTATTCGGCGGTCCAGCCGAGCGAGTCCACCTGCGTCGCGGCATCCCACACCGCGTCCCAGGCACCGTCCTCGTTGCCGTCGTTGTAGATCGCGTAGTCCGCCTTGACCCCCGCAGGATTCACCACGAACTCGTAGCCGGTCCGTCGGTCCCGGTAGGAGTCGATCATGACGATGAGCTGGTCGGAGGCGGTCTGGTCGTCCCGCCGGGAGAGCAGCTGGACGATGCTGTCCGGGCTCGTATCGTACGCCCGCACGAAGACGTAGAGGTTCTGCGGATCGTAGGCCACCCGGAACTCGGTCCGCTGCTTCGGCTCGGAGTCCTCGGACGGGCGGGATTCGCGGAAGCCGCCCGTCGCCGGTGCGATGCGCCAGACCGGGTCGTCGTCACGCCCGTCCAGGACGATCGGCTGGTCGGTGCGCGTGGCGCTGACGGACTGGGCGTGGAGGACGGCAGGAAGGACAGCGAAGGCAGCCGGCAGGAAGAGCCGGACCGCGGCAGCCGTGAGCGATGTAACGCGCATGGGGGGCCTGTCGCCAGAAGGGTACCCCTGATTGGACGGGCCGACCTCCGGGAAGGTTGCGCGGCGGGTCTGGCGGCGCCCGCCGGCGGGCGCCACGTTTCCGGGATGACCCCCTCCCGGATCGCGATCGCCTCCGACCACGCGGGCTTCGAGTACAAGGAGCTCCTGGCCGGCCTCCTCCGGAGCCGGGGATACGACGTGAGGGACTTCGGAACCGACTCGGGCGAGCCGGTGGACTACCCGCGATTCATCCGGCCGGCGGCCGAGGCCGTGGCACGAGGCGAATGCGGGCGTGGCATCGTGCTGGGCGGCTCGGGCAACGGGGAGGCGATGGTGGCGAACCGGGTGCCCGGCGTGCGGTGCGCACTCTGCTGGAGCGTCGAATCCGCCCGCCTGGCTCGCGCCCACAACGACGCCAACATGCTTTCGCTCGGCCAGCGGCTCCTCTCCCGCGAGGAGGCGGTGGCGATCGTCGACGCCTGGCTCGCGACTCCGTTCGAGGGCGGGCGCCACGCGCGCCGTATCGCCCTGATCGACGACCCCGGCCCGCATCGATGATCACGGCCGCTGTCGGGAGACTGCCTGGAAGGAGGGACTGATGGAGCTCGTTGCCGGCGCCACCGGCTCACTGGGCGGAAAGATCGTGCGGGAACTGCTCCGGAACGGCGGTACGGTGCGGGCGCTGGCCCGTGACCCCGGAACGGCTGCCGGGCTCGCCTCGGCCGGGGCGGAAGTTGTCGGCGGAAATCTGCGTGACCCGGCATCGCTCGAGGCGGCCTGCAGGGGCGTGGACACCGTGATCTCCACGGCGAGCGCCACGCGCCGGAGCGACGATACCCCCGAGAACGTGGACCACCTCGGCACCCGGAACCTCGTCGATGCGGCGCGCAGGGCCGGCGTCCGGCGCTTCGTGTACGTATCCACGCTCGGTGCCGATCCCGCGAGCCCGGTTCCGGCCTTTCAGGCCAAGGGGAACGCGGAAGCGCATCTCAGGGCGAGCGGCCTCGACTGGATCATCCTCCAGCCCGACGCGTTCATGGACGTGTGGTTCGGGATGCTGATCGAGCTGCCGGTGGCGATGGGGAACCCGGTATCGCTCATCGGGGAGTCGAACGGCCGCCACTCGTTCATCGCGGAGGCCGACGTGGCGCGCTTCGCGGCCGCCGCTGCCCGTGATGCGGGAACGGTGAACACGACGCTGGCGCTCGGCGGCCCGGCCGCCGTCACCTTTGCGGATGCGGTGAAGGCATACGAAGCGGCACTGGGCAGGAGCATTCCGGTCGAGCGCCTGCCGGTCGGGGCGATGCTTCCCGGGCTGCCGGAATCGGTGTCCGCGATCGCCGCCGCGTTCGGCTCGTTCGAATCGATCGTCCCGATGCACGGCACGAGTGCCAGGTACGACGTGCCGCTCACGAGCGTCGAGGCCTTTGCCCGGGAACGAGCTGCCGCGGGCTTCGGCGGGGCGTAACGGGCCCGGTTCAGCGCCCTGCGGGCACGGCGATGCGGTCGACCTCCTCCAACTCCTCCGGCGACAGCCTCCACCCCGCGGCCCCCGCATTGGAGCGCACCTGTTCCGGCTTCGTCGCCCCGGCGATGACCGACACCACCGCCGGGCGCGAGAGCAGCCACCCGAACGCGAGCTCGAGGAGCGACCGGCTTCGCGCCCCGGCGAACGCGCGCAGCGCCTCGACGATGCGCAGGTTCTCCTCGTTCAGCTCGTCCGCGTACCGGCCGCCGGAAAGCCGGCTCCCGGCGGGGGCACCCGCCCCGAGCCGGTACTTCCCCGTGAGGAGGCCGCTCGCGAGCGGGAAGTAGGGCAGGAAGCCGATGCCGAGCCGCTCGCATTCGGGGAGGACCGCGTCCTCCGCCTCCCGCTCGAGCAGGCTCAGCTCGTTCTGCACGCTCACGAACCGCACCGTCCCGCGTGAGGATGCGGCGGACTCGCTCTCGCGGATCTGCGCCGCGGAAAAGTTCGAGCAGCCGATCTCCCTGACCTTTCCTTCCTTCACCAGGTCGTCGAGGGTCCCGAGGGTATCGGCGACCGGCACCGAGTCGTCGGGCTCGTGGAGCTGGTACAGGTCGATCACGTCCGTGCCGAGGCGCCGGAGGCTCGCTTCGGCCGCTTTCCTTATGTATTCCGGCCTTGCCCCCCGTCCGCCGTCCGGCATCGGCTTCCCGAACTTCGATGCGACCACGACATCCTTCCGCCGGGCGCCGAGCGCCCGGCCGAGAAACTCCTCGCTCTTTCCGCCCCCGTAGATGTCGGCGGTATCGAAGAAGCGGATGCCGGCGTCGAGCGCCGCCTCGACCACCCTGGCGGTACCGTCCGCGTCGAGCCGCGTGCCGAAATTGTTGCATCCGAGGCCGACGATCGTCGCGTCGAGCGATCCGATTGTGCGCGTGTCCATCCTGCTCCTCCGGTACGGGCTATCTTGCAGTATAGCGCGCCACACTTCCGGAGGATGTCATGTCGCTGGGTTCGCGTTTCCTGGAGCAGGTGGACCGGAGCTTCGACCATGCCGCGAGCTTCACGCGGCACGATCCTGCCCTGCTGGCCAACATCAAGGCCTGCAAGAGCCTCCTGTTCACCACCTTCCCGATCAAGCGCGACGACGGCCGGATCGAGGTCATTCACGCCTGGCGCGCGCAGCACAGCCATCACCGCCTTCCCTGCAAGGGCGGCATCCGCTACGCCGAGGCGGTGGACGCCGAGGAGGTCCAGGCGCTCGCGGCGCTCATGACCTACAAGTGCGCGCTCGTGGACGTCCCGTTCGGCGGCGCCAAGGGGGGCCTCCGCCTCAATCCGAAGCGCTACTCGGCGGCGGAGCTCGAGCGGATCACCCGGCGCTACGTCTTCGAGCTGGTGCGCAAGAATTTCATGGGGCCCGGCCTCGACGTCCCGGCGCCCGACGTCGGGACGGGACCGCGGGAGATGGCGTGGATCGCCGATACCTACAGCCAGCTCCGGGCCGGCGAGCTCGACGCCCTCGCCGCGGTCACCGGGAAGCCGGTGAGCGCTGGCGGCATCCGCGGCCGGACCGAGGCAACGGGGCGCGGCGTCTTCTACGGCGTCCGCGAGATCTGCAGCGTGGCGGAGGACATGAAGGCGCTCGGCCTCTCGACCGGCCTCGCCGGGAAGCGGGTCGTGATCCAGGGCCTGGGCAACGTCGGCTATCACGCGGCGAAGTTCTTCCAGGAGGGCGGCGCGCGCCTCGTGGCGCTCGCCGAATCGGAGGGGGCGATCGCGAACCCCGATGGGCTCGACATCGAGCAGGTGATGGCGCATCGCGTGGCGCGGAAGGGAATCGTGGACTTCCCCGGCGCCGAGACGCTCGCGCGCCGCGAGGATGCGCTCGAGGTCGAGTGCGATATCCTGATCCCGGCGGCGCTCGAGCGGCAGATCACGGCCGAGAACGCTCCGCGACTCAGGACGAAGATCGTCGTCGAGGCGGCGAACGGCCCCACCACCGCCGAAGCGGACGAGATCCTCCGGCAGCGGGGCATCATGGTGATCCCCGATGCCTACATCAACGCCGGCGGGGTCACCGTCTCGTACTTCGAGTGGGTCAAGAACCTGGGCCACGTCCGCTTCGGGCGCATGGAGAAGCGGTTCGACCAGGGCGCCTACTCGCGCCTCCTCAAGGCCGTGGAAGGGGTGACCGGGCGGCAGTTCACGGCCGACGAGGTCGAGCGGCTCACGAAGGCGGCGAGCGAGGAGGACCTCGTCAACTCCGGGCTCGAGGAAACGATGATCGGCGCCTACCACCCGATCCGCGAGGCCTGGAAGCGGCAGGGGAGCATCGACCTCCGCACCGCCGCGCTGATCGTGGCGATCGACAAGGTGGCGCTGAGCTACGAGCAGCTCGGGATCTTCCCCTGACCCCCGCCCCTCCCGAACCGCGCCCGAATCCCGTAGAATCCACGTCTCTTGCCGTCCAGGAGTCCGCCAAGGTGGTGCGTGTGAAGACCCGTTCGACGCTCGGCGCCTTTCCATCCATGCTCGTTCTCGTCGCTGCGGCTGCGTGCGCCAGGACGCCCGCGCCGGCCGCATCTCCGGCTCCCGAGCCCGCGCCCGCGCAGGTCGGCCCCGAGCACCTCCCGCCGAGCGCCGCCGACATCCGGTTCATGGGCGAGATGATCGGCCACCATGCCCAGGCGATCCGCATCTCGCGATGGGCGCCGACCCACGGCGCGAGCGACGCCGTGCAGCGGCTCGCCGCGCGGATCGTGGTCGGGCAGCAGGACGAGATCGCCATCATGCAGCGCTGGCTTCGGGAGCACGGCCAGCCGGTGGTCGAGCCCGACACGGCGGGGCACGCCGCGCACGGCGGCATGGATCACTCCGCCCACATGCCCGGCATGCTGAGCCCCGCGGACCTGGCCACGCTCGACGCCGCCCGCGGCGAGGAATTCGACCGCCTCTTCCTCACCTACATGATCCGGCATCACCAGGGCGCCCTCACGATGGTGGACCAGCTGTTCGCCTCGCAGGGCGCGGCACAAAACGACACCGTCTTCCGTATGGCGTCGGACGTGCACGCCGAGCAGAACAGCGAGATCGACCGCATGCGGACGATGCTCGCCGACCTGCTCGTATCCGAGGGAAGTGAATGAACCACCTCTGCTTGCCGCCGTTCACCCGCACTCGAACTCAACAGGGACCACGCATGTCATCCGCCCGCAGTATCCTGTCCCTTGCGCTCGCGGCCCTTTCCGCCGCCGCCTGCGCGTCGTCGTCTTCCTCGGCGGGCGCCGGCGAGGCCGCGCCGGTGACGATGTCCGCCGAGCCGCCGAGCCCCGATCCGCGCATCGGCCTCCGCGCCGGCCTCAACGATGCCGAAGAGGCCTCCTGGAACATGCGCAAGGTGTCCACGACGCTGCCGTCCGAGAAGTTCGTCGGCGTGACGAACTCGGACCTCGCGTTCATGGGCAATTACGTCATCCAGGGCAACTACAACGGGTACCAGGTCTGGGACATGTCGAACCCGGCCCGGCCCACCCTCAAGACGGCCTATCTCTGTCCCGCCTCGCAGAGCGACGTCTCGGTCTACAAGAACCTCCTCTTCGTCTCGGGTGAGGGCACGAGCGGCCGCGTGGACTGCGGCACCCAGGGCGTGCAGGACACGGTGAGCGCGGACCGCCTCCGCGGCATCCGCATCTTCGACGCCACGGACATCGCCAACCCGAAGTACATCGCCAACGTCCAGACCTGCCGCGGGTCGCACACGCACACCGTGGTCACCGATCCGGACGACAAGGAGAACGTCTACATCTACGTCTCCGGCTCGGCCGGCGTGCGCTCGCCGAGCGAGCTGCCCGGCTGCTCGCGGCTCTCGCCGGACCAGGACCCGAATTCGGCGCTCTTCCGGATCGAGGTCATCAAGGTGCCACTCGCCAATCCGAAGGCCGCCGCGATCGTGAGCTCGCCGCGCATCTTCCAGGGCCTCGTGGAGCCGCCGGAGCACGGCGACGCGCCCGAGGACATCGCCGAGCGCGAGCGGGAGCTCGCCGCGGCGAAGGCGGCTGGGGCCTACACGGCGACCATCCAGGGCCGCGAGATGGTGATCCCGTCCCGGTTCACCCGCCCGATGCTCGACAGCATCGTGAAGGCGCGGAGCGGCACCGGCGCCCCGACCGCGCAGGACAGCGCGGCGCTCCGCCAGGCACTCCCGGGGATCATCGCCCGGATGTTCGGCGGCGGGCAGAACCAGCAGCAGCAGCAGCAGGGTCCGCGCCCCGGGCCGACCCAGTGCCACGACATCACGGTCTATCCGGCCATCGGCCTCGCCGGCGGCGCGTGCGAGGGCTACGGCCTCCTCCTCGACATCAGCGACGTGGTCAACCCGCGCCGCATCGACGAGGTCGCCGACTCGAACTTCTCCTACTGGCACTCGGCCACGTTCAACAACGACGGCACCAAGATCCTCTTCTCGGACGAGTGGGGCGGCGGCGGCGGTGCCAAGTGCCGCGACACCGACCGGAAGGAGTGGGGCGCCGACGCGATCTTCACGCTCGTGAACCGGCAGATGGAGTTCCAGAGCTACTACAAGCTCCCGGCCCCGCAGACGCGGGTCGAGAACTGCGTCGCCCACAACGGCTCGCTCATTCCGGTGCCCGGGCGCGACATCATGGTGCAGGCGTGGTACCAGGGCGGCATCTCGGTCTTCGACTGGACCGACCCGGCCAACCCGAGGGAGATCGCCTTCTTCGATCGCGGCCCGGTCGACGCCGACGAAATGGGCAACGGCGGCGCCTGGTCGAGCTACTGGTACAACGGGTACATCGTGAGCTCCGAGATCGGCCGCGGGCTCGACATCCTCGAGCTCACGCCGAGCGCGCACCTCTCGCAGAACGAGATCGACGCGGCCAAGTCGGTGAAGCTCGAGTACTTCAACGCGCAGGAGCAGCCGAAGTTCGTCTGGCCTGCGAGCTTCGCCGTGGCTCGGGCGTACGTGGACCAGCTCGAGCGCTCGCGCGGGCTGCCCGCGGACCGGATCCGGTCGATCCGGAACGAGCTCACCGAGGCGGAGAAGGCCTCCGGTTCCTCGCGCCGGTCGACCCTCACCGAGCTCGCCGCCACCGTGCGTGGCACGGCCGCCAGCTCGAACGACCGCGCGCGCGTCGAGAAGCTGGCCGAGGCGATCCGCGAGCTGGCCGGCAGCTGATCGCCGGAGCGACGCGCACGCAGTAGACTGATCAGGGAATGCCGCGATCCGGTTAGGACGTCCGGGTCGCGGCATTATCTTTGGCGCTCGTCGCCGCCTCTTCCCGCACCGCGTGATTCCATCGTGACCACTGTCCGCTCCCACGATCCCCGAACGGTCCTCCACGACGTCTTCGGGTACGCCGAGTTCCGCCCGGGACAGGAGAAGGTCATCGAGGCGGTGCTCGCCGGCCAGGACTGCATCGCGGTCATGCCCACCGGCGCCGGCAAGTCGCTCACGTTCATGCTCCCGGCGCGCCTCCTCGAGGGCACCGTGCTCGTCCTCTCGCCCCTCATCTCGCTCATGAAGGACCAGGTGGACACGCTCGCCACCCTTGGCTTCCGCGCCACCGCCATCAACTCCACGCTCGAGCCCGAGGAGCGGCGCGCGCGGCTCACCGCGTTCCGCCGCGGGGACTACGAGCTCGTCTACCTCGCGCCCGAGGCGCTCGACGGCAGCCTCCGGGAGTTCGTCCGTGGATGTCCCGTCTCGCTCATCGTGGTGGACGAGGCACACTGCATCAGCCAGTGGGGCCACGATTTCCGCCCCTCCTACCGCCGGCTCCAGGGACTCAAGCAGGAGCTCGGCGCCATCCCGGTGCTCGCGCTCACGGCCACCGCCACGCGCCGCGTGGCGCGGGACATCATCCGCCAGCTCGGCATGAGCAAGCCGGCGGGATACAAGGGCTCCTTCTTCCGCAGCAACCTGCACATCTACGCGCGGAAGAAGGGCAGCGGCGAGACGCGCCGGGAGATCCTCGCCCTCGTCCGCGCGCGGGAGGGGCAGAGCGGCATCGTCTACTGCACCTCGCGCCGCTCGGTGGAACAGACCACGGCGTTCCTCCTCGCCAACGGCATCCGTGCCCGCGCCTACCATGCCGGCCTCGAGGAGCGGGAGCGCACGGCGGCGCAGGACGCCTTCGCGCGGGACGACGTGGACGTCATCGTCGCCACGATCGCGTTCGGCATGGGCATCGACAAGTCGAACGTGCGCTTCGTCATTCATCGCGACATGCCGCGGGACATCGAATCGTGGTACCAGGAGATCGGGCGGGCGGGGCGGGACGGGCTCCGGAGCGACTGCTTCGTCTTCTACTCGTGGGCGGACGTCAAGCTGCACGAGCGCTTCCTCGACGGGATCGAAGACCGGTCGGAATGGGAGGCGCGCCGGGCCACGATCGTCCGGCTCTTCGAGCTCCTCGAGCGGGCGCGCTGCCGCCACCAGGAGATCCTCGCGTACTTCGACGAAGAGCATGGGCCGTGCGGCAGTTCGTGCGACGTCTGCACCGGTGAGACCGTCGAATCGCTCATCGGGAACGCGCCGGCGCCGGTGCGGGTCCGCGCGCGCGGCCGGGCGGACGAAATCCCGGCGAGCGTGGACCGCGCCCTCCTCGACCGCCTGAAGACGCTGCGCCGCCGCCTCGCCGATGCGGACGGCGTCCCGGCCTACATCGTCTTCAGCGACCGGACGCTCGTCGAGATGGCGGATCGCCGGCCCCGCACCGCCGCAGAACTGCTTCAGGTATCCGGGGTGGGAGCCACGAAACTGGAGAGGTACGGTGCCGAGTTCCTCCGGGAGATCTCGGCGGCCGCGGGGTAGTCCCCGCGGCTAGCGTGCGGCCCCCGGCACCGCGCCGGTCATGCCGAGCCGCAACGCCGCCCGGTCCACCACGCGGCCTTCCTGGATCACCGCCCGGATCCGCCGGGTATTCCGGATGTCCGCCGCGGGGTCCGCGTCGAGCAGCACGAGGTCCGCGAGCTTCCCCACCTCGATCGTCCCGAGCTCGCCGTCGGCGCCGATGATGCGTGCGGCGCTGCCGGTCGCCGCGCGGATCGCCTCGAGCGGGGTGAGCCCCGCGGCCACGAGCTGCTCGAGCTCCATGTGCACCGCCGACGGAACCTGCCACACGTCGGTCCCCGCGCCGACCGTGATCCCCGCCGCCGCGAGCCGCGCCGCGATCCGCCGCCAGGCGGCCGCCTGGCCGGAGAACTCCTTCCGCGCGGCCGCGTCGAGACGCACCATCCAGAGCGTCGTATCGATGACCGGCAGGAACGGCGTGAGCTCGGTGTCCGCCGCGAAGCGGTCGGGCCGGTCGAAGTCGGCCGCGAGGGCGGGATAGAGGATCGTGGGCACGATCGCCGTGCCGGTGGCACGGAAGAGCTGCACCAGGTCGTCGTAGTACCGCTCCCCACCCCGGTCCCCGCAGTAGCCGATGTGCTCCTTCGCATCCATTCCGGCCGCAGCGAGGGGAAGGAGGTGCGCACAGTGCCCGGTGACGCGCATGCCGCGCCGGTGCGCTTCCGCGACGAACCGCACGTTGATGTCCCACCGCCGGAAGGTGCGCGTCTTGACGTGCTGGGCGCCGAACGCCTCCGCGATGGCGACGGCCCGGCGCACATGGCCCGAATCCGCCTCCGGCTCCACCCCCTGCCCCGCGTCCTCGTCGAAGGCCCAGTCGCTGTAGTATTGCATTCCTCCGTACATGATGCGCGGGCCCGGGAACGCGCCCGCCGCGATCGCGTCCGCCTCCGCGGCGAGGAGCGCCATGTGGGAGCCCTGATCGCGCACCGTCGTGACGCCGTAATAGAGAAAGCCCGGGAGGAGGGAGAGCTGGTACTGGTGCGCGTGCAGGTCCATGAGCCCCGGCATGAGGAACGCGCCGCTCCCGTCGATGATGCGGGCGCCGGCCGCCTCCGGCCGGCCCGATCCGGCGGGAACGATCCGCGCGATCCGCCCCTTCTCGATCAGCACGTCGGACGGTACGCTCACCGGAGCACCGGTCCCGTCGACGATGCGCACATTGGCGATGAGGAGCGGCGGCGCAACCGGTGACGTGAAGCGGAGCGGCCAGCCGAGCTCGCGTTCGTGTCCGGCCGGGTCCCGCAGGCGGAGCCCGCCCTCGGAGACGTAGAGGATCGCGCCGTCCCGGGACACGGACGGGTAGGCCGCGGGAGCGTCGCCGAGCGGCTCGGGCTCACCCGCCACTCCGGTGGTGCCGAAGGGAATGCGCCAGAGGCGCGCGTGACGAACGTAGACGAGGCCGGCCGCGGTCCAGGCCGGCCACACCGGAGAATCCGGCGCTGCAACGGAGCGCGCGCTGTCGTCGAGCGGGACGAAGGCGGCGGCCGCGGGCACGCGGTTGTTCCACCCGTCGGTCATCTGGAAGAGCCCGTCCGACGCGGGGCTCCATTGTGGCGCCGCGGTGCCCGACGCGATCCAGTCGGTCGCGGCCGCGCCGAGGTTCCGCGTCCCGGACGTGTCGCGCACGAGGCGGGCGCCCGCCGGCACGATGCGGTGCCGTGCGTCGCCGAATCGATCGACGTGCGTGAACGAGAGGTGCGCGCCGTCCGGCGAGAAGGCGGGATAGACCTCGCGGCCGGGGAGCGACGTCACGCGTCGCGTCTCGCCCGTGCGGAGGTCGGTCGCATAGAGGTCTTCCTCGTCCCACATGCCGGCCGACCACGCCACCCTCCGCATGTCCGGCGACCAGGCGAGCTGCCGCGCCGTGCGCGGCACGACGCCAACCGCCACCGGATCGCCGCCGACCGGCACCACCCAGAGCCGCCCGAGCGCGATCATCGCAAAGCGCCTCCCATCGGGCGCGAGCACGAGCGCGCCGAAACCGTGGGCGGTGCTCCCGGCGCCGGGCATCGGCAGGCGCGCCGGGGGCAGCTCCGGATGCTGCCGGTCGAACTCGACGCGCGCAGTGAACGGAATCTCCGTCGCCGCGCCGCCGCCGGCTCCGATGCGCCGGATCCTGCCCGAGGCGACGTAGACGAGCGATGCGCCGTCCCGGCTCCACCGCACGCGCGACGGGGTGAGGTCCTCTTCCACGGTGAGCTGCCGCGGAGCCGACGCCGCCGCGCCGACCGGCTGCACCCATGCCTGGATCCGGCCGAGCGAGTCCGGTGCGAGCCAGGCGAGGGTGGAGCCGTCGGGAGAAAAGACGGGCGCGACGGCCCGGAGCGTGGAGTCGCCGAGCGGCACGGAGGTGCCGGAGCGGAGATTGACGAGATGAAGGCTCCCGCCCCGCCCGCCCATGTCCGACCGGGCCGTGACGACGAGCCTCGTTCCGTCCGGATGCCAGGCCGGGTCGCCGACGTTCTCGCCGAGCGCATCGCCGAGGACGAGGTCCCGGACCGCGCCGGTCGTGGCATCGAGGAGCGCGAGGCGCATCCTCGGGCCGCTCGCGCCGTCCGCCGAATCGTCGAGCCGTGCGAACGCGATCGTCGCTCCGTCCGGTGACCAGGCCGCCCGTCCCTCGTAGCCGTCGGGCGTCGCGAGCTGGGTGAGCTGCCGCGGCGTGCCGCCCGGCTCGACGAGCCAGAGCCCGGTCCGTCCGGCGCGCTCGCCGCGGAAGACGATGCGCTTTCCATCCGGGGACCACGACGGCTCGAGATCCTCGGCGGTGTCGCGCACGGCGTCCGTGATCGCCGCCGCGCGGCCACCCGCGACCGGGATGCGCCAGAGCTGCCCGAGCAGGTCCACGACGATGCTCTCGCCGTCGGGCGAGAGGTCGAAGCTCAGGTCGGTGCCTTCGGAGACTTCGAAGGAAACGGGAGTGACGCGCGGCGGGCGCGCGAGCGCTCCGGCGCAGAGGGCCAGGAGCAAGGCGAGCGTGAGCCGTGGGGCGGAGGCGTGGCGCATCTGGTCCTCGGGACCGGCCGGCGCCCGCCGGGTGGCGGGTCGGGTGCGGCCTCCCCAAGATACGATGCGAAAGCCGGCCGGGTGAGATCCCGCCCGGCCGGGATCACCGCATGGAAAGGAAACAGCCGATGCCACTCACGATCACGTCGTCCGCCTTCCGCCACGAAGGCGCGATTCCCTCCCGATACACCTGTGACGGCGCGGACCGGTCTCCGCCGCTCGCGTGGGCCGGCGCCCCCGCCGGCACGAAGTCGTTCGCGCTCATCGTGGACGACCCCGACGCGCCCGATCCGAAGGCCCCGAAGATGACCTACGTGCACTGGGTCCTCTACGACATCCCGGCGTCGGTAACGTCGCTCGCGGAGGCGGTGGATGTACATCGGGACGCTGCGGGCACACGGGAGGGCATGAACGACTGGAAGCGCACCGGGTATGGCGGGCCCTGCCCGCCGATCGGCCGGCACCGGTACTTCCACAAGCTCTACGCGCTCGACACGCTCATCGGCGATCTCGGCACGCCGAACGCCGGGGACGTCGCCGACGCGATGCGCGGCCACGTCCTCGGCGAGGCGGTGCTCATGGGCACCTACGAGCGGACCGACGCCGGCAGGCGCGCCTAGCGCCTACTGGCGCACCCAGGTCGGCCGGAGGTCCCGCGTGGCGTGCACGGCGAGCTCACGGAAGATCTCGCCGTAGGCTTCGCCCGGGTCTCGCACCGAGACCGAGGGAAAGCCCGATCCGACCGCGAGGCGTCCTAACGTCCCCGTCGTCACGGCGCTCGAGCGCCAGAGCGTTGCCCCGTCGCGCGTCGAGACGAGGCGCACCACGAGCTCGGCCGACACGGTGCCGCGGAGGTTGACGCTCGATGCGCTGAGCTGGCCGCGCGGGCGCAGGCTCGAGACCTTGAGGTGTCCCACGAACACGGCGGGCACCTCGCGCGCCGCGAGCGAGGAAATCGCCGAGTCGGCCGAGCCGACTTCGAGGAGCTCGACCCGCTGGCTCGCGAGGAGCTCCTCCGCGAAGCGCTCGGTGGCCACGACGCCCATGCCGGTATCCGCCTGCTCCACCGAGAACTGCACGAGCGCCACCCGCCCGAACGAGTGGAGGTCGAGCCGCGGCGGCACTTCGGTGTACTTCGCCGAGCACGCCGAGAGGATCATCGCGCCGCAAAGTGCAAGCGCCAGGCCCCGCCCGAGCGGGGGCCGGATCGGATTCGGGGCCATCTGGAGGTCCTGTCCGGGGTCGAACTCCATGAGGGCAAGAGCTGCGCCAGCCCGCCGTCCCCTCTGGACGCCCCCCGTCCCCGCCGGTACGTTGGTGCCGGACGATTCGCGCCTCTCCCCCTGGAGCGCTTCCTTCATGCGGTTGGTCTCGATGGGCCGGGCGGCCGGAACGCTGCTCCTGCCCGGTGTGCTCGCGTTTCCCGCCTCGTCGGCCGCGCAGCACCAGCATGCCGTCTCGGTCGCAGCCATGCCCCGGCCCGCCCGCGTGGTCCCGGGCCCCGAGATCTTCGAGAACGTGTCGCGCACGCCCGGCGTGGTCGAGGTGAACCTCGTCGCGTCGCCGGCGCTCGTGGACCTCGTCGCCGGCAAGCCGACCGAAGCGTACGCCTACAACGGCCGCGTCCCGGGGCCGCGGCTCGAGCTTCGCGAGGGCGACCGCGTCGTCGTCCACTTCCGGAACGAGCTCCCCGACACCACGACCGTGCACTGGCACGGCCTGCACCTGCCCGTCACGTCCGACGGGAGCCCGTTTCATCCGGTCGCGCCGGGCGGCACGTACACCTTCGAGTTCACCGTGCGCCCCGGATCGGCGGGCACCTACTGGTATCACCCGCACCCGCACCATCGCACCGGCGCGCAGGTCGCGAGGGGGCTGTACGGCGCCGTGATCGTGCGCGCGGCGGACGATCCGATCGCCCACCTGCCGGAAAAGCTCCTCATCCTCGCGGACAACCGGCTGCGCGACGACGGCTCGGTGGACCTTCCCGACCGCCTCAGTCCCTCGTGGCGCATCGACCAGGAAAACGGGCGCGAAGGGGACCTCCTCTTCGTGAACGGCGCAGTCCGGCCGGCGATCGCGATCCGGAGCGGCGAGGTGCAGCGCTGGCGGATCGTCAACACCTCGGCGGCACGCATGTACCGCCTCGCCATTCCGGGCCACACCTTCCTTCATGTCGGGAACGACGGCGGGCTCTTCGAGCACCCGGTCGAGCGGAGCGAGATCCTCATCGCCGGGGCGGAGCGCGTCGAGGTCCTCGTGCGCGGCACGGCGGCGCCAGGATCCGAGGCGGTCCTCCAGGCGCTGCCGTACGACCGCTACATCCCGCAGACCCGCCCGGCCGACTGGGAGCGCACGCGCGACCTCCTCACGCTCAGGTATACCGGAGAGCCGCCGGCGCCCGCGCCGGCTATTCCCGGGACGCTCCGGCCGATCCCGGTGCTCGACACGCTCGACGCCACCGCGACGCGCATCATGGTCCTGACGCAGGGCATGATCAACGGCCGCATCATGGACATGGCGCGGGTGGACGTCGAAGCGAAGCTCGGCGCCACGGAAATCTGGCAGGTCGAGAACCTCGTCGGGATGGATCATCCCTTCCATCTCCACGGCTTCCAGTTCCAGGTGATCGACCGCAATGGCGTGCCCGAACCGTTCCGGAGC
Organism: Gemmatimonadales bacterium; assembly: GCA_036377655.1. GTDB lineage: Bacteria > Gemmatimonadota > Gemmatimonadetes > Gemmatimonadales > GWC2-71-9 > CAMLLJ01. Next base: position 20,631 of record DASUXZ010000177.1, read on the forward strand.
TGGAAGGACGTGGTGAACGTGCCGGAGCACGAGACCGTCCGCTTCATCGTCCGCTACGACGATTACCCCGGCAAGTGGATGTTCCACTGCCACATCCTCGATCACGAGGATCACGGGATGATGGGAGTCCTCGAAATCCGCTGATGCACGGTCACACAACCGAGGGAGGCACTGCATGTCGTCGTTGTACCTGACGGTCGGATTGGCCACCGCGGTCGCAGTCGCCGCCGCCGGGGCCGCCGGCGCGCCGAACGGGGACGCCGGCTCGGCACGCGCCGAAGTGGACACGCTCAAGGACCGGGTGCTGCGCGGCCGGCAGCTCGTCATCGAGCATGCGTGCGGCGACTGCCACGGCGGCGGCTCGAACCCGGCGTCGCCGGGCTGGCTCCTCGGCGTCACCGATTCGCTCCAGATCTTCCAGATCGGCCCGTTCAAGACGCGGCCGCGCAACCTCACGCCCGACAACACGACCGGCATCGGCCGCTTCTCGGAGCGCCAGATCTTCAACGCGCTCCGCTACGGCCTCCGGCCCGGCGAGACGCCCGACGTCGAGATCACCTCGTCCACCCCCGGCCGCGGCAACTTCCCCGAGCACCCGAAATATCTGGCGATCCCGATGCCGTGGCCTGCCTTCCGCCACATGGCCGACGCCGACCTCTGGGCGATCGCCGCGTACCTCAAGCACGGCGTCAGGCCGGCGCGAAACCGCGTGGCCGACAGCGATGGGCCGCCCGACTTCTGGGCGAGCGAGTACACCGTCGAGAAGATCGGCGCGTGGCCCGCGGCGGATTACCCGACCGGCCGAGAGGCCCCGGCGCAGTAGTGCGGCATTCCACTCCACCCGAGAGGCACCTGAGATGAAGCTTCGCATTCTCCCCGTCGTCCTGCTCGCGCTCGCCGCGGGTACCGCCCAGGCGCAGTCGGCAGCGGCGCCGTCGAACGCCGTCGGCACCATCCGCGACATCTGGGAAACCCTCACCGGCTACATCACGACGGCCGCCGAGGAGGCGCCGGATTCGCTCTTCTCGTACCGGCCGACGCCGGAGGTCCGCACGTTCGGCCAGCTCGTGGCGCACGTGGCCGGCGCGCAGCACCTCATCTGCGGCGCGGCGCTCAACGAGGACGGCGGCGCCGAGAGCCAGATCGAGGACCAGAACCTGAACAAGGCGCAGCTCGTGGCCGCGCTCAAGAAGTCCACGGAGCACTGCAACCGCGCCTACGCGCAATCCGACGCCGACGCGCAGCGCGCCACGCGGCTCTTCGGCCAGGAGCAGACCCGGCTCTTCG
>DASUXZ010000178.1:0-6198 GCA_036377655.1 Gemmatimonadales bacterium
TTCGCCGAATGAGATCCAGGCCGACGTGCCCGCTGCTCGTGCTCCTCTTCCTCGCGTCCCTGTCCGCCGCCGCACCGCTCACGGCGCAGCGAAGTCCCGCGCCGGTCAAGTACGGCAAGTGGCTCCTTCTCGCCGGGTCACTCGGGCTCAACGTCGCCGCGGCCGGCGCGCACGAGGATGCGGACCGGGCCTACGATTCGCTCCGCCGGCGGTGCGCCCAGGATTTCGAGCTCTGCGCGCAGGCCGGGGGCGTCTACCTCGATTCCGAGAGCGAGGCGCTGTACCAGGAAACGCTGCGCCACGACCGGCGGTCGCGCGGATTGCTGATCGGCGGGCAGTCGGCGCTGCTCGGCGCGGCCGTGCTGTTCGTCTGGGAGTTCTCCCGGCCGAAGTCGCGTCCCGACAACATCCCGTTCGAGCCGACGGTGAGCGTGCGCGACGGCGTGACGCGACTCGGCCTGGAGCTGGACTGGTGAGCCTACGGCCGGTTCCGGTGCCCCGCTGCGGCGCCGACGAAGCCGGCGACCACGGTGCTGATCGTCGCGATTCCCACGGTATCCATCCCCACGTCCCCGAGCGCGGCTGAGAGGATCGAGCCGAGCATCCCCGCCACACCGCCCGCGAGCGCGCCGCCCGAGCCGGACGCCATCCGGGTATGCCTGCCGCCCCACTTCGAGAAGAGGAAGCCCGTCACCGCGCCGAGGCCGGTCCCGACGACCGGGAAGCTCGCGGCGATGGCGGGCATGAAGTGACCCAGGATCACCATCGCGGCCTGGAGGAGGGTGCCGGTGATCGTGGCCTTGACGAGCGCGCCCTGCCCCATCGCCCCTGCGGATGACCGAGCTTCCATCGGACGTTCCTCCCGGAAAGGTGGATGGCGGACGCGCGGACGCGCGCCGGCCGGACTTCCTGCGCCCTCGGATCGGATCTCTGGTGTCGGGATGCTCCAACATACGGCCGGACGGCCGCAGTGGCGAGGGTCAGCCGGTCCGGAAGAACTCCACCGCGCGCGGGTAGCGCGAGATCACGCGCTCCCTGAGCCGCTGGTGCTCCGTGCGGACGAGGATCGGGTCGGCTGCGATGATCTCGTCCGCGAGCGTCCGGGTGCGTGCGAGGAGGTCGTCGTCGTCGGGAAGGCGGGCGTGGCGCACCTCGAACCCACCCGATTGGCGCGCCCCGATGAGGTCCCCCATGCCCCGCTCGGCGAGGTCGAGCTCGGCGATCCGGAAGCCGTCCTCGGTCTCGGCGAACGCGCGCAGGCGCTCCGGCGTCCCCTCCCCCGTCATGAGGACGCAGTAGCTGTCGGCGCCCCCACGACCCACCCGTCCGCGGAGCTGGTGCAGCTGCGCGAGGCCGAAGCGCTCCGGGTGCTCGATCACCATCGTCGTCGCATTCGGCACGTCGATCCCGACCTCGATCACCGTGGTGGCGACGAGGACGCTGATCTCGTTCTCGCGGAACCGGCGCATGACGTCGTCGCGGTCCTCCGGCTTCATCCGCCCGTGCACGAGCCCGACGGTGAGCGAGCCCCAGCGCTCCGCGAGCCGCTCGGCCATCGTGGTCGCGGCCCGGAGGTCGGCCCGCTCCGACTCCTCGATCACCGGAAGCACCACGTAGGCCTGCCGTCCCGCCTCGCATTCCCGCTCGACGAAATCGAGCACCCGGTCCCGCTGCGCCTCCGTCCGGAGTGCCGTCCGGATCGTGCCGCGGCCAGGCGGGCGATCTCGAAGGATCGAGACGTCGAGGTCGCCGTAACGCGTGAGCGCGAGCGAGCGCGGGATCGGGGTCGCGGAGAGGAGCAGCACGTCGGGCGCCGCGCCCTTCCCGATGAGCGCGGAACGCTGCTCCACGCCGAAGCGGTGCTGCTCGTCGATCACCACGAGCCCGAGCCGGCGGAACTCGACGCTCTCCTGCACCAGGGCATGCGTGCCCACCACGAGCCGTGCACTCCCGGCCGCGATCCGCTTCCGTGCCGCCGCTTTCTCGCTCGCGCTCAGGCGCCCGATGAGGAGCTCCGGCGCGATCGCGAGCGGCTCGGCGAGGCGCGCGAGCGTCGCGGCGTGCTGCTCGGCGAGGAGCTCGGTCGGCGCCATGAGGGCGGCCTGGAAGTCGTTCTCCAGGGCGAGGAGCATCGCGAAGAGCGACACCACCGTCTTGCCGGTGCCGACGTCGCCCATGAGCAGGCGATGCATCCGGCGGTCGGAGGTCATGTCGGCGACGATGTCCGCGACCGCGCGGCGCTGGTCGTCGGTGAGCGGCCACGGCAGGTGCTCGCGGAGCGCGGTGGTGAGCGTCCGGCGCAGCTCGAAGCGCATGCCGGCAGAGCGGGCCCGCCGGGCGATGGCGCGCGCCCGGGACAGCGTGAGCTGCAGGTCGAAGAGCTCGTCGAAGGCGAGGCGCCGGCGGCCGTCCTCGGCCTCCGCGATGGAAGTGGGCCGGTGCACGGCCACGAGCGCGGCGGCGAGTCGCGGCAGGCCGAGCGACGCGCGGAGCGGCTCGGGCAGGAGGTCGGGCGCGAGCGGTACGAGCGCGTCCAGATGCCGGTCCACGAGCGTCCGGATGATCTTGTGGCTCAATCCCTCGGTGGCGGGATAGACCGGAAGCACCTTCCCCGCCGCGAGCGGATCGCCCTCCCCCTCCGCTTCCACGAGGATGATGTGCTCCCTCGGCGCCATCTGCCGCCCGTGGTAGAACCGGATCGGTCCCGAGACGAGGAGCGTCTGCCCGACCGCGATGGTGCGGTCGAGGAAGGGCTGCCCCGGCCAGACGCATTCGAGCACGCCGCTGTCGTCTCGGATCACGGCGCTGAAGATCCGGAGCCCGCGCCGCGTGGGCGACACCTGCTTGGCCACCACCTGCCCGACGCACGCCACCTCGTCCCCGACCCGCGCGCGCGCCACGGGCGTGACGGTGGACGCGTCGATGTACCGGTGCGGCAGGTGCCAGAGGAGGTCCTGCGCGGTGCGGATGCCGAGCCGGGCGAGCGCGTCGGCACGGCGGTCGCCGACGCCCTTGAGGAACTTGACCGGCGTGTCGAGGCGGAGGTGCCCCTGCCGCGCCGGCATCAGTCCAGGAGGCTCTCGGCGAAGCGCGTGGCGTCGAACGGCTCGAGGTCGTCGAGCGTCTCGCCGGTGCCCAGGAACCGGATCGGAAGCCCGAGCTCCCGCCGGAGCGCGGTGACGGCGCCGCCCCGTGCGCTGCCATCGAGCTTGGTGACGATGATGCCGGTGGGCGTAACGGCCTGCGAGAAGAGGCGGCCCTGCTGGATCGCGTTCTGGCCCACCGTTCCATCGAGGACGAGGAGCGTCTCGTGCGGCGCGCCGGGCAGCCGCCGGCCGATCACGCGGGTGACCTTCCGGAGCTCCTCCATGAGGCCCTCCTGCGTATGGAGCCGGCCCGCGGTATCGACGATGACGGTATCGGCCCCGCGGGCGGCGGCCGCACCCACCGCGTCGAAAGCGACGGCCGCCGGGTCTCCGCCGGCCGCGCCGCTCACGCAGGGAATGCCGAGCCGCTCCGCCCACGTTTCGAGCTGGGCGATGGCACCGGCGCGGTAGGTATCGGCGGCCGCGAGGAGCACCGAGCGCCGCTCCTTGCGGAGCCGGTGCGCGAGCTTGGCCACCGTCGTGGTCTTGCCCACGCCGTTCACCCCGACGACGAGGACCACGGTCGGTCCCTCGGCGGCCCGCGCGAGCTGCCCCGGATCTCCGGGCGACTCGAGCAGCGCCGCGAGGCGGCCGACGAGCGCGTTCCGGAGGTCCGCCTCCGTCTTGAGCTTTCCGTCCCGGACTCCGAGCTCGAGCGCCTCGACCAGCTCCATCGTGGCCGGCACGCCGAAGTCCGCCTCGAGGAGGACCCGCTCCATGTTCTCGATGTCGTCGGCGTTGAGCCCGCGCACGAGCGCGCCGACGTCGGTCATGGCGAACCGCTTGATCCGCTGCCAGAGACTGCGTTTTTCTTCCGTGATTCGACCGGTCATGCTGGAAGGATAGACGATCGGGGGGATTATCGCAGTCCGAGACGCCTCCGGAATAACCATTCCGCCGCGAGTGCGGCCACCGCAATCCCGAAGAGCCAGATCCATTCGCGCGCTGCCGTGCGGGCAGACGGCCGGGCCGCGGTCGCTTCGCGCGACGCGAGGACGGCGGACCGGGCGACGAACTCGTCCGAGTACGCCTCGACGGCGACCGTTCCGCTGCCCCCGTCGCTGAGCCGGTAGCGGTACGTTCCCGGCTCGAGCATGAGCGAGGCCCGCCCGGCCCCGTCGAAGCGCAGCGTATCGGTCCGGCTTCCCGCGTCGCCAGTGATGCCGATCCCGAGCTCGCGCGGCGGTCCGGACTGCGTCCATTCGAAGACCACCGGTCGCCCATTCTGTACGACCGGCCGCAGCGCCCGCGCCGCCCCCCGCACCGAATCGGCGCCGCCGAGGAGCCAGCTCGTCGTCGCCGCGACCCACGCGCGGTACGCCTGCTCGCTCGAGCCGCCGCGGAAGGCCCACCGCCAGAGTCCGTCGACCGCGACGGTCACGCGCCGCACGCGCCCTGCCTCGCTCCCGAAGACCGCCGGCCGGGTCGCGCCACGCCGGCGTTCCTGCGCCTCGAGCGCCACCCACGCGCCGGCCGGGGGCTCGACGGCCGTGAGTCTCGTGCCGGGCGGGAACGAGTCCACCGGGAGGCCGAGGAACGCCGCGCCGACCGGAGAGGCCGGCTGTGCCGAAAGGTACCAGTCGCCAGGCGTGGCGCCCGCGCCGCCGGCACGGCCCGGCCAGTTCCAGATGCCGCGCGCCCGGGCGCCATCGGCGATCCCTGCCGGCGACCCCTTGAGCACCAGGAGGTCGGCGCCTCGAGCCGCCCGGCGGACGGCATCGGCCCCGACGGGGGAGAGATCGGACATCGATCGCCATTCGCCGCGCTCGAGCTCGATGTAGCCGCGCACCGGAAGCTCGGCCACGTCGCGCAGCGCGCGGTAGAGCGCGCGCGAGTCCCAGTCCCCGGGCGAGGCGACGAGCACGACGCCCGGGGTGGCGGCGATCGTCACCAGGTGCAGGCGCGTGTCGGTGCGCGGCTCCGCGTCGCTCGCACCCGAGACGACCGCCCGCAGGACCTGATCCCCCGCCGGCAGTCCCGCCGTCGCGACCGCGATGCGCACGAGGCCGGCCCCGGCCGCGTCGAAGCGGACGCTCCGCCGGGCGAGCTCGCGGCTTCCCGAATAGACGGCGACGCTCACGCCCGAGGAGTCGGACACCCCTCGCGCGCGAACCTCCCCCTCGAGGACGACGGAGTCTCCGGCGGTGACGCGCGCCGGGCCGGTGAGTGTCACGAGCGCGATATCGGGCACCGTATCGCGCGGAAGCACCTCGACCGTCGCGCGATCGAGCAGGTCGCGGGGAAGGTCCTGGAAATCGTCGATCTCGCCGTCCGTGACGACGACGACGGGGCGGTCGGATGCGGCCGCGGCCGTGAGTGCCGGGCGGAGGAGCGACTGGCCGCGATCGGGCAGCGAGTCGCCGCTGTCGCGCTCGTTTCCGAAATAGCGCACGTCGCCGGTCCGGAGCGCACGGGCCCGGGCGGAGTCCCAGTGCGCGCCCGCAGCGGTCATGCTGAGTGAGGCATCGAGCAGGACGAGCGGCCGGCGGGCCTCGGGCGGCCGGGGACAGCTCGCATTGAGGAGCAGTACGCCGAGCGCCGCCCAGGCGACGGCGCGGGCGGCCATCGGGACAAGGCCGCGGCGGCCGAGCCGCTCGAGGCCGAGATAGGTAGCGGCGGCCAGCCCGGCCGCCGCGGCGATGACGACGAAGACGAGAAAATTCACTACGGGAGGGTACGTCCGCCCGGCGGAGCCGGTTTCACCGCCGCGTCAGTTGCTGACCTGGGCGATCAGCTGGGGCGGCGCCGGTTCGGCCGACTGGTAGAGCAGCGCGCTCAGCCGCTCGCGCTCCGCCTCGAAGGCCGCGCGGTCCCGCTTCTCCACCGGGGCGCCGTTCCCGAGCTCGACGCGGCGCGAGTCCTTCGCGACGCCGTTGACGCGGAACTCGTAGTGCAGGTGTGGTCCGCTCGCGAGGCCGGTCGCGCCGACATGTCCGATCAACTGCCCCTGGCGCACCCGAGCTCCGACCCGGGTCCGGATCCGGCTCAGGTGGGCGTAGCGCGTGGTGATCCCGTTGCGATGGCGGATCTCCACGAGGTTGCCATAGCCGCC
>DASUXZ010000179.1:0-4972 GCA_036377655.1 Gemmatimonadales bacterium
GGTCGGCGATCTCGGCGAAGGTCGGCGCATGCCGCACCATCTCGTTGCTGATCCGGGTGATCTGCGTGATGGCGGGTGGGATCGGACGGCCGGGATTCACGAGCGTGTCGAAGACCACCTCGCGCCGGGTTCCGTGGACCAGCACCACGGCGATCTCGGTGATCCGGTCGGAGCCCCAGGCGCGCATCCCGGTCGTCTCGACGTCCACCACCGCGAAGGCGCATTCGTCGAGCAGCGGCGAGGCCTGCATCTCGGGCACGAGCCCCCAGCGGCCGTCGGGAAGCTGGCGCACGCGCGGGTCGGCGCCGAGCAGGGCCGCGACGAGTCGCTCCGCGACCGCCTTCGGCGCGTTCGGCATGCCAAGGATGCTGCCGCAGATCGGCTGCGCGCCGATCGGGCCGCCCGCGAGCTCGCCGATGATCCGGTCGAGCAGCGTTCCCGACGGATGCGCCGAAACGCCGATCACGGCTCCCCCCGCCGGAGCGGCAGCGTCATGCACCGCGGCCCCCCTCCGCCGCGGACGATCTCGCTCCCCTCGACCGTGATCGCCACGCGGTCGGCGGGCGCGATGGCGACATGGCCGGTGAGGAACTCCGCCGACTCGACGACGCGGAACCCGGCCGCCGCCAGCTCGGCGAGGGTCGCTTCGTTCCGCCCGTAGGTGATCACCTGCCCCGGCCGCACCGCGACGAAGTTGCAGGCGGAGCTCCACTGCTCGCGCTCCTGCGTGGTGCGATGGGTCCCTCCCGCGAAGAGCGGCTCGAGCGGCATGCCGAGCGACGCGAGCGCGGCGAAGAGGTTCGGCATCTCGCGCACGCCGTCCTCCGCCTTCCGGCGGTGCAGCACCGGGAGCCGCTCGGGGCCGACGAAGTACGGCGGGTAGACGACGCAGAGGTCGCGGTCGATCTGGGTGAAGATCATGTCGAGGTGGATCGCCGTCGGCGCCTTCGGCATGACGACCACGAGGACGTCGCTGATCTTCTCGCGCGCGAAGATGACCTCGCAGAGCTGGTCGAGCGCCGAGGTGGACGTGCGCTCGCTGAACCCGACGAGGAGGAGGTCCTCGCGGAGGACGTGCACGTCGCCGCCCTCGAGCGTGTAGTTGCTGCGGCGCTCCTCCGACCCGTCGTAGATGATCCCCTCGTTGGCGAGCGCGGGATGATACGAGAAGAGCGTCTTGACGAGCAGCTCCTCCGTCCAGCGGACGCCGTACCGCATCGAGCCGACGACCGCGTGACGGCCGATCACCATCCCGATGTCGCGCGGGAAGAAGAGGTTCGGGAGCGCGGGGAGCGCATAGCCCGGCTCGTTGAGGGCTCGCGAGATCGCGCCGCTCTCCTCCTCGGAGCCCTCGATCAGGAGGGAGACCAGGTCCTGCGGCGCGAGCTGGGCGAGCCGCTGGGCGAGCGGCTCCGACGGGACCACGTCCATCGTCCGGCTGATGAAGAACTCCCGGGCCTCGGGCCGCTCGAGCACCTCGGCGAGGAGCGTCCGCACCTGGTAGACGCGCGCGAAGCGCTCGAGCACGGCGACGAACTGCCGGTGCTCGCGCTGCGCCGTCTCGACCTCGATGATGTCGTCGTACAGGTACGCTTCGCGCGTTCCCGGCGTCACCGCCTCGAGCTCGAGGCCCGGCGTGTGGACGAGAACGGATTCGAGCGGACCGATTTCCGAGGTGACGTGGAGGGACATGCTGGAAGGTAGCGGGGGGCCGTAAAAACGCGGTAGCTACCCCCGATTGGTCAGCTCGTAGCTCAGCGTCTCCAGCTCGAGCGCCAGGTTCACCGTCTTCACCACGACGTCGTGCGGCACATTGAGCTGGACCGGCGCGAAGTTGAGGATCGCCTTGACCCCGAGCGCCACGAGCCGGTCGGCGAGGGGCTGCGCCGCTTCGGCGGGCGTCACGAGCACCGCCATGTCCACCGCGGTCTCGGCCAGGACCGACTCGATGAGGGCGCTGTCCCGCACTACGAGCCCGTTCCACTCCCGCCCGATCTTGGCCGGGTCCACGTCGAAGATCGCGACGATGTCGAACCCGCGCTGCCGGAAGCCGCGGTACTGGACGAGCGCGCTCCCGATCTTCCCCGCCCCGATGAGCGCCACCCGGTAGCGGCGATCGAGCCCCAGAATGGCGCGCAATTCGGTCACGAGCTCCGGCACGGAGTAGCCGAGGCCCCGCTTCCCGAACGATCCGAAGAACGAGAGATCCTTCCGCACCTGCGCGGACGTGGTCCCGCCCCGCCCGGCGAGCGCCTCCGAGCTCACGGTGGCGATCCCCTGCGCTTCAAATTCTTCCAGGAGCCGCAGATAGAGCGACAACCGGCGGATGGTGGACTCGGCGACTTTGCGCATACCGCTTTGTGAAATGATTCACAAAGCTACTGCCGCTCCTCCGGGGCGTCAATCGGCGAGGCGCTCGTGCAGCGCCGCGAACTGGCGGGGAGCGAGCGTTTCCGGCCGCGCGGATGGTGCGATGCCGAGGCCTTCGAGGATCCGCGCGCTCTCAGCGGCCCCGCGTCCGGTCAGCTCGCGGAGCACCCGCTGGAGCTGCTTCCGCCGCAGGCCGAAGACGCCGACGACGAACCGCCTGAAGTCCGGCCGGCGGGCCTCCTGGACGAGCGGCTCGGCCAGGGGCGCGAGCCGGATGACCGCCGAATCCACCTTCGGCGGCGGCGCGAAGGCGCCGGCAGGCACGGTGAAGAGCCGCTCCACCGACGCCACGGCCTGCACGCCGACGGAGAGCGCGCCGTATTCGGGCGATCCGGGCCCGGACGCGATCCGCTCGGCGACCTCCTTCTGCACGAGGAAGACCACGCGCGACGGCAGCGGCGCCTCGAGCGCCTTGTCGATGAGGGGTGATGTGATGTTGTAGGGAATGTTCCCCGCGACGATGAGCCGCTCCGGCGGCACGCCTGCCGCCGCGTGCCAGTCGGTGTCGAGCGCGTCGGCCTCGAGCACGATCGCGCCTGGCGCCCGGCGCTTGAGCTCGGAGAGGACATCCGGATCCTTCTCGATCGCGACGACCCGGCCGGCGCGCGCGAGCAGCGCGGCGGTGAGCCCGCCGGGCCCCGGCCCGATCTCGAGCACCGTATCGGCGGGTCCGGCGAGCGTCGCATCGGCGATCCGGGCGAGGATCCGCGGGTCGAAGAGGAAATGCTGGCCGAGGCGGCGCTTCGGCCGCGAGCCGCTCACCGGAGCCGGAGCGCGAGGAGCGTCCGGTCGTCGCCGCCTGGCGCGGCGAAGGCGTCCACGTCGGCCATGGTGCCGGCGACGATCGCCTCGGGCGCCTCGTGCCGGCGCGCGAGGAGCGAAGCGAGGAGCCGCTCCTCGCCGAAGGCCTCTCCCTTCGACGCGCGCGCATCCACGAGGCCGTCCGTCCAGAGGCAGAGGAGGTCCCCGTCCCGCCATTCGACCGCCTGGCGCCGGATGCTGTCGGCGGTGGCCAGGCCGAGCGGCGGCGCCGTCGCGTCGAGCCGGGTGGCGCCGTCGTCGCCGATGCGGAAGGCGTGGGGATGGCCTGCGTTCGCGTAGATCAGCCGCCCGCTCGCGGGATCGAGCACGCCGTAGAACACCGACAGGTACATCTCCGTCCGCACGAGCTCGGCCGAGAGGCTCTCGAGCAGCGCCGCGAGCGTCTCGTCGGGTGCGGACGCGGCGCCCGAGTGGATGCCCGCCGCGCTCAGGACGAGCGCCATGACGAGGGCCGCCGAGAAGCCGTGGGACGAGATGTCGCCGAGCATGACGCCGATGCGGCGGTGGCCGAGCCGGCTGAACGTGTAGAAGTCGCCCCCGACCCATTCGGCGGGGACACAGCGCGCCGCGACGTCGGCATCGCCGTGGAGGACCGCGGGCGACGGAAGGAGCCGCAGCTGGAGGTCGGCTGCGAGCTCGAGCTCGCGGCGGAGGCGCTGCTGCTTCCGCTCGCGGGCCACGAGCCGGGCGTTCTCGATCGCGACGGCCACGAGGTTGGCGATCGCGGTGACGAGCCGCCGGTCGGCGTCGGTGAACGGAGCGCCGTTGTCCCGTTCGGTGAAGCTCAGGACCCCGACGCAGCGGGGGGCGCTTCCCGGCGCGGCGTAGCGGATGGGCACGCTCAGGAACGGCCCGCCGCGATAGACGCGGTCGGGAAAGGGGGAGATGCCGTCGGCGGCGATGGCCTCGGGATCGTGCACGATGACGCACTGCTCGCGGAACACCCGCGCCGCGACGGAGCGGGGATCGTCCACGGCCACCGGCGGCATGTCGCCCGCGCTGAAGCCCTCGGCGGCGACGTTCCGGAGCTCGTGGGCACGCTCGTCGTACACCATGAGCGACGCGCGCCGCGCGCCCACGACGGCGCTCACCTCGCGCACGATCCGCTCGGCGGCGACGCGCAGGTTCACGGTGCTCCCGAGGACCTCGCTCAGCGCGTAGAGGAGCTCGAGCTCCTTCCGCCGCGCCTCGAGCTCCTCGAGCGTGCCGTCCAGCCGGTTTACCGTCGGCGGAGCGTGATGCAGATGGAATTCCCCCGCGGGGTGAAGGAGACGGCGTCCGAGAGGTGCCGGATGAGGAAGAGGCCGCGCCCGTTCGGCTCGTGCACGGCGTCGGCGCCGAGCGGCTCGGGCACGGCGCCGGGGTCGAATCCCGGGCCTTCGTCGGTGACGTGGAGTCGCATTTCCGCCGGCCGGAGCACGACGCGCACCTCGACGTGCTTGTCGGCGTCGCTCGAGTTGCCGCGCAGGATCGCGTTGGCGAGTGCTTCCGCGAGGACCACCTGCAGCCGGAAGCGGAGCCGCTCGCTGGCCGTCGCGCCGGCGGTGCAGTGATACGTGAGGAGGGCGACCGCCTCCTCGATGCATTCGACGTCGCTCGGGAGGCGGAGGGTCACGGCGGTGGCGGGACCGTCGGGCTCGAGCACCTCGGAGCGGCGGACGCAGAGGCGGAGCGAGGTCATGCCATGCGCCCCTCAGAACCCCGCGAGTGCCTGCTCCGC
>DASUXZ010000180.1:0-18949 GCA_036377655.1 Gemmatimonadales bacterium
TGCAACACCGCGATCGCCGGTGCGTCCCGGCGATCGCGCCTACTCCTTCTCGCGCCGGCGCGTGTTGAGCGGGATCTCGCGCGGGCGCATCCGCTCCGCCTTCTGGAGTGACACGGTGAGCACGCCGTTGTCGTACTCGGCGGTCACCTTCTCCGGATCGACCGTATTGGGAAGCGAGAAGCTCCGCTCGAAGCTGCCGTAGCTCCGCTCGTACCGGTGCACGCGGCCGCTCTCCTTCGCTTCCTGCTGCTGCCGCTTTTCGCCGCGGATCGTCAGGATGTTGTTCTCGAGCGAAAGCCGCACGTCCTCCGGCTCGACGCCCGGAAGCTCCATCATGATGCGGACGCCGTCCGCGTCCTCGACGACGTCGCAGGGCGGGAGCCACGCGGACGTGATCGTGCCCTGCTCGGTCGGCCAGCCCGCGAACGCATCGTCGAGGATGCGGTTCAGCTGCCGGAGGCCGTAGAAGTTGCCGAATTCGCCCTGCCTCGTGATCGCCATGGTACCCTCCTGTGGTTCTCGGTCGTTCGTCTCCGGTGCGGAACCGGCGAGGTCGCCGGGGCGCTACCGCTGCGGGCGCGCCGCCGAGCCTTCCTCTTCCGGATCCTGATCCCCCGGATTCGGGGCCTGCGGCGGCCTCGCCGCCGAGCCCTCCTCCTCGGGATCGCGCTTCACTACCCGCTCCGGGCCCTTCCTCGGTTCGTTCATCCCGCCGCCCTCCTGGCCCGTCCATGCACCGGGGTGCGGGGGCCGGTTATGATTTCGATGCCACGCGGCACCCGTGCCCGGCACATTCGGCCAGCATGCCAGGAGAATGCCGTGATCGCTTGCCTCATTGACCTGCCCCGTCGATCATCGCGACAGACCCCTGCCGGCGGCCTGCCAACCTTGCAGAGTGGGAAGGCCCGGTGAGCCGCGTCGTCCTCCTCGGCGCGGGCGAGGCGCACCTGTTCGTGCTCGACGCCATCCGGCGCGGCCGGCTCAAGGGCGCCGATGTCACGTTCGTGGCGCCTGAAGGGAGCGAGCCCTGGCCACCGATGGTCGCCGGGATCGTCGCAGGGAGATACCGCGCCGAGGAGGCCACGCCCGACATGGCCCGACTCGCCGGGGCCGCCGGGGTCCGCCGGATGCCGGCACTCCCCGATTCGATCGACGCCGCCTCCCGAACCCTCCGGATTCCGGGCGCCGGACCGATCGAATGGGATGTCCTCTCCGTGGCCCTCCCGCCCGAGCCGGACGCCGGGCCCGGGGCCTTCCTGCCCGCCCGGCCCGGCTCCCGCGCCATCGAGATCCCGGCGCGCCTCGAGGCGCTCGCGCGGGAGGGCCAGGGGCTGTCGGTGGTGATCGTCGGCGCCGGGCTCCGCGGTCTCGAGATGGCATGCGCCATCCGGGCGCGCCTCGACCGCATGGAGCGCACCGACGACCGGGTCACCATCGTCGAGCGGCAGGGCCAGCTCCTCCCGGCCTTCTCGGAAGCGGCGGCCAGGGCGGCCGAGCGGGCCATCGTGCGGCGGAGGATAGGGATCGCAACGGGGACGACGGTTACGGGAGCGGACGGCCAGGGGATCCGGTTCGGCCACGGCGGCTCGGCCCGGGCCGATCTCGTGGTCTGGGCCGGCGACGCGGTCGCAGCGCCGATCCTGGGAGGCTCGGGCCTCGAGACGGACGAGCGGGGAATGATCATCACGGGGCCGGGGCTCCGGTCCGTGTCGCACCCGTCCGTGTTCGCGAGCGGTGGGTCCGGCAGGATCAGGGAGGGAAACGGCGCGGACCGGCGGACACGGCCGGCCCGGCGCGACGCCATGGCGCTGCTCAAGGGACTCGCCTCGGCACTGCGCGGGGATTTCAGCTCGACGCACCGTCCCACCCGCCCGGTGGCGACCTTCCTCGACACCGGGGACGGGCGGGCGCTGGTGTTCGGCAAGAGCCTGGCGGTCCACTCGACCGCCGCCCTGTTCCTCAAGGAGCGGCGCGACCGGGAGCTCATGCAGCGGCTCCGGGCCTGAGCCGGTCAGGCGCGGCTGCTGCCGGGCCCCGAGCCTTCGGGCTGGGAAATCCGCTCGACGACCTCTCCCACCTTGCGATCGGTCACGCCGGCTTCCGCGAGCGCGAGGTCCGCCTGCGCGATCATCCCGACCACGTGCCCCTTCTCGTCCACGACCGGCACGCGCCGCACCTGCTCCTCGGCCATGATGCGGCTCGCGGCCTCGAGATCGTCGTCCTTGCGGACGGTCCGCGGATTGGGGGTCATGATGTCACCCACCTTCGCGTCGAAGCGTCCTTCGCCGATGACGCCGAGGGCGAGGTCGCGGTCGGTCACGATGCCGATGAGCCGCTTGTTGTCCCCGCCCTCGACGACCGGCAGCGAGCCGACGTTGTAGGAGCCCATCATGCGGGCCGCATCCTGGACCGAATCGTTGGGCGTGATGCAGGCGGGATCCGGGGTCATCAGGTCACTGGCCTTCATTGCCTTCCTCCGGGAATGGAGTTTCGAACGAGGTTCATCCGGAGAGTATCGGAGAATCCGCGGGCGGAAACGGTGGCAGGCGTCACACGAGGGAGACGACGATGCGTCGCTGGTTCGTGAACGGACGGGTCTTCACCGGGCAGAGCGAGACGGATCTCGCGAACGCGTTCGCGGTACGTGCGGGGCGGTTCGACTGGGTGGGAGACCTCGACGACGCGCCGGACGGGGCGGTGGACCTCCGCGGAAGAACCGTGATTCCCGGCCTCCTCGACGTGCACACGCATCCGAACCTCGTCTCGCTCGTCGCAGGCGCGGTGCCGTGCACCATTCCGGGCGTGCGCGACATCCCGGGGATGATCGACGCGCTCCGCCGCCATCCGGATTTCGGGCGGGGGCCGACCGACTGGATCCTCGGATTCGGGTACGACGAATCGAAGCTCGCCGAGGGCCGGACGCCGACCGCGGAGGACCTCGACCGGGTCTCGACCACCCAGCCCGTGCACGTCCTCCGCTCCGACTGCCACTCGGGCATCTGCAACACGCGCGCGCTCGAGCTCGCCGGCATCACGCGGGAGACCCCGGACCCGGAAGGCGCCCGGATCGGCCGGCACGGGAACGGCGAGCCGAACGGCATTCTCGAGGAGCTCGGCGCGAACGACCTCGTGATGCGGGCCCGGTCGAGCCGGGGAATGGACGAGCGCGTCCGCTCGATCGCGGCGCTCGGCGCGCACTACCTGGAGCGCGGGACGGTGGCGATCGCCGAGATGATGGCCGACCCGGTGTCCGACCTCGAGGTCTACCGCCGCGCCGCCGCGGAGGGACTCACCCCGCAGGTGGCGCTCTACCTGCTCTGGCCCGGCGTCGCGGGCGCACCGCTCCGCGAGCTCGCCGACGCGGACCGGACGGGGCGGGTGCGCGTGGCGGGCGTCAAGCTCTTCGCCGACGGCACGATCTCCGGGCGCACCGCCTGGACGAGCCGGCCCTACCGCACCGGTGGCGAGGGGTACTCGACGCTGGCCGAAGCCGACCTGGCCGCGGCGACGGCGTGGGCCCGGCGGAACGGAGTGCAGGTGGCGGTCCACGCGATGGGAGACCGCGCGATCGGGCGGGTGATCGACTACTTCGCGCCGATGGAGCCGTGGCTCGGCGACGCGTTCCCCTCCGTGCGGATCGAGCATGCTTCGCTCGTCTCGGCGGAGCATCTCTCACGGATCCGGGCCGCGCGGATGACGTTCGGCATCGCGACGCAGCCGATCTTCCTCTTTGCCGAGCAGGAGGCGTACGCGGCCAACCTGGCGCCTGAGGTCCTCCGGGACGCGTACCCGATCCGCACCTGCTACGACGCGGTCGGCCCCCTCGCCCTCTCGGCCGATGCTCCCTGCACCACCTGGGCCGATCCGGACGACGTCTTCGTGTCGATCCGGGCCGCGGTGACGCGCAGGGCGTACAACGGGGCGGACATCGGCACGGGCGAGGCGATCACGGTGCCGCAGGCCCTCCTCCTCTACACCGCGCGAGCCGCCCGGGTCGCCCCGTTCGAGGGCGGGCTCGGCCGGATCGCGGCGGGTGGCGAGGCGAGCTTCGTGGTGCTCGATCGCGACGTCTTCTCGATCGATCCCGCCGAGCTCGACCGCACCGTCGTCGCGGAAACGTGGCTCGCGGGATCGCTCGCCTATTCGCGCGCGCCCTCGGGCACGGCCGGCACGTAGATCTCGCCTCCCGCTTCGCGGAACTCCGCCGCCTTCCCCGCGAGCCCCACCTCCACCTGCCGCCGGGCCTCCTCGCGGATGTCGTGCGAGATGCGCATCGAGCAGAACTTCGGCCCGCACATCGAGCAGAAGTGCGCCACCTTGGCGCCCGCGGCCGGCAGCGTTTCGTCGTGGAAGCTGCGCGCGGTCACCGGATCGAGTGCCAGGTTGAACTGGTCCTCCCAGCGGAACTCGAAGCGTGCCTTGCTGAGCGCGTCGTCGTGCTCCCGGGCACGCGGGTGCCCCTTCGCGAGATCGGCGGCGTGGGCCGCGATCCGGTAGGCGATGACGCCCGCCTTCACGTCGTCCCGGTCCGGAAGGCCGAGGTGCTCCTTCGGGGTGACGTAGCAGAGCATCGCGGTGCCGTACCAGCCGATCATGGCGGCGCCGATGGCGCTCGTGATGTGGTCGTAGCCGGGCGCCACGTCGGTGGTGAGCGGCCCGAGCGTGTAGAACGGCGCCTCGCCGCACCACTCGAGCTGCTTGTCCATGTTCTCCCTGATGAGGTGCATCGGGATGTGTCCGGGGCCCTCGTTCATGACTTGCACGTCGTGCTTCCACGCGACCCGGTTGAGCTCCCCCTGCGTCCGCAGCTCGGCGAACTGCGCCTCGTCGTTCGCGTCGGCGATGCTGCCGGGGCGGAGCCCGTCGCCGAGCGAGAAGGAGACGTCGTACGCCGCCATGATCTCGCAGATCTCCTCGAAGTGCGTGTAGAGGAAGTTTTCGCGATGATGGGCGAGGCACCATTGCGCGAGGATCGAGCCGCCGCGGCTCACGATGCCGGTGACGCGGTGCGCCGTGAGGGGGATGTACCGGAGCAGCACGCCCGCGTGCACGGTGAAGTAGTCCACGCCCTGCTCCGCCTGCTCGACGAGCGTGTCGCGGTAGACCTCCCAGGTGAGGTCCTCCGCCACGCCGCCGACCTTCTCGAGCGCCTGGTAGATCGGCACGGTCCCGATCGGGACCGCCGCGTTCCGGAGGATCCACTCGCGGGTCTCGTGGATGTGCTTCCCCGTCGAGAGGTCCATCACCGTGTCGGCGCCCCAGAGTGTGGCCCAGCGCAGCTTCTCGACCTCCTCCTCGATCGACGAGGCCACCGCCGAGTTGCCGATGTTGGCGTTGATCTTGACGCGGAAGTTGCGGCCGATGGCCATCGGCTCGAGCTCGGGGTGGTTCACGTTGGCGGGGATGATCGCGCGACCGCGCGCCACTTCGGCGCGGACGAACTCCGGCGCGAGCCCTTCGCGGAGGGCGACGAACTCCATCTCCTCCGTGATCTCGCCGCGGCGTGCATAGTGGAGCTGCGTCACGACGGCGCCGCGAGGCCGGCCCTCGCGCCGCTTCGCGATCCATTCCGCGCGAACGGGGGGAAGCCCCTCGCGCGGATCCGAACCCTGCGGACCGCTCGAGTCGTAGAGCCTGAGCGGGGGCTCGCCGCCGGAGAGCGTGACTTCGCGGAAGGGCACCCTGATGCCGCGCGGGCCGTCGACATGCACCTTGCGGGACGCCGGATACGCTTCCTCGAAGGTGAGCAGGGGCTCGCGTGCGGTGGCGGTAGCGGACATGATGGTCTCCCGGGCGGGTACGACGAAGGGAAGACCTCTGCCGCGCTCCCTCCGCCGGTATCAACCGGATCAGGTTCCAAGGGTGACGTCTCAACCAGGGCCGGCGGCAATCCCGATTCCGGGACGCGCAATTGCCGGCGCTGGTGCCCCTGGCGGCACTCCTACGATAGCGTCGGCCCCTCTTCCGGAAAAGGCCGCCGAATGCAACATTGGAGGCACCCCCACTCGCAGTCTTCCCGGCCGGCAAACCGCCTGCCGATCCAAACCCCCGGTACCGCAGAGGTCTGAATGCATTCGCGTTCGTACGTGCCAATCCACGCCGTCCGCACGATGCTGCTCGCCGCGCTGCTGCTCGCGGCGCCGGCGCTCCTGCACGCCCAGGGCGCCGGAACCGTTTCGGGTCGGGTGACGCAGGCGGCCGACGGCGCGCCGCTCGGCGGCGTCTCGGTCACGGTGCGCGGCACCGGCATCGCGGCCGTCACGAGCAACGCGGGCTACTACACGCTGCACCGCGTGCCCGCCGGTCCGCAGGTGATCGTGTTCCGGTGGCTCGGCTACCGGCCGACCAGCGTCGAAGTGACCGTCGGGAGCGGCGCCACGGTCACGGCGGACGCCGCCCTCGAGTCGGTGCCGGTGCAGGTGGGCGACATCATCGTGAGCGGCGCCTCTCGCGCCCCGGAGCGCGTCGTCGAGGCTCCGGCGGCCGTGGCGACCGTGAGCCCGCAGGTGCTCGAGAACACGTCGGTCACCGGTCAGGCCCCGCTCGTCTTCCAGTCGGTCCCGGGCGTCGACGTCGTGCAGAGCGGCGTCAACGACTTCAACGTGAACACGCGCGGGTTCAACTCCTCGCTCAACCGGCGCATGCTGATCCTCCAGGACGGCCGCGACCTCGCGATCGCCTTCCTCGGGTCGCAGGAGTGGGCCGGCCTCCCGGTGCCGCTCGAGGACCTGAGCCGCGTCGAGGTGGTGCGCGGCCCCGGCTCCGCGCTCTACGGCGCGAACGCCTTCAGCGGCGTCGTCGCGATGACCACGCCGGCGGCGCGCGAGATCCCGGGCACCAAGCTCACGCTCGCGGGCGGCGAGCTCAGCACCTTCCGCGGCGACCTCCGCCACGCGGGCGTCACGAGCCAGGGACGCTTCGGCTATCGCGTCAACTTCGGCTACAACTCGAGCGACACCTGGACCCGCTCGCGCACCGCGCCCGGCGACCTCGCCGAGGAATACGCGCCGGCCACGAGCGCGCCGGTGGCGCCCGCGAACCCGGAGTTCAGCCCGCTCTCCGGCCAGTCGGTGGACCCGCTGACCCGCGAGGCCACCGGCGATCGTGACCTGCTCCGCAACATCTACGGCTCCGCCCGCTTCGATCTCTACACGCAGGGCACCGGGATCGCGACGCTCGAGGCCGGGGCGGCGCGGAGCGAGAACGAGGTCCTCGTCACCGGCATCGGCCGCGTGCAGGTGCTCAAGGCGCTCAAGCCGTTCGTGCGGCTCAACTACGCCCACGAGCGCTTCAACCTGATGGCGTACTGGAACAACCGGACGTCCCTCGACCTGCAGCGCGCGCTCGCGTCGCCGTTCGCGCCCGCCACCTGCAAGGTGCGCGACGACGACGCCGGGGAGCCGATCGCCTGCAGCGCCGGCCAGCTCGACGAGACCTCGAACATCTTCCACGGCGAGGTGCAGGGGAACCAGAGCTTCGGCGAGTCCGGCCGCGTCATCGTCGGCGCGTCGATCCGGAACGTGCAGGTCAACACGTACGGCACGCTCATGGATCCGTCGAACGACGACCGGAGCGACGAGATCTATTCCGCCTTCGGCCAGGCGGAGTACCGGCTCATCCCGCAGGTCCGGCTCGTCGCGGCGGCGCGCTTCGACGACGGCACGCTCTTCGAGCCGCAGTTCTCGCCGAAGGCGGCGGTGGTCTTCAGCCCGAACGAGAGCCACGCCTTCCGCGTCACGGTGAACCGCGCCTTCCAGACGCCGAACTACTCGGAGTTCTTCCTCCGCGCCAACGCGGGCGCGCCGGCGAACTTCTCGCTCCTCGAGGCGGGGCTCCGCGCCTCGCCGCTCGGGCCCGCGCTCGCGGGGGTCCCGGTGGGCCAGCTCTTCACGAATTCGGCGGTGGTGCCGGTGCTCGCGCTCGGCAACGCGACGCTCGACGTCGAGAAGATCACCGGCTGGGAGGCCGGCTATAAGGGCAACATCGGCGACCGGGCGTACGTGACGCTCGACCTCTACCTGAACGACATCACCGATTTCGTGACGGACCTCATCCCGGGGATCAATCCGGCCTACACGTTCTGGACCTCGCCCGAGCAGGTGCCGGAGCAGTACCGGGCACCGCTCGAGCAGGCCGTCCGGCAGCAGCTGGCCGGTGCCGGCCAGACGGTGGCCGCCGCGGGACTGACGCGCGTCAACGGGAACACCGCGATCGTCGTCTCGTACGGCAACGCCGGCGAGGTCCGCGAGCGCGGGTTCGAGCTCGGCGTCGGGTACCAGTTCACCGACAAGATCCGGGGGGAGGTCTCGTACAGCGGGTTCGACTTCGAGATCAAGGAAGGCACCCAGGCGGCGGGCGACCTGCTCGTCCCGAACACGCCGGGCAAGAAGGCCAACATCGCGCTCAGCTACTTCGACGAGCAGGGCTTCGACGCCAACGTCTCGCTCCGGCTCGTCGACGGGTACTCGTGGGCCGCGGGCACCTTCGTGGGCTACGTCCCCGCCACGGAGCTCCTCAACGCCGGCGCCGGCTATCGCGTCAACAATTACCTGCGCGTGCACCTCACCGGCACCAACCTGCTCGACCAGGAGCGCTACCAGCTCTACGGCGGCTCCGTCATCGGTCGGCGGCTCCTCGGGGGGATCACGGCGAACTTCTGAGGGCACAGGCAGCGAAAAGGAACGGGGGGCGCAGCGATGCGCCCCCCGTTCACGTTCCGCCGGGCCGCTCTCAGAGCGGGACCGTCAGCAGCGCTCCCGGCGTGCCGTGCGCGAGCCGGCGCGCGACGCTCCCCGCCTCGATGATTCCCGGCGGCCCTCCGCGATGATACCCGACCGCGAGCACGTCCCAGCTCGCCGCTTCCGCGAGGATCTCGGGCACGGTCTCGCCCTGGCGGGCCATCGCGCGCACCGCGAGGCCGCAGCGCGCGCCGAGCTCCTGCGCGCTGCGCGTGACGCGCTCGGAGCGGGCGCCGGGGAGCCGTGCGGAGAGCGCCGCCGGCTCGCCGGCGCCGCGGCGCTCGACGGTCACCACGCCGAGCTCGGCCCCGAGCGGGCGCGCGAAGCCGCAGGCGGCATCGAAGACGATGTCGGCCCGGGGCGTCCCGTCGAGCGCGGCGAGCACGCGCGTGAACCGCCCGCTCCCGTTCGGAACGATGAGGCAGGGGATCCGGCTCCGGCGCGCGACCGCATCGGCGGTGTCGCCCATGACGAGCCGCGCCGCCTGCGACCGCGGCTTCCTGCCGAGCACGATGAGGCCGGCGCCGCGCTCCTCGGCGAACCGCGGCACCTCGATCCCGGGAAGCCCGGCGACCAGCGCGAGCTCGACGTTCGGCGGCACGACGTTGTCGAACTCCGTCGAGAGATGCCTCGCCAGCGCGTCCACCGAATCGATCCCCTGGTCCCACGTGCCCCCGCCCACTGCGACGGCCGCGCGCGCATTGAGGGCAGCGGTCATCACGATGAGCTCGCCCCCCGCCGCCTCCGCCATCTGGCGGCCGGCCCTGATCGCCGCCCTCCCCGCCTCCGATGCGTCGGTCGCGACGACGATCCGTCTCAGGTCCATACACCCTCCTCGCTGCCGCAGTGTAGCCGTCCCGACATGAAGGGGGGATGAAGGCGCCGGTAAGAGATATATTCGGCCATGCTTCCGCTTCCTCCAGCCGAACGACTCGAGCGCCTCGTCGCTGCCGGGACCCTGCTCACCTCCGAGCTCTCGCTCGAGGGGGTGCTCGAGCGGGTCACCGAGATCGCCGCGTCCATCATCGGCGCCAGGTACGCCGCCATCGGCGTCCTGGGTCCCGACGGGCGCCTCCTCGAGAGCTTCACGACGTACGGCATCCCCCCGGACGAGCGGGCCCGCATGGGCGATCCGCCCCGCGGCCACGGCATCCTCGGCCTCGTGATCCGCGAAGGCCGCGTGATCCGGATTCCGGACCTCACGGCCCACCCCGACCGCTACGGGTTCCCGCCCGGCCATCCGGTGATGCGCTCCTTCCTCGGCGTGCCGATCGTCGGACGCCGCGGGACCTTCGGCGACCTCTACCTCACCGAGAAGATCGGGGCCCCCGAATTCACCGAGGACGACGAGCGCGTCGCGATCCTGCTCGCGGCGCAGACGGCGGCGGCGGTGGAGAACGCGCGGCTTCACGAGGAGAGCGCGCAGCTCCTCGAGGAGGTCCAGCAGCTGCACCGCTCGCGGGAGCGCTTCTTCGCCATGGTGAATCACGAGCTCCGGAACGCGCTCGCCGCGGTCTACGGATGGTCGGAGATGCTGGTGCGGAAGCGCGATCCCGCCACGGTGCCGAAGGCCGCGTTCGAGGTGCTCGACTCCGCCGAGCATGCGATCAAGCTCATCAACGACCTGCTCGACCTGAGCCGGCTCGACGAGGACCGCCTGCGCCCCGTGATCCGCGCCGTGGATTGCGGGCCCGTCATCCGGAAAGCCGTGAGCCGGGCCACGCCCGCGGCGCAGGGCCGCGGGATCTCCCTCGAGATCGATCTCGCACCGACGCTCCCCCCGACGGCCACCGATGCGGCGCGCGTCGAGCAGATCCTGACCAACCTGCTCGGCAATGCCATCCGCCATGCGCAGGAGGGCGGCACGGTCACGGTCGCGGCGCGCGGCGCCACGGGACAGATCGTGATCGAGGTGACCGACGACGGGCCCGGCATCCCGGGCGAGGAGCTCGAGCGCGTCTTCGACGTCTACATGACGAAGGCGGGCGAGGAGAGCCGGGGCACCGGGCTCGGGCTTCCCCTCTCGCGCCGCCTCGCGCGCCTCCTCGGCGGGGAGCTCCGCGCCGTCGAGCACGGCGGCCGGGGGGCGAAGTTCGAGCTGGTCCTCCCGCTCGCGCCCGACGCCGACGGCGCCGACGCCGATACGCCTCCCGATTCCCCCGGGGCGAGGTAACTTTCAGCCATGAAGGTTCTCGTCGTCGAGGACGACCGGAAGGTCGCCGGATTCATCGAGCAGGGCCTCAAGGAGGAGGGCCACGTCGTGGACATGGCCGCCGACGGCGAGGAGGCCACGATGCTCGCGCACGTCTACGATTACGACCTGATCCTCCTCGACGTCGTCATCCCCCGCAAGAACGGGTTCCAGGTGGCCACCGAGCTCCGGCGCGAGGGCCGCACCACGCCGATCCTCATGCTCACCTCCCGCGACGCCACGGAGGACGTGATCCGCGGCCTCGATGCGGGCGCGGACGACTACCTCGCCAAGCCCTTCCGGTTCGACGAGCTGCTCGCGCGGATGCGCGCGCTGTCGCGGCGCGGCGGCGCCGCCCGCGCCGAGGTCCTCAAGGCGGGGCCGGTGGAGCTCGACCGGCTGCGGCACGTCGCCACCGTGGACGGGAAGCCGCTCGATCTCACGCCGAAGGAATTCCAGCTCCTCGAGTTCTTCCTGCTGCACCGGGACGAGGTCGTCCGCCGCACCACGCTGCTCGAGAAGGTGTGGGACATGCATTTCGATCCCGAGAGCAACGTGGTGGACGTGCACGTCGGCAACCTGCGCCGCAAGCTGCACGAGGCCGCGGGAGCGCAGCTCATCCACACGGTGCGCGGCGTGGGATTCACCCTGAGGGAAGGCGACGCGCACGCATGAGCGTGATCTTCCGTGACCTCGACCGCGCCGAATGCGAGGCGCTCCTCGCCCGCAACCACGTCGGTCGCATCGCGTTCAGCTTCAAGGACCGGGTGGACATCCAGCCGATCGGCTACGTCTACGAGGGGGACTGGCTCTCCGGCCGCACCGAAGAGGGCGCCAAGCTGGAAACCGTGCAGCATTCCCCGTGGGTCGCGTTCGAGGTGGACGAGGTGGAAGGGCCGTACGACTGGCGCAGCGTCGTGATCCGGGGGACCGTGTACCTCATGCACGAGGGATCGCCGGATCATGCGGAGACCGCGGCCGCCATCCGGAAGGTGATTCCCGATGCCTTCTCGCCGTCGGACCCGGCGCCGCACCGCACGGTGCTCTTCCGGATCTACGCGCGCGACATGACCGGCCGGCTCGCCTCCTCGCGCGGCGAACCGAAGGCGAGCAACGCCACCCCCGGCAGCTGACCGGCGGTGCCGCGGCTCTCCCGCTGGCTCGCCCGCACCGCCCTCCTCTACCTCGTCGCGGCGCTCTCGGTCGGCGCCGCGCTCGTCGTCCGGCCCCGGGCGCCCTGGCTCGGCGGCGCCTGGCCGGTCTACCTGCACCTCCTCACCGTCGGCTGGATCACGCAGCTCATCGCCGCCGTCGCGTACTGGATGTTCCCCCGCCCGGATCCGCGCGCGCCGGCATCCGACCGCGGGGGATGGGTGTTCTACGTCCTCCTCAACACCGGCCTCCTCCTTCGCGCGTATGCGGAGCCGCTCCCGGGCGCGCGGGCCATCCTGCCCTTCGCGGCCATGCTCCAGCTCGCGGCGATCCTCGTCTTCGTCGCCGGCATCTGGCCGCGGATCAGGGGGCGCTGACGGTGCCGCTCATGAGCCGGATCTTCCTCCGCCTCGCCCTCGCGCACCTCGCGCTCGGTGCGACGCTCGGCGCGTGGGTGCTCGCCGCCAAGGGCGGCTGGCCCGCCGGGCCCGGATGGCTCGTCGGGGTGCACGCGGAGTCGCTGCTCGCGGGCTGGCTGCTCAACCTGGTGATGGGAACCGCCTACTGGATCCTGCCCCGGCACGCGACCGGGCCGGCACGCGGTCGTGCCGGCCCGGTCGTCGTCGCGCTCGTCGCGCTCAATGCGGGGGTGTTCCTCGCCGGCAGCGGCCTCTCGCTCCCGGCGGGAAGGGCGCTCGAGGCGGTGGCCGCCGCCGCCTTCGCCCTTCACGCGTGGAGCCGGGTCAGGCCGTCTTCCCGTCCTGCACCACGAGCACCGTAACCATCCCGAACATCCCCTGAGGCGCTTCGGCGTGCGAGAGGATGTGGCAGTGGAACGCCCACGTCCCCGGGTTGTTCGCCTTCACGAGCACGTCCCACCGCTCGCCCGGCGCGATGTTGAGGGTGTCGCACTTCCACGGCATCGGCTGCGGCCATCCGTCCTTGGCGATGACGGTCATGTGCATGCCGTGCAGGTGCATCGGGTGGATCATCATCCCTTCGTTCATGAAGCGGATGCGGACCATGTCGCCCTTGCTGCAGACGATCGGCTCGGTGGCCGGGAAGTCCTTGCCGTTGAGCGTGAAGCCGTGCGCGCCGTCGTTCAGGATCATGGTGTAGTCCACGTCCACCTTCGGCTCCCCGCTCGCATCCTTCGGCTCGACCAGGAACGCACCGAGGAGGCCGTTGCCCACCTGCACGGCGGCGTTGTGATGTGAGTGGTACATGTGCGAGCCGGCGTTCGGGACCGTGAACTCGTAGGTGAACGATTCGCCCGGCTTGATCGGCGGCTGCGTGATGAAGGGCACGCCATCCTGGTCGTTCGGCAGCTCGACCCCATGGAAGTGCACCGCCGTGGACTCCGGCAGCTCGTTCTTCACGATGACGCGCACCCGGTCCCCCTCGCGGACGCGGAGCTGCGGCCCGGGCACCTGCCCGTTGTACGCCCACGCCTTGACCCGCTTGCCGGGCTTCGTCTCCCACTGAACCTCGGAGCAGGTGAGCTCGAAGACCTTGACGCCGCCCACCATCTTCGGCGCGAGCGGCTGGTTGCCCTTCCCCTCGGTCTTCGCGGGGAAGGCCTTGATGCCGGCCTCGTGATGGCGGTCCATCTCGTCCGCCCGTTCGCGGATGGACTTCGGGCTCGCCGCGGCCGGTGCCGCGCCATGATCCGCGGAATGATCGTCCGCGGGAACGGCCCGTGCCTCGAGCTCGGGGTTGCACGCGGATATCGCGCTCACGGCCGCGGGAAGGGCGACGGCGGCGAGGGTGCCGGTGCGGAGGAACGAGCGGCGACTGGGGGTGTCGGGCATCTTGAGTTCGGACACGGAGTTCTCCGGCTTCGGGTTGATCGTTGGGACGGAAGCTAGAGACCGGCCGTTCAGGTGCCGGTGAAGCGTCCATGAAGGGATCTTCACGATCCCCTTCTTCGGCGGGACGCGGGGCTTCTATCTTGTCTCACGGACTACCTGCGGAGGCGATGCGGATGCAGCAGATCAAGGGCGCGGTCCTCAAGTCCCGGCTCGGATTCGTCGAGGAGCACTTCGGGAAGGAGGGGCTCCGGAAGGTGCTCGAGTCGCTCGGCCCGGAGGACCAGCGGGCCCTCAGGCTCGTCTTCACCTCGAACTGGTACCCGTTCGAGATCGGCAAGCGCCTCGACGATGCGATCGTCCGAGCGCTCGGCGGCGGGCGCCCCGAGTTCTTCGAGAAGCTGGGCGAGGCGTCGGCGGTGAAGAATCTCGGCTCCCTCCACAGCGGGTACGTGACGCCGGGAGATCCGCACGCCTTCCTCGCCAAGGCGCCCGCGATCTACTCGATGTACTACGAGACCGGCCGCCGCGAGTACCGGAAGACGGGCGAGGCGTCGGCCACGCTCACGACGTACGATGCCGAGACCTTCAGCGCGCCCGACTGCCTCACCGTCGTCGGGTGGTACCGGAAGGCGCTCGAGCTCTGCGGCGCGGAAGGCGTGCGCGTGGTCGAGGAGGAGTGCCGCGCGCGCGGCGGGCTGGTCTGCCGCTACGCGCTCAGCTGGCGCTGACCTACGGGGAGAGCCGCTCGACGATCCAGGGTGCCCCCGGCCCGGAGCGGCGATAGCGGAAGCGGTCGTGCAGCCGGCTTTCCCGTCCCTGCCAGAACTCGACCTCGAGCGGAGCGATCCGGAACCCGCCCCAGTGCGGCGGCCGCGGCACGTCGCCGGACGCGTACCGCCCGGTGAGGGCGCCGAGGCGCTCCTCGAGCACGGCGCGCGAGGGAAGCACGGCGCTCTGCTCGGAGGCCCACGCGCCGATGCGGCTGCCGAGCGGGCGCGACCGGTAATACGCGTCGGACTCCTCCCCGCTCACGCGTGAGACGTTCCCCACGATCCGCACCTGCCGCTCGAGCTCCTGCCAGTGGAAGACGAGCGCCGCGCGAGGATTGGCCTCGAGCTCCCGGCTCTTCCGGCTCCGGTAGTCCGTATAGAACACGAACCCGCGCTCGTCGAACGCCTTGAGGAGCACGATCCTTGCGCTCGGCGTGCCGTCGGCCGAAGCCGTGGCGAGCGTCATCGCGTTCGGCTCGGGAAGGTCCGCCTGCACCGCCTGCGAGAACCAGGTGGTGAAGGTCGCGAACGGATCCGGGCCCACGTCCTGCTCGTCGAGCCGGGCACGGGCATATTCGCGGCGAAGGTCAGCGGGAGAAGACATGTGGCGTAAAGATAAGGTGCTCCTGGCAACGCTCCTCGTGCTGCTGGCCGCACCGCGGCCGGCGGAGGCGCAGCGGCGGCGGATCGACGTCGGCGGCGCGGCGCGGGAGTACGTCGTCCACGTGCCCGGTGGCGCTGGCGCGAAGGCCGATGCGCTCGTCCTCGTGCTGCACGGCGGCGGGGGCAGGCCGGAAGCGATCGCCGCGCACACCGGCTTCACCCGGCTCGCCGAGCGGAAGGGCTTCGTGGTGGCCTATCCCGCCGCGCTCGGTGGCCGGTGGAAGGACGGCCGCGCCGGGGCTGAGGGCACGGAGGACGTGAGCTTCCTCCGCGCGCTCGCCGATACGCTCGGGCGCCGCCATGGGATCCCCCCGTCGCGCCGGTTCGCGATCGGGATCTCCAACGGAGCCATGATGAGCTACCGGCTCGCCTGCGATGCACCGGGGACTGTCGCGGCCATCGCGGTCGTCGCCGGCTCGGTCCACCGGAGCGTCCTCGACCGCTGCGAGCTTCCGGCGCCGGTCTCCGTCGTGGCGCTGCACGGGAGCGAGGACCGGCTCGTTCCGCTCGCCGGCGGGGGAAGCCTCGCGCCCGTGCCCGCGGCCCTCGCGCACTTCGGCTCGCGCGCCGGCTGCAGGGCGCCCGGTACGCCGGATACCATCGATCGCGTGCGGGACCGCACCATCGTCGTCCACACGGCACTCGCCGGCTGCACCGGCGCCGCGGTCGAGCTCTACGAGATCCGCGGCGGTGGCCACACCTGGCCGGGGCGGATGGGCGGCTGGTCGGCGCGGTTCGGCCGCGTGAGCCGGGAGCTCGATGCGACGGCCGTGGCGTGGAACTTCTTCGACCGGCGCCGCTGAGAGCCCCTACGGGCGCTCGATCGGCAGCCCCACCCCGTTGCCCCACTCGGTCCACGAGCCGTCGTAGTTCCGCACCCGCGGAAAGCCGAGCAGGTAGGTGAGCGCGAACCAGGTGTGCGACGACCGCTCGCCGATGCGGCAGTAGACGATCGTGTCGTCCTCCGGCCGGAGCCCCTGCTCCCCGGTGTAGAGCGCGCGGAGCTCGTCCGCGCTGCGGAAGGTGTGCGTCGCGGGGTCCACGGCGCGCCCCCACGGAATGTTGCGGGCGCCGGGGATGTGTCCTCCGCGGAGCGCGCCTTCGCTCGGATACTCGGGGAGGTGCAGCCGCTCCCCGCGGAACTCCTCCGGGCTCCTCACGTCCACCATCGCCCCCTTCCGCCCGACGTGGGCGAGGACTTCGTCGCGGAAGGCGCGGAGGTTCCTGTCGTCCCTCGGACCGATGCGAATCGTGCCGGGCGGATACGAGGGACGCTCCGTCGTCATCGGCCGCCCCTCCTCCTCCCACCGCGCGCGCCCGCCGTCCATGATCCGGAGCCGCTCGAGGCCGAAGAGCCGGAAGACCCAGAAGGCGTAGGTGGCCCACCAGTTGTTCCGGTCGCCGTAGAGGACGATCGTCGTGTCGCCGTCGACCCCGTGGCTCCTGAGGAGCCGCTCCAGGGCGGCGTGGTCGAGGTAATCGCGCAGGACCGGGTCGTTGAGGTCGGTGACCCAGTCGATCTTCACGGCGCCGGGGATGTGCCCCGTGTCGTAGAGCAGCAGGTCTTCGTCGGACTCGACGAGCCGCACCGACGGATCGTCGAGATGTGCCGCGACCCAGTCGGTGGAGACGAGGACGTCGGGGTCGGCATATCCCCGCTCGGCGATGGGAGTGACGGGAGGAACGTCGGGCACCGGTGTGTCCTGGGGTGAAGGGAATGCCGAAGCATAGCGGCATTCCCTTCCCCGGACATCCGGGCGCCTACAGGTGGAAGAGGTAGCTCACCTTCGCGAAGAAGGCGTCGCGCGTCCGGCGGAGCGCGTTGAAGCGGAACGCCTCGGGCTCGGTCAGCGTGCTGCCGTAGCCGGCGTAGATGACGGTTCCGGGCGTCGGCCGGTACGCGAGCAGCACGTCGGCCCGGAAGACGTTCTGCGCGAATGCGGCGGCGCGCTCGAAGCCGCCGGCGCCGTCGCCGAAGTAGATCGGGAGCCCGGTGCGGCCGTCGTCGCGCAGGCTGTCCTGCGCGGTCATCGCATACTCGCCGACCAGCCGGACGAAGAACGGCCGCGAGACCTGGTACTCCGCCCGGAGCCGCGGAATCCGGCCGATCGACACCGTGCTTCCGTCGGAGCGGCGGTCCACTTCCTGGTGGTTGTAGGTGAAGTCGAGCCGGAGCTTCTCGCTCGGCCGCACCGAGACGCCTCCCTGGAGGAAGAGGATCTCGCCCGATTGCCATTCGGGAAAGTTCTCGTCGTGGCCGTAGAGCACGAACAGATTGGCGTTGAACGAGCGGAAGGTCGGCGTGGTGACGTTGACGTAGACGTCGCTGTTCGGGATGGTGGGCTGCCCGGTGAACGGCACGAACGTCGTGCCGCCGGCGCCGTCGGGTACGCCGAGGAAGTAGTTGGCGTAGAGCCCCTCGTCGTAGCCGAACTTCTCGAGGTAGTAGCCCGCCGCCAGGTTCCACCCGCCGCGCAGCGCACCGTTCAGGTTGAAGTGGAGCTTCTGATCCTGGATCCCTTCGCCGTTCACGAACTTCTCGTACTGCCACGTCCCGTCGAGCACGATGCCCGCGGTGAAGCTCTCGAGCACCGCGCCGGGCCCGCCGTAGAACGTCCGGTACGGCGTGATGTTCGCGCGCACGATCCCGGGCCGGGGGATGAAGCCGCTCGCCGCGCGGAAGTCGCCGGCCGTGCCGGAGAAGAGGGTCCGCCAGCCGAAGGAGCGCCCGTTCCGGTCGAACCGGGCGAGCCAGAGCGGCGCCGTCGTGGTGACGCCGCCGCTGCGCGTGCGGCTCCCCGCGACCTGGAAGGCGGAGCTGTAGCCGCCGCCGAGCACGATGCGCCCGTCCACGCCGGCCACGCGGTTGTAGTTGCTCCCCTCGATGCGGTCGGTGTACGCGAGCCCGATCCGGGACGACCCGCCGACGTCCTTCTGCATCCGGAGGATGTTGTAGACCGGGTGGTCCCCCGTGAGCGAGGTGGCGTCGTCGTCCACCGCGGAGAGGAAGCCGATGTTGGTGCCGAACGCGGTGCCGGTGAGCTTGGCCGCCGCCACCGGCTGCACGATGCGCCGGCTGTAGATGAGCTGGTTCGGCGTGGCGAACTGCTCGATGCCGTCGAGGAAGAAGGGCCGCCGCTCGGGAAAGAAGAGCGCCTGGCGCGGATCGAAGCCGAGCTGGCCCGCGTCGCTCTCGACCTGGCTGAAGTCGGGATTGAACGACGCGTTGAGGTTGAGGTTGTTGGTGATGCCCCACCGCACGTTCCCGCCGAACTGCGGCTCGCCGCCCGCGTACTCGTAGCCGAGGCCGGTGCGCGCGCCGCTCCGGTTGGCGGTCACCTCCGGATTCACGTCCACCACGAGGCCGCGCCTCAGGTCGGTGAGCCCGACGAGCCGGCCGGACTGGGCGAGGAACGACGTCGCCGCGCGGCGTGCCGGCGTCCAGGTCTCCTGCGAGCCCGAGTGCTGGACCCGCCGCACCACATTGAGGGTCCACGTCTGTTCGCGCGCCGGCTGGAATCGCAGCGTCTTGAACGGGATGCGGACCTCGATCGTGTACCCGCCGTCCGTCACCTCGCCCTTCGACTGCCAGGTGAAATCGGGGCTCAGGTCGGTGCCCTCGCG
>DASUXZ010000181.1:0-3752 GCA_036377655.1 Gemmatimonadales bacterium
GGACGGGGACGCCGACAACGTGCCGGACGGCGTGGACCGCTGCCCGAACACGCCTGCCGGTGCCGCGGTGGATGCGCGCGGCTGCCCGCAGGATGCCGACGAGGACGGTGTCTCCGACGGGCTCGACCGGTGTCCGGATACGCCGAAGGGCGCGAGCGTGGACCAGCTCGGCTGCCCGGGCGACGAGGACGGCGACCGCGTCCTCGACGGCCTCGACCGCTGCCCGCGCACGCCCGCCGGCGCCGCCGTGAACGCCTTCGGCTGCCCGCCCGGCGTCCCCGAGGGAACGAGCGGCACGTCGTTCGCGCCCGGCTCGCGGCGCATCCTTCCGATCAGCTTCGCGCGGCTCAGCGCGCGCCTGCCCGACGCGGCGCGGCCGCTCCTCGATTCGCTCGCCACGGCGCTCGCGGGCCAGCCGAACGTGTCGGTCGAGATCGCGGCGCACGGCGACGGCACGGCGCAGGAGACCCGCCACCTCACGCAGCTTCGCGCCGATGCGGTGCGGAACTACCTCGTCTCGAAGGGCGCGTCGGTCCAGCGCGTGACCGCCCGCGGCTACGGCTCCGACCAGCGCCTCACCGGCGGCACGAGCGCGGAGGCGCGCGACCGCAACCGGCGCATCGAGCTTCGGGTACTCGCCGCCGCTCCGGGTCGGTAGATTGGAGGCCGGCCCGCGGCTCCGCGGGCCCCTCCCGGGGACGGTCCCCCGGCTTCGTCGAGCCCGTCCCGTGCTGCTTCTCCGTCGCGCATCCCTGTTCGTCCTCGTCCCCGCCATCCTCGCCTGCACCACCCTGTCCGACGCCGCGCGCCGGCAGGCGGTGGCCGACTCGCTGCGCGCGGATTCCATCAGGCTCGACTCGATTCGCGTCGATTCGATCGCGCGGGCCGACTCGATCGCTCGGGCGGACTCGATCCGCGCCGACTCGGTCGCGCGCGCCGATTCGGTAGCCCGCGCCGACTCGATCCGCGCCGCGCGCACGAGCAGGAGCGGCGGAACCGCCCGGCGCTTCGCCGCGACGGACACGGTGCCCTGGCCCGACCTGCCGGCCCCGGCCCCGGGCGCGCTGCTTCCGGGCCACCGCATCATCGCGTACTACGGCAATCCGCTGTCGAAGCGGATGGGCATCCTCGGCGAGCTCCCGCCGGCGGAGATGCTCGCGAAGCTCGAGCAGACGGCCGCCGAGTGGCAGGACGCGGACTCGACGCGCACGGTGATTCCCGCGCTCCACATGATCGTCACCGTGGCCCAGGGCTCGCCGGGCGCGGATGGGATGTACCGCCTCCGGATGAGCGACAGCCTGATGAACCGCGTCGCGAAGTGGGCCGAGGATCGGGGATGGCTCTTCTTCGTGGACGTGCAGGTGGGGCTGAGCGACGTTCGCTCGGAGCTGCCGAGGCTCCTTCCGCTCCTCCGCCGCCCGTACGTGCACCTCGCGCTCGATCCCGAGTTCGACATGTACGACGGCATCCGCCCCGGCCGCCGCATCGGCACGATGGACGCGGCGGACGTGAACCACGCGATCGGCGTGCTCTCCGAGCTCGTGCGGAGCGAGGGGATCCCGCCGAAGATCCTGGTGATCCATCGCTTCACCGAGCGGATGCTGACGAACGCCTCGCAGATCCGGAAGGACCCGGCGGTGCAGGTGGTGATCGACATGGACGGCTTCGGCTCGCCGTCGCTCAAGCGCTCCACCTGGCGCGCCGTGGTGCAGCGGGACCCGGTGCAGTACACCGGCTTCAAGCTCTTCTACAAGAACGACAAGCCGATGATGACGCCGAGGCAGGTGATCGAGCTGTATCCCTCCCCGGTGTACATCCAGTACCAGTAGCGACGTGATCCGCTTCGGCTGGGCGCTGCTCCTGCTCGCTCCGGCGACGGGCGCAGCCCAGGCGGCCCCGGGCGCGCCGCTCGAGGCACGGCGCACCGGCGTCTTCGCGGAGCGCGGCCTCGACGAGAGCTCGGGGCTCGCCGCGAGCCGTGCGCATCGCGGCGTGCTCTGGACGGTCGAGGATTCCGGCAACGAGGCGGAGATCCATGCGATCGACACCGCCGGCGCCGTCCTCGGGACGTGGCGCGTGAAGGGCGCGCGCAACCGGGACTGGGAGGCGGTGTCGGTCGGTCCGTGCGGCGATCGGACCTGCGTCTACATCGCGGACACCGGCGACAACGCGGAGCGCCGGGACTCGGTGATGCTCTATCGTGTCGTCGAGCCCGCGCGCCTGGTGGGCGGCGAGCTCGAGGTGGATGGTGCGCTCGCGCTCGAGTACCCGGGCGGCGCGAGGGACGTGGAATCGCTCGCCGCGCTTCCGGACGGTGGCCAGCTCCTCGTATCGAAGGGGCGGAAGGGTCCGGTCGAGGCATTCCGCGTGCCGGCGTCCGCATGGCGCGCTCGCGCGGCCGTCGCCGAGCCGCTCGGCGCGATCGAGCTTCCGGATGCGGGCCTCGCCGGGCTCGTGACCGACGCGGCGCTCCATCCCGACGGGCATACCCTCGTGGTGCGCACGTATGCCTCGCTCCACTTCTTCCGGATCGGGGAGCGCGGCGCTCCCGCTCCGGTTCCGGGCGTGCCGCCCTGCGGGATCCTCGGGCTGGAGCTGCAGGGCGAGGGGGTGACCTGGCTCGACGAGGGCACCCTGGCGCTCTCGGGCGAGGCGGCCTACGGCATGCCGGGGACCGTGAGCGTGGTGCGCTGCCCGTGGCGATGAAGGGACGCTGGAAGCTCCCGCTCGCACTCGCGGCGCTGATCCTCGCCCTCGGCCTCCTCGAGCGCCGCCAGCTCGCGGAGCCGCCGCACCGCGCAGAGTGGCTCGCGGCGGGCGACGTGAAGGTGCGCGCCGTGCGGCTCGGCCGGGGGGACACGACGCTCGTGCTGCTGCACGGCTACGGGGAATCGCTCATGTCGTGGCAGCCGGTCGCCGTTTCGCTGGCGCGGAAGTACCGCGTGGTGGCGCTCGACCTCCCCGGCTTCGGCGCGAGCGACAAGCCCGACGGCCCCTACACGCTCGCGGCGATGCAGGCGCGTCTCGGCGACTTCCTCGCGCGCTGGACGGAGGGGCCGCTGGTCGTGATCGGCCATTCGATGGGCGGCGAGCTCGCGGCGGCCCTCGCGATCGCCGAACCGAGAATCGTCGGCGCCGTGCTCGTCGCGCCGGCGGGCTACGGTCTCGGTGCCCTCGCCGATTCGGCGGCCGGCTCGGTCGGTGCCGTGGCGGGCGCGATGGCGCCGCTGGTGATCCCGATCCACGATCCCGGCTGGCTCGGCGAGCCCGACTCGCTGGCGGATTACGATCCGGTGCTCGATCCCGCCTATCATCATTCCACGCGCGCCGTGCTCGAGCAGTTCGACTTCGCCGCGCTGCGCGATGGGTTCGGGTCCCTGCGGAAACCGGTGCTCCTCCTCTGGGGCCGCCAGGACCCGACGATTCCGGCCGCACTCGGCGAGGCGATCTCCGCGGCGCTTCCCTGCGACACGTTCGTGCCGCTCGACGGAATGCTCCATCGGCCGCACCAGGCGGCGCCCGACCGCGTCATCGCCGAGATCGAACAGTTCCTCTCAGGGAGCCATGCATGCGACGACTGACCTTCCTCCTCGCGCTCGGACTCGCCGCGCCGCTCGCCGGCCAGGACCGCGCCGCTGCCCCCGGCGCGCGCCCCGGCGCCTCCCCGGCCGACCGCGCCGCAGCGGCCGTGAGCGGCACGGTGATGCAGGCGCACCTCGAGTTCCTCGCCGACGACCTGCTCGAGGGCCGGG
>DASUXZ010000182.1:0-19490 GCA_036377655.1 Gemmatimonadales bacterium
GCGACATCGCCTCCGCGCCCCGGTCGGTCAGGTGCACCGAGTGGCCCTTCTCGTCGAGCACGAAGTAGAGAACGTCCTCGAGGTCCCGCATCCGCTGCTGGCGCGCCGGAAGCTTCCGGTCGGCGATGGCGTCGAGCTCCATCCGCTGGACGAGCTGCTTCACGCCGGTCTCGTTCAGGAGCTTGAGCAGGCGCTTGTTCTTCGGCATGCCGAGGCGCGCCTGGTACAGCTTGAGCGCGGCGTCGCTCCGCGTCTTCGGGTCCTCGAGCAGCGGCTCGGCCTCCGCGAGGAGCGTGTTCACGACGCCGGTCTGCTTCCGGACGAGCTCGGCCACCTGCCGGTTGAACTGCTGGTACTTGTCGTCCTCCGCGTGGCCCACCGGTCCCGAGATGATGAGCGGCGTGCGCGCCTCGTCGATCAGGATCGAGTCCACCTCGTCGATGATCGCGTACACGTGCTCGCGCTGGACCCGCTGCTCCAGCGAGAACACCATGTTGTCGCGCAGGTAGTCGAA
This sequence comes from Gemmatimonadales bacterium, assembly GCA_036377655.1. Taxonomy (GTDB): domain Bacteria; phylum Gemmatimonadota; class Gemmatimonadetes; order Gemmatimonadales; family GWC2-71-9; genus CAMLLJ01. Next base: position 515 of record DASUXZ010000182.1, read on the forward strand.
CCCGAATTCGTTGTTGGTGCCGTAGGTGATGTCGGCGTTGTACGCGGCGCGGCGCTCGGCGGTGGACGGCTGCGTGTCGTCGAGGCAGGCGACGGAGAGGCCGAGCCAGGTGTAGACGTGGCCCATCCACTGCGAGTCGCGCCGGGCCAGGTAATTGTTGACCGTGACGAGGTGCGCGCCCCGCCCCGTGAGCGCGTTGAGGTAGAGCGGCAGGGTGGCGACGAGCGTCTTGCCCTCGCCGGTGGCCATTTCCGCGATGCGGCCCTGGTGCAGCACGATGCCGCCGATGAGCTGCACGTCGTACGGGACCATGTCCCAGACGAGCTCGCGGCCGGTCACGTTGACGGTCGTGCCGACGAGGCGGCGGCAGGCCTCGCGCACGGTGGCGTAGGCCTCCGGCAGGATCTCGTCCAGGACCGCGGCGACCTCCTTCTTGTACGCCTGCTCGAGGTCGGCGTAGCGGTCTTCGAGGCGGTCCCGCTCCACGGGATCGGCGCAGTCGTGCTTCTCGCGCCGGAGCGCCTCGAGCTCGGCCGCCGTGGCGCCGGTGCGCTCCGCGATGAGGGCGCGGAACTTCGGCGTCTGCGCCTTGAGCTCCTCCTCGGAGAGGGTCCCGAGTCGCTCCTCGTGCGACCGGATCTGCGCCAGCAACGGCTGCAGCCGCTTGACGTCGCGCGCGTGGCGCGTGCCGAGCACCGCGGTCATCAGCTTCTTGATCATCCTTCACCATCCTGATAAAGGCCGTGCGCCGCCACGTATCCGGCGACCGCATCCGGCACCCAGTATCGAATCGGCAGCCCGCCCCGCACCCGCCGGCGGATGTCCGTCGCCGAGATCTCGAGCGCAGGGACATCGATCTCGCGCCACGCCGACGCGAGCGGCGCCCGCGGCGCACCGGCGCGACCGAAGACGACGATCTTCGCGAGCGTCGGGATCGCGTCGGCCTCCCGCCAGGCGGGCAAGTCGGCGGCCGCGTCGGCGCCGAGGAGCAGGGCGAACTCCCGGCCCGGCTCGCGCTCGCGCAGCGCCCGGAGGGTGTCCACCGTGTACGAGGTTCCCGGCCGGTCGAGCTCGATCCGCTCGAGCGCGAGCCCCGGCGCGTCCCGGATGGCGAGCTCGACCATCGCGGCCCGGTGCGCCGCGGGGGCGCCGTGCTTCCCCACCTTGAACGGCTGCTGCTGCGCCGGCACGAAGCGCACTTCCTCGAGCCCGAGCACTTCCGAGGCCACGCGGGCCACGATGAGGTGCCCGTGATGCACCGGGTCGAACGAGCCCCCGAACAGGCCGATCACGCCAACGGGCCGATCACGACGATGGCGCCGCCGGCGTCAGCGCCCCGCAGGCCTCGTCCGCATCCGGCGTGTCGGGGTGGAACCGGCGCAGGTACTCGCAGGTCTCCCGCACGTCCTCCAGGTAGCCGAGGCTCCGGTACGCGCCGATGAGCCGGAGCAGCGCCTCGGGGGCGATCGCCGCCTGCGGCCAGGTCGCGAGCAGGTCCCGGAGATAGATGATCGCCGAGTCGTACGCCTTGAGCCGAAGGTAGTACCGTGCGGCCTTGTATGCCTTCTCCGCGAACCAGTCGTTGAGCCGGGCGATGCGGAGGCGCGCCGAATCGGCCATCGCCGACTCCGGGTACCGGTTGAGCAGCTCCTGGTACGTGGCGAGCGCGGAATACCCGTAGGTCGGATCGAGCTCCGGCCGGCGCCAGAGCTCGGCATGCGCGTCTCCCACGCGGAGCAATGCCTTCGGCGCGAGCGGGTGGGACGGCGTCTCGTCCGAGACCCGGCGGAACTCGCGGGCGGCCTCGAGGCGGTTGCCCCGCTCGAGCGAGACCTCGCCGAGCATCATCCGCGCCTCGATCACGCGCGAATCATTGGCCGGGGCCTCCAGGAGGAACCGATCCACCAGCGCCTGGGTCTCGTCCCAGTCCCTCGCCTCGTAACGCTCGTTCAGGGCGGACCAGAGCGAGTCGAGCGCCGCCGGCGAGAGTGATGCCGCGCCAGGCGCGCGCGCGGGGCCGACGTCGCCGGGCGAATAGCCGCCGCACGCGGCGACGACCAGGAGGAGTGCGAGGTAACGAGCCTTCATTCGCCTTCCATACGGGGGGACCCCCCCGTGGTGTCGGGATCTGCCAGGGTCCGGATCCGGCGCGCCGCCTCGACGGCCACCGAATCGTCGGGATCGCCGCGCAGCGCGCGCTGCCAGACGATGGCCGCCGCGATCGGGTCGCCCTGCGCGAGGCGGGCGTCGCCGAGCGCCAGGAGCGCTCTCCGGCCTTCGGGACCGCCGGAGTCCGCCACGGCGATCTGGAGCCACCGCTCCGCCTCGACCGGCCGGCCCGCTTCGAGGGACGCCATTCCGGCCTCGTAGGCGCACGCCGTGAGGCGCTCGCGAACGCCGGGCTCGGCTCGCACGTGCGCGGTCCGGCGCAGGAAGCCGCGATACGCCTCCGCCGCTCCCGTGCAATCGCCGCCCGCCTCGAGCGCCCTGCCCCACGCGAGGAGGAGCGCGTCGAATGCCTCCGCGTCGGGGGCGGCAGCGAGCGCTGCGGGCAGGAGCCGCGCGGTGTCCGCCGGCGCCGGCGGCGCCCCCCTGAGCAGGGGATACGCGAACCGCCCCACCGGTCGCACCGAATCGAGCGCGGTGATGCCGTCCACCACCATCCGGAGCGCCCGGAGGTTCGACGAGCGGATCGCGAGCCGCCCCGTGCGATCGAGCCCCTCGAGTGCCTCGCCCGTACGCCCCGGATCGGCCGCTGCGAGACTGCGGTACGCGGCGGCGGCACTGTCGAGCATGCCCGCCGCCGCTGCCGCCGCGCCGGCCTTGGCCCAGAGCGACGCCCCGCCGTCCTCGGCGAGGGCGCGGTAGGCCGCGTAGGCGTCGGCGTAGCGCCGGGCGGCGTACGCCTCGTCGGCCCGCTCCTCGGCGCCGGCGCCCCCGCAGCCGCCGGCCAGGTGGGCGGCGACGAGGAGCGCCGCGAAGATCGGTTTCACCCCGCGCGGCCGATCATGTTGAGGTACGCCTCGATCCGCGGATTGTCGGGACGGCGCTCGAGCGCCGCCTGCCATACTTCGCGCGCTCCGGCCGCATCTCCCGACAGGTAGCGGGCCAGCCCGAGCGCGGCGCCTGCGTCGACGAAGCCCGGCCGGGCGGCGACCACCTGCTCGAGCTCTTCGCGCGCTTCGAGCGCGCGGCCGGCTTCGATGAGCACCCGCGCGAGCCGGTAGCGCAGGTCGTGGAACGTCGGGCCGAGCTCGAGCGCGCGCCGGTACTGCTCGACCGCGCGGTCGAGGGCGCCGACCTCGGCGTACGCCTGGCCGAGCTCGGCGTGGCGGTTCGCGAGCTGCGCCGCGACCGGCGCCGGGAGCCCGCGGACGCTGCCGGTGTCGGCGAGCGCGGCGCGCCGGAACGACTCGTCCGCCTCCGGCTGCCTCCCGAGCTCGTTGAGCACGATGCCGCGGTGGATCAGCGCCTCGAGATAGCGCGGGTTGAGCTCGAGGGCGCGGTCGAATTCGGCGAGCGCGCGGTCCATCTGCCCGAGCAGTGACAGCGACAGCCCGAGCAGATGATGCGCGTCCGCGAAGGCATGCCCGGAGGCCGTCACTTCCTGGAGGAGGTGGACCGCCCCATGGTAGTCCTGCAGGAGGAAGCGCTCCCGCGCGCGCGCCACGAGCTGGTCGGCGCCCGGCTGCATCTGGTCGGCGCGATGGCCGCCGAGGATTCCGCTCATGGCGTCCCTCCTCTCCCGATGCCGTAGTACGTGAAGCCGCTCGCCGCGAGCCGCTCCGGATCGTAGAGGTTCCGCGCGTCGACGACGAGCGGGCGCCGGAGCGAGGCGCGGAGCCGCTCGAAGTCCGGCGTGCGATACATCCGCCACTCGGTGACGACGACGAGGGCATCGGCGCCCGCCGCCGCATCGTAGGGATTGTCCGCGTACGTGATCCGATCGCCGAAGAGCCGGCGCGCCGACGCCGCGGCCTCCGGATCGTGCGCGGCCACGGTGGCCCCCGCCCGGAGCAGCGATTCGATGAGCGCCACTGCCGGGCTGCCGCGCACGTCGTCGGTATCCGCCTTGAAGGCGAGGCCCCAGACGGCGATGCGTGCGCCGGCGAGCCCGTCCCCGAGCGCGCGCTCGATCTTCCTGAAGAGCACCTGCTTCTGCCCCTCGTTCACCCGCTCCACCGCCTCGAGGAGCGGGAGCGCGATGCCGTGCTCCTCGGCGGCGCGGAGGATCGCCTTCATGTCCTTCGGCAGGCACGAGCCGCCGTACCCGGGCCCCGGGTAGAGGAACGCACGCCCGATGCGCCGGTCCGACCCGATCCCGTTGCGCACCCGCCCGACGTCCGCCCCGACCGCCTCGCACAGGAGCGCGATCTGGTTCATGAACGAGATGCGCGTCGCCAGCATCGCGTTCGCGGCGTACTTCGTCACTTCGGCGGAGGCGATGTCCATGAAGATGATCCGCTCGCCGCCGCGCAGCACGAACGGCGCGTACAGCTCGGTCATCGTCGCGCGCACGCCCGGGTCGTCGGTGCCGATGATCACCCGGTCCGGCCGCATGAAATCCTCGACGGCGGCGCCCTGCTTCAGGAACTCCGGGTTGGCGCAGAGGGTGAACGGCACCGTCGTTTCCGCCGCGATGGCCTCGCGCACCTTCGCCGCGGTCCCGACCGGCACCGTGGACTTGGTGACGATGAGCTTCGGCGCGGTGAGCAGCCGCCCGATCGCGCGCGCCGCCTCGAGCACGTGCGAGAGGTCCGCCGAGCCGTCCTCCGCGGGGGGCGTCCCCACCGCGATGAAGAGCACCGCCGCATGCTCCACGGCGGCGCGGAGGTCGGTGGTGAAGACGAGCCGGCCGTCCGCCTGGTTGCGCCGCACCATCGGCTCGAGGCCCGGCTCGTGGATCGGCACCTCGCCCTGCCGGAGCCGCTCGATCTTCGCGGCGTCGCGGTCCACGCAGACGACGTCGTTCCCGGTCTCCGCGAAGCAGGCCGCGGCGACGAGCCCGACGTATCCGGTGCCGACGACGCCGACCTTCACCGCTCAGCGCGCGCGCCGGAGCGCGTTCCTCGTGTCCACGACGAGCCGCGCGCGGTCGCGCACGAGGCCGTAGTCGATCGCGCTGTGGTCGGTCACGAGGAGGATGCAGTCGGCCTCGGCCACCGCGTCGGGCGTGAGCGGCACCGACCGGTACTCGTGGCCGTCCTCCTTGAAGTGCGCGACGTGCGGATCGTGGTAGCTCACCCGCGCCCCCTGCTGCTCGAGGAGCCGGATGATGTCGAGCGCCGGGCTCTCGCGGATGTCGTCGATGTCCTTCTTGTACGCGACGCCGAGCACGAGGACCCGTGAGCCGCGCATGGCCTTCGAGTGGCGGTTGAGCGCCTCGATCGCCTGCCGGACCCAGAAGAGCGGCATCTCGGAGTTGACCTCGCCGGCGATGTCGATGAACCGGGTCTTGTAGTTGAGCCCGCGCATCTTCCAGGCGAGGTAATGCGGGTCGATCGGGATGCAGTGCCCGCCGAGGCCGGGGCCCGGCGTGAACTTCATGAACCCGAACGGCTTCGTCGCCGCGGCATCGATCACTTCCCAGACGTCCACCCCGAGCTTCTCGCAGACGATCGCCATCTCGTTCACGAGCCCGATGTTCACGCTCCGGAAGGTGTTCTCGAGCAGCTTGACGAGCTCCGCCGCCTCCGTGGACGAGACCGGCACGAGGGTGTCGATCGCGGGCGCATAGAGCGCGGCGCAGACGCGGCTGCACGCCTCGGTGATCCCGCCGACCACCTTGGGCGTGTTGCGGGTCTGGTACACCGGATTTCCCGGGTCCACCCGCTCCGGGCTGAAGGCGAGGAAGAAATCCTCGCCGACCGTGAGCCCGGTGCTCTCGAGCGCGGGCAGCATGATCTCGCGCGTCGTGCCGGGATAGGTCGTGCTCTCGAGGATCACGGCCTGTCCCCGGCGAAGCGTGGCCCGCACCGCCTCCGTGGCCGCGACGATGTAGCTCACGTCGGGGTCCTTGTACTTCGAGAGCGGCGTCGGCACGCAGATCGAGATGGCATCCGGCTCGGACAGGCGCGACGGATCGGTCGTCGCCTCGAAGCGCCCGGCCGCCAGGATCTCGCGGAGCGCCTCGTCGGACACGTCCTTGATGTGCGACCGTCCGGCGTTGAGACCGTCGACCACGCGCTGCGAGACGTCGTACCCGAGCACCCGGAAGCCGGCGCGCCCGAGCTCGACGGCGAGCGGCAGCCCGACGTACCCGAGCCCGATGATCCCGAAGAGCGCCTCCCGGCGCTCCGCCTTCCCGATCAGTTCCTCAGCAACCGTCATCGTGGCTCAGTACTCCAGGGGGAGCGCGACGCGGCGTCCGTCGCGCGCGGAGAGGTAGGTGGCGATCAGGATCTCGAGCGAGCGGAGGCCCTCCCGCCCGTCGGTCTCGGGGGTCGCCTCGCCGCACAGCGACTGGATCACGTTGTCGTAGTAGGCCGGGTGGCCGAATCCGTACACCGACGTCGTCTCGTAGCTCGCCTGCGCCACGAGCGCGTCGTCGGGATGGGGCGCGGCGAATTCCCAGTGGTCGATCCGGTTCACCGCGACGCCGCCCACGCGCACCGTGCCCGACTCGCCGAGGATCGTGATCGATCCCTCGAAGTTCTTCGGCCAGGTGAGCATCGTGACGTTCATCGAGCCGAGCGCGCCGGTGCGCCAGCGCACGCTCACCACGCCCGTGTCCTCGACCTCGATCCGGCGGGCGAGGGTGGCGGTGTACGCCTGGACGCTTTCCACCGGCCCGATGAGCCAGTCGAGCAGGTCCACGTAATGGCTCGCCTGGTTCATGAAGGCGCCGCCATCGAACTCCCAGGTGCCACGCCACGGTGCGCTGTCGTAGTAGCTCTGCGGCCGGCTCCAGAAGACGTTGACGTTCACCATGAAGATCCGCCCGAAGCGGCGCTCGGTCACGGCCCGCTTGAGGAGCTGCAGGGTGGCGTTCCGCCGGTTCTGCTTCACCACGAAGAGCTGGACGCCGGCGCGGTCGCACGCCTCGACCATCCGATTGCCGTCCTGCCAGCTCGTCGCCATCGGCTTCTCGGTCATCACGTGCCGGCCCGCGGCCGCACAGGTGATCGCCTGCTCGGCGTGGAGCCCGCTCGGCGTCGCGAGGATGATGCAGTCGGCATCGGTGCCCGCCAGGAGCGCGTCGAGCGAGCCGAAGCCCGGGGCGCCCGTCCGCGCCACCGCCCGCTCGAGCGCGGCCGGATCGATGTCGCACACCCCGACGAGCTCGGCCCGCGCGGCGTGCCGGTCGAGCGCCTCGAAGTGATTGGCGGAGATCCGCCCGCAGCCGACGAGGGCAAAGCGGATCTTCCGGCCGGTGATGATCGGCTTGGTCACGAACATGGCGGGATCCGGCAGGAGGGAGTCATGCGTAGAAGTCCCGGACGGCCCCGACGACGGTGTCCTGCTGCGCTTCGGCGAGCTCGGGGTAGACGGGGAGCGACACGACCTCGGCCATGGCCCGTTCGGTCTCGGGCAGGCTGCCGGCGCGATAGCCCAGGTGCGCGAAGCAGGGCTGCAGGTGCAGGCCGACCGGGTAGTACACCGCGCAGCCGATGCCGCGCGCCCGCAGGTGCTCGACGAGCGCGTCGCGGCGCTCGGCGCGGATCGTGTACTGATGGAAGATGTGCTCGTTGGCAGGATCCACCGGCGGAGTCACGACCGCGCCGAGCGGCCGGAGCAGCTCGTCGTAGCGGGCCGCGACCTTCCTCCGCGCCGCGCTCCATCCCGCGAGGTGCCGGAGCTTGCTCAGCAGCACCGCGGCCTGCACGGTGTCGAGCCGGCTGTTGAACCCTACTTCCTCGTGGTGATACTGCTTGGCGCCGCCGTGCAGGCGGAGCTTCGCGAGCCGCCGGGCGAGCGCCTCGTCCTGCGTGAGCATCATCCCCCCGTCGCCCCAGCCGCCGAGATTCTTGCTCGGGAAGAACGAGAGGGTGCCGACGTCGGCGAGCTCGCCGCACATCCGCCATTCGCCGTCCACCTTCCGGCGTGCACCGATCGCCTGGGCGCCGTCCTCGACCAGCATGAGCGCGTGCCGCGCCGCGATGGCCGCGAGCCGCTCCATCGGGGCCATCTGGCCGTAGAGGTCCACCGCGACGATCGCCCGGGTCCGCGGCGTGACGGCCGCCGCCACCGCATCGGGATCGAGGTTGAAGGTGGCGGGATCGATGTCGACGAACACGGGGGTCCCGCCGGCGTTGTGGATCGCGCCCGCGGTGGCGAAGAAGGTGAAGGCCGGCGCGATGACCTCGTCGCCCGGGAGGAGCCCGAGGGTCCGGAGCGGGAGGAGGAGCGCATCGGTGCCGCTCGCGCAGGCGATCGCGTGCCGCACGGCCGAGAGCCGCGCGATCGCCGCTTCGAGCTGGCCCACCTCCTCTCCCATGATGAACGCCTGCCGCTCCACCACGCGGAGCATGGCGGCTACGACATCGTCACGGATGGTCTCGTGCTGGGCAACCAGGTCGAGGAGTGGTACGCTCTGCGCCATCGATCCTCATCAGAAGAACGCGCCCGCGCGCTGGCCGCCACCGGCCGGCTCCGGGCGCGTGCCGGGGCCCGGGGCCGCCGGCGGAAAAGTCTGCTAAAGCCTTGAAAATTACCGACCTCGGTGGGGAGGGTCAATCATGGCGAGGACCCCCTTGGCCTCCCGGTACCCCGCCCCGCAGGCGGCGCACGCCCCGGCGCCGTCCCGGAGGTCGAGCCGCTCTCCGCACTGGCACATCCAGCCGACCCGCCGCGCCGGCACCCCCACCATGAGGGCAAAGGCGGGCACGTCGCTCGTCACCACCGCCCCGGCGCCCACGAAGGCGTACTCGCCGAGGGTCACGCCGCAGACGATCGTGGCATTGGCGCCGATCGAGACCCCCCGCCCCACCCGGGTGGCCCGGTACTCCGCCTTGCGGGAGACGTGGCTCCTGGGGTTGAGCACGTTGGTGAAGACGCAGCTCGGGCCGCAGAAGACGTCGTCCTCGAGGGTGACGCCCTCGTAGACCGAGACGTTGTTCTGGATCTTCACGTTGTTCCCGATCCGGACGCCGTTCATCACCACCACGTTCTGGCCGAACGAGCAGTTCGACCCGATCACCGCTCCGGGCATGATGTGGCAGAAGTGCCAGATCTTGGTGCCCGCGCCGACGGAGGCGCCGTCGTCGACGTAGGACGACTGATGCACGAAGTACTCCGCCATGGTCAGCTCCTTCCGCCGGTCATCGTGTCCCGCCTGGTCATCCCGCCCACTCGGCGCTCATCTCGCGCGCCATCGCATGCCACTCCTGCAGCGATCGGACCTCGCCGGCGCGGCTCCGGAGCGCGATGATCGCATCGCACGCCGCGCTTGCGGCCGAGAGCGTCGTCGTGTAGGGCACGCGGTGCTGGAGGGCCGCGCGGCGGATCGCGTAGTCGTCCTGCTGGGTCAGCTTGCCGAGCGGCGTGTTGACGAGGAGCTGGATCCGCCCGGACAGGAGGAGGTCGATCGCGTTCGGCCGGCCCTCGTGGACCTTGAGCACCCGCTCGGCGGGGATCCCCCGGGCGCGCAGGTGCCGCGCCGTGCCCTCCGTCGCGTACACCTTGAACCCCAGGGCATGGAACCGCCGGGCGATGGGGACCACCGTGTCCTTGTCGCGGTCGTTCACGGTGATGAACACCGACCCCTCGAGCGGCAGCGCGCCGTCCGCGGAGGCCTGCGCCTTGGCGAAGGCCATCCCGAACGAATCGGCGATGCCCATCACCTCGCCGGTGGACCGCATCTCGGGGCCGAGGACCAGGTCCACTCCCTGGAACTTGCTGAACGGGAAGACGGCTTCCTTGACCGCGACGTACGGCTGGAGGACGTCGTCCTCGAGGCCGAGCTCCTCGAGCGTCTTCCCGACCGCCACCGCCGCCGCGAGGCTCGCGAGGGGCACGCCGGTGGTCTTCGACACGAACGGCACCGTCCGGGACGCGCGCGGGTTCACCTCCAGCACGTACACCACGCCGTCCCGGATGGCGTACTGCACGTTGAGGAGGCCGACCACGCCGAGCTTCAGGGCAAAGGCGCGGGTGTGCTCGCGCATCGCGTCCACCTGGGCCTCGGTGATGAGGTACGGCGGCAGCACGCATGCGGAGTCGCCGGAATGGATGCCCGCATCCTCGATGTGCTGCATCACCCCGCCGATGACGCACCGCGTGCCGTCGCAGATCGCGTCCACGTCCGCCTCGAACGCGTCCTCGAGGAAGCGGTCGATGAGCACCGGGTGCTCCGGCGCAACGCGCGCCGCCCGCGCGAAGTAATCGGTGAGCGACGCGTCGTCGTACACGATCTCCATCGCCCGGCCACCGAGCACGTACGACGGCCGGACGAGCACCGGGTATCCGACGCGCGACGCCACCGCGACCGCTTCCTCGACCGAGAACGCGATACCGCTCGGCGGCTGCCGGACGCCGAGCTCCCGGGTCAGCGCCTCGAAGCGGCCCCGATCTTCGGCGGCGTCGATCGCCTCGGGCGAGGTCCCGAGGATCGTCACCCCGGCCTTCTCGAGCCCGCGGGCGAGCCGGAGCGGCGTCTGGCCGCCGAGCTGGACCACCACGCCGAGCGGCCGCTCGAGGTCCACGATCTCGAGGACGTCCTCGAGGGTGAGCGGCTCGAAGTAGAGCGCGTCGGAGATGTCGAAGTCGGTCGAGACCGTTTCCGGGTTGGAATTCACCATCACGGTGCGGTAGCCCATCTCGCGGAAGGCGAGCGCGGCACGCACGCAGCAGTAGTCGAACTCGACGCCCTGCCCGATCCGGTTCGGGCCGCTGCCGAGGATGATCACCGTGCGATCGCCCACCGGGCCCGACTCGTTCTCCTCGTCGTAGCACGAGTAGAGGTAGGGCGTGCTCGACGGGAACTCGCCGGCGCACGTGTCCACCGTCTTGTACGAGGGCCGGATGCCGAGGCGGTGGCGCCGCGCGCGCACCGCGTCCTCCGCCTCGCCGCGCAGCGCCGCGAGCTGGCGGTCGGAGAACCCCATCCGCTTCATCCGCCGGAGCTCGACCGCCTCCTCGCCTTCGCCTTCCGTCCTTCCGTCCTTCCGCCCTTCCGTCCCCCCGGCGTACGCCCGCTCCGCCTCGACGAGCTCCCGCATCTGGTGCAGGAACCAGGGATCGATGCCGCTCCGCTCCGCGATCTCGCTCACCTCGACGTCCAGCTCGAGGGCGCGCTTGAGCTGGAAGATCCGCTCGGGCGTGGGGGTCCGGAGGGCTGCGAGCACCGCTTCCCGCGAGGCGTCGGCGAGGCGGTCGTCCGCCGGCACGGCGGAGGCGGCCCACCCCGGCCGGTCGATCTCGAGGCCGCGGAGCGCCTTCTGCAGGGCCTCCTTGAACGTGCGGCCGATCGCCATCACCTCGCCCACCGCCTTCATCTGCGTCGTGAGCGTCGGCTCGGCCTTCGGGAACTTCTCGAAGGCGAAGCGCGGGACCTTCACGACGACGTAGTCGAGCACCGGCTCGAACGAGGCGGGGGTGGTCCGGGTGATGTCGTTCGGGAGCTCGTCGAGGCGGTAGCCGACGGCGACCTTCGTCCCGATCCGCGCGATCGGGAAGCCCGTCGCCTTCGAGGCGAGCGCCGAGCTCCGCGACACGCGCGGGTTCATCTCGATGACGAGCTGCTCGCCCGTGGCCGGGTTCACGGCGAACTGGATGTTGCAGCCGCCCGCCGCGACGCCGACCTCGCGGATGATCGCGATCGCGGCATCGCGCATGCGCTGGTACTCACGGTCGCTCAGCGTCATCGCCGGGGCGACGGTGATGGAATCCCCCGTGTGGACGCCCATCGGGTCCAGGTTCTCGATCGAGCAGACGATCACGACGTTGTCGGCACCGTCGCGCATCACCTCGAGCTCGTACTCCTTCCACCCGATGATGCTCCGCTCCACGAGGACCGAGCCGACCGGCGAGAGCTCGAGCCCCCGGCGGATCAGCGTCTCGAACTCGTCGCGGTTGTAGGCGATGCCGCCGCCGGTGCCGCCGAGCGTGAACGACGGGCGGAGGATCGCGGGATAGCCGGTCTGCTCCACGGCCGCCAGCGCCTCGTCCACGGAGGTGACGGTGCGTCCCTCCGGCGTCGCGAGGCCGATGCGGCGCATCGCGGCAGCGAACTCCTCGCGGTCCTCGCCGATCCGGATCGCCCGCTCGTTCGCGCCGATGAGCTCGACGCCGAACTTCGCGAGGGTGCCGTCGCGGTGCAGGGCCATCGCGGTGTTGAGCGCCGTCTGGCCGCCCATCGTCGGAAGGAGCGCGTCCGGCCGCTCCCGCTCGATCACCTTCGCCACCCATTCGGGCGTCACCGGCTCGATGTACGTCCGGTCGGCGAACTCGGGATCGGTCATGATCGTGGCCGGATTCGAGTTCACGAGCACCACCCGGTACCCCTCCTCCCGGAGGGCGCGCACCGCCTGCGTTCCCGAGTAGTCGAACTCCGCCCCCTGCCCGATCACGATCGGCCCGGAGCCGATGAGGAGGATCGTCTTGATGTCAGTCCGCTTGGGCATCCACCACGTCCCGAAGTGTCCGTTCGATTGAGTAGGCGGGCGACCACCCCGTCGCCGCGCGGAGCCGCGCCGGATCGCCCACGAGGTGTGGAATATCGCTCCGCCGGGCGAGGGCCGGGTCGGTGACCGGCTCGGCCTCGACGCCAAGGATGGCCGCGAGGCGCGCGAGGATGTCGCGGAGCGCAAACCCCTCCCCCCGCGACACGTTGTACGTCCCGGCCGGCGCCCCTTCGAGGAGCGCGACGTACGCCGACACCACGTCGCGCACGTCGGTGATGTCGCGGACCGGATCGAGGTTCCCCGCCGGAATCTGGCGCCGTCCGTTCCGCCGCGCTTCGGCGAGCCGTCGCGCGAGGGCGGGCACCACGTACGCCTCCGACTGGCCCGGGCCGGTATGCTGGAAGGCCCGGGCGACGATGACCGCGAGCCCGGTGCGGCGCGCGACCTCGTGCGCCGCGAGCTCCGCCGCCGCCTTGCTCGCCGCATAGGGCGACTGCGGCGCCACCGGATCCGATTCGACCCGCGGGCGGTGGGGTCCGTCGCCATAGACCTCGCCGCTCGACACCACGAGCACCCTGGTATCGCGGCCGCTGCGCTCGCGGGCGGCAGCCAGGCCCTCGAGGATCCGGGCCGTTCCAGCGGCGTTCACGGTCCAGGCGAGCCCCGGATCCTGGCGCGCTTCGCGGCTCGATGCGACCGCGGCGAGGTGCACCACCGCGTCCGCGGGCCACTCGGCGACGCGCGCCACCGAGGCCGGGTCCTCGAGCTCGAGGTCGAGCACCGTGACGCCGCGGCGACGCGCGTCGTCCCGCCAGGTGCCTGCAGCGTTCCCGGGCCGGACGGCGCCAGCGACGTCGTGTCCTGCCGCCTCGAGCCGGGACACGAGCTCGCGGCCGACGAAGCCGTCGGCGCCCGTGACGAGAACCTTCACGCGGTCACCGCCGCGCCCCGAGCCGCTCGAGGTCGGCGTCCACCATCATCCCGACGAGCTCGCGGAAGCTCACCCTGGGCTCCCACCCGAGCTCCTGCCGCGCCTTCGCCGGATCGGCGGTGAGGACGTCCACCTCGGCCGGCCGGATGTACCGGGAATCGACGCGCACGTACTTCGTCCAGTCGAGTCCCACGTGCGAGAAGGCGGCTTCGACGAGATCGCGCACGCTGTGGGAGACGCCCGTGCCGATCACGTAGTCCCGGGGCTCCTCCTGCTGGAGCATGCGCCACATCGCGTCCACGTAATCGCCGGCGAAGCCCCAGTCCCGGCGCGCGTCGAGGTTGCCGAGCGGAAGCTCGGTCGCGAGGCCCAGGCGGATCCGGGCGACGCCGTCGGTGACCTTCCGGGTCACGAACTCGATGCCGCGCCGGGGCGACTCGTGATTGAAGAGGATGCCGCTCACCGCATAGAGGCCGTACGACTCCCGGTAGTTCACCGTGATCCAGTGGCCGTACACCTTGGCCACGCCGTACGGCGAGCGCGGGTAGAACGAGGTGCGCTCGCTCTGGGGCGTTTCCTGGACCTTCCCGAACATCTCCGACGAGCTCGCCTGGTAGAACCGCGCCGAGGGATGGGCGAGGCGGATCGCCTCGAGGATCCGGGTCACGCCGAGCGCGGTGAACTCGCCGGTGAGCACGGGCTGGGTCCAGGAGGTCGGGACGTAGCTCTGCGCCGCGAGGTTGTAGACCTCGTCGGGACGCGCCTGCTGGATCACCTGGGTGAGGGAGTGCTGGTCGAGGAGGTCCGCGGCCACGATCTCGAGCCGGCCGATCAGGTGCTCGATCCGCTCGTAACTGTGATGGCTCGTGCGGCGGACCACGCCGACGACCTCGTATCCCTTCTGGAGGAGCAGCTCCGCGAGGTACGACCCGTCCTGGCCGGTGATGCCGGTGATGAGCGCCTTAGGCATGCCGTCTCCCCTCCGGCCGGAGGAGGCCGGGGCGTTGCGTGTCGATGGGGCGGAAGTTAAATTTCAAGGCTGATTGTCAATACCCTGAATCGCTTACGGCATCGTTTACGAAGGACGGAACATATGGCACGGGTCTGCACCGTGTGCGCCAAGGGGCCGACCACCGGCCACAACGTGAGCCACGCGAACAACCGCACCAACCGCCGCTGGTACCCCAACCTCCAGACGGTCCGGGTCCTGGTGGACGGCGCGCCGAAGCGCGTGCGCGTCTGCACCCAGTGCATCAAGAGCAACCGGATCAAGAAGGCCGTCTGAGCTGAGCGGTCGCCGGGCCGGGGCCATCGCCCCGGCCCGCTGCAGTACCGGACCAAGAAAAAGGGGACCCGACAGGGTCCCCTTTGCGCTGTCCGGAACGGAGCAGCTACGCATCCAGGAGCTCGATCCGCGCCACGTCGGCGCCGTCACCGGGCCGGTGCCCGAGCTTGAGGATCCGGGTGTAGCCGCCGGGCCGGGCCGCGAACCGCGGGCCGATCTCGGTGAAGAGGCGGCTCAGGACCTCGCGGTCCTTGATCCGGCGCTCGACGAGCCGGCGCGCGTGGAGGTCTCCCCGGCGCGCGAGGGTGATGAGCTTCTCGGCGAACGGCCGGAGCTCCTTGGCCTTGGCCTCGGTGGTGACCACCCGGCCATGCTCGAAGAGGCTCGTGGCCATGTTGTTGAGCAGCGCGCGGCGATGGCTCGAGGTCCGCGAAAGCTGCCGGCCCTTGGCACGGTGGCGCATTACGGCGTGTCTCCATTGCCGGCGGCGGACTCCATGGCCGGCGGCTGGCCGGCGCGAACCACGCGGAGATCGCCGTCGACCTCTTCGAAGCCCATGCCGAAGTTCAGTTGCCTGCTGCGGAGGAGCTCGGCGATCTCCTGGAGCGCCTTGTCCCCGACGTTCTTGACCTTGAGGAGATCGTCCTCGGAGAGCTCGACCAGGTCCCGCAGGGTCCGGATGTTCGAGTTCTTGAGCGAGTTGAGCGACCGCACCGAGAGGCCGAGGTCGTCGATCGGCTGCGCGAGCCGCTCGGCGAGGTTCCCGGCGCCGGCGGCGGCGCCCTCCCGCATCACCGGCACCTTGCCGAACTCGACGAAGAAGCGGAAGTGCTCCTGCGCGAGGGCGGCGGCGTAGGCGATCGCGTCCTCCGGCGTGATGGTGCCGTTGGTCTCGACCGAGACGGTGAGGCGGTCGTAGTCGGTGCGCTGGCCGACGCGGGTTTCCGCGACGGTGAAGTTGGCGCGGCGCACCGGATTGTAGATCGCGTCGATGCGGACGAGGTCCACCGGCACCGAGCGGTCCGCCGGGTGCAGCTCGGCCTCGACGTACCCGCGGCCCTTGTTGACGAAGAGCTCCATCGAGATGTCCCGGTCGTCCTGCAGGGTGAAGAGCAGGTGATCGGGGTTCACGATGCGCACCGAGCCGTGCGGCTGGATGTCCCGGGCGTAGACCGGGCCCGCGCCCTCGCGCTTGACGTGGAGCGTGGCCTCGTTGACCTCGGGATCGAGGACGAGGGTGAGCGACTTGAGGCGCTGGATGATCTGGTGCACGTCCTCGAGCACGCCGGCCACCGTCTGGTGCTCGTGCACGACGCCCTCGAGCCGGAAGCCCCAGACCGCGCTGCCGCGCAGCGACGAGAGGAGGAGCCGGCGGAGCGAGTTGCCGAGGGTGTAGCCGAAGCCGCGCTCGAGCGGCTGCAGCCGGAACTCGGCGATGTTCGGGTTGTCCTCCCGCTTGGTCATCTCCACCACGTGCGGGCGAACGAGTCCGGTCAGGTCGATGCTCATGGTCACTTCGAGTACAGCTCGACGATGAGCTGCTCCTGGGCGTTGACGGGAATGGCCTCGCGCGTCGGCACCTCGACGAGGCGGCCTGCCGCCTTGTCGGAGTCGACGGCGAGCCAGCTCACGGGCTGGCCGCGCGACGCGAGCTCCTGCGCCATCTTGACCCGGAGCGCTTCGCGGCTCGACGGCGCGACGCGGACTTCCTGGCCGGTGGCGACGCGGTACGACGGGATGTCCACGCGCGAGCCGTTCACCTCGACGTGGCCGTGGCGGATGAGCTGGCGCGCATCCTTGCGGCTCGCGGCGAACCCGAGTCGGTACACGACGTTGTCGAGCCGGGTCTCGAGGGCGACGAGCAGGTTGGTGCCCTTGACGCCCGGCTGGAGCGTGGCGGTCTCGAAGGTGTTCCGGAACTGGCGCTCGGTGAGCCCGTAGATGCGCTTCACCTTCTGCTTCTCACGGAGCTGCTTGGCGTACTCGGACGCCTTGCGCGGGCGCCCGCCACCCGCCTGCCCGTGCTGGCCGGCCGGGTACGGGCGGCGCTCGACGGGGCACTTCTCGGTGAGGCACTTGGCGCCCTTGAGGAACAGCTTGGTCCCCTCGCGGCGGCACTGACGGCAGCTCGGTCCAGTGTAGCGTGACATGGATCAGACCCGCCGCTTCTTCGGGGGACGGCACCCGTTGTGGGGAATGGGCGTGACGTCCCGGATCGAGATCACGCGAAGCCCGACGGACGCGAGCGCCTGGATGGCCGACTCGCGGCCGCTGCCCGGGCCCTGCACGCGGACGTGCACGCGACGGAGGCCGAGGTTCATCGCCTCGCGGCCGCAGTTCTCCGCCGCGACGGTGGCCGCGAACGGCGTGCTCTTCTTCGATCCCTTGAAGCCCGCCTTGCCGGCGGTGCCCCACGCGAGGGCATTGCCCTTCATGTCGGTGATCGTGATGAGCACGTTGTTGAAGGTCGCGGCGATGTGGGCGACGCCCTCGCTCTCGACGACCTTCTTCGACTTCTTGCCGCCCGTGGTCGGCTTCGCTGGTGCGGTCATTTACTTCTTCGTCACTTTCTTCTTGCCGGCGATGGCGCGGCGCGGCCCCTTCTTGGTCCGGGCGTTGGTGTGCGTGCGCTGCCCGCGGACCGGGAGCCCGCGGCGGTGGCGAATGCCGCGATAGCTGCCGATGTCCATCAGGCGCTTGATGTTCATCGCGACTTCGGTGCGGAGCGCGCCCTCGACCCGGAGCGAGCGCTCGATGTACTGCCGGAGGCGCGCCACTTCCGCGTCCGAGAGGTCCCGGACCCGCGTGTCCATCCCGATGCCCGTCTCGGTGAGGATGCGGCTGCTCGTGGAACGGCCGATACCGAAGATGTACGTGAGCGCGACTTCGACCCGCTTGTCGCGCGGAAGGTCCACTCCTGCGATGCGTGCCATGTCAGCCCTGCCGCTGCTTGTGCTTGGGATTGCGCTTGCAGATGATGCGCGTGACCCCCTGGCGCTTGATCACCTTGCAATGCTCGCAGATCGGCTTCACACTCGAACGAACCTTCACACACGTCTCCAGAGAAGGCGCTGCTGCCGGGAAAAGGCCGGTTAAAGACTAGCTGCGCATTATACACGGGGCGTGGAAGTGACGCAAGGGAACAGGGTTGCCCACCGATGAGGGTGGCGCCGGTTACAGAAAAGTCCATATTTCCTTTGACTTATTGACTTTTCCCGGCCGCATCCCGCGGCCCGCCGCGCCTCCCCATGGAGCCCCATCCCCATGCCACGCAACCCCTTCCCCGCCCTCGCCCTGCTCGCGGCCACCCTCGCCGCCTGCGGGGATGCCGACCCCGCGACCGCGCCCGACCTGCGCGCCACCGCGAGCGGCCCCGCGAACCCCGCCCTCGTCGCCGAGGGACGGACGATCTTCCGGTTCGACACTTTCGGTGACGAGACCTTCTGGACCGACACGCTTCGGATGCACGAGCGCATCCAGGCCGCGCTCGATCCGATGACGGCCCTGAGCCTCGGGCTCAAGGTCGATGCCGACGCCCTGCCGCCGGACATCCGCGCCGCACTCGCCGCCGGCACGGTGGACCTCGAGAGCCCGGCGACCACCGTCGCCCTCATCGGGCTCGACGCCGTCGTCGGCGTGAAGGGACGCGTCGCCGGCGGGAGCCTCGTCGAGGTGGGCATCACCTGCGCGCTCTGCCACTCCACGGTGGACAACGCAGTCGGCGCCGGCATCGGCCGCCGCCTCGACGGCTGGCCCAACCGCGACCTCGATCCCGGGGCCATCATCGCCCTGTCCGAGGTGCTGAGCGAGGAGCAGCGGGCCGTCTACTCGTCGTGGGGCCCCGGGTTCTACGATCCGCGGTTCAGCTTCGACGGGCAGAACGTGCCGGTCGTGCTTCCTCCCGCCTTCGGCCTTCGCCACGTCCGCCACGAGCTCTACACCGGCGACGACGTGGTCTCCTACTGGAACGCCTACGTCGCCATCACGCAGATGCATGGGCACGGAACGTTCTCGGATCCGCGCCTCGGGATCTTCGTGAACAACCCGCCCGACCGGGTCTCCGGCAAGCTCGAGGCCCTGAGGGCGTACCAGTTCAGCCTCGAGGCGCCGGCTCCGGTGCCCGGCTCCTTCGACGTGGCTGCCGCCCGGCGCGGCAAGGCGCTGTTCCAGGGCCAGGCGCGCTGCGGGAGTTGCCAC
>DASUXZ010000183.1:0-5077 GCA_036377655.1 Gemmatimonadales bacterium
AACCTCTCCCTCGACGTGGTGCAGTCCCTCGCCGCGCTCAACACGAGCGAGGTCCGCCTCGACGCGCCGCTCGACCCCGAGGGCGACCGCTCGCTCATCGACCGCTTCATCGCCGACGACCAGGGCGACACCGAAGCCGCCGCGATGGACCGCTTCCTCACCGAGGAGGTCGAGGAGGCCCTCCGCACCCTCCCGCCGCGCGACGCGAAGGTGCTCCGGCTCTACTTCGGGCTCGACGGCGGACGGGAGCACACGCTCGAGGAGATCGGGGGGATGCTTGGCGTCACCCGCGAGCGGGTCCGCCAGCTCCGCGACCGCGCCCTCAAGCGGCTCCGCGAGGGCGACGTGGGCAGGGCGCTGGCGAGCTTCGCGGCGTAGTCGTACCTTCAGGCGTGCAGCGTACCGCGATCGCCGCCCCGCAGTGGGGCCGTTTCGTGGCGCATGTGGGGCGGTGGACCCTGGGGGCGACGCGTGCCCTGGGCGATATCGCCACATGGCGCTCCCACCTGGCCGTCCAGATGCGGCGGCTGGGCGTCGATTCCATTCCGATCGCCCTCTTCATCGCCGTCTTCACCGGCATCGTCCTCGCCCTCCTCTCGTCCTACATCTTCACCGGCGCCATCCCGCTCTACTTCGTCGGCGCGCTCGTCGGCAAGACGGTCATGATGGAGCTCGGCCCCGTGCTCACCGGCATGGCGCTCGCCGGCCGCGTCGGCGCGAACATCGCCGCCGAGCTCGGCACGATGAAGGTCACGGAGCAGGTGGACGCGCTCGAGACGCTCGGCTACGACTCGCGCTCCTACCTGGCCGTGCCGCGCGTCCTCGCGGCGGCGTTCATGTTCCCGGTCGTCACCGCCTTCGCGATGGCGGTCGGCGTCATCGCCGGGTGGATCACCGCCGTCAACCTGCTCGATCTTTCGACGCAGGAGTTCTGGAAGGGCCTCCGGCAGTTCTACCAGTTCAAGGACGTCTGGTTCGGCCTCGTGAAGAGCGCGAGCTTCGGCGCGGCGGTCGCTCTCATGGGCTGCTACAAGGGGCTCACCGCGGCCGGCGGGGCGGAGGGCGTCGGCGCCGCCACGACGCGCGCCGTCGTCCTCGGGTGCGAGTCCATCCTCGTGCTCGACGCCTTCTGGGCGCTCGTGCTCCTGTGATCGAGCTCCGCGACGTCCACAAGGCCTTCGGGACGCGCGAGATCCTGCGCGGCGTCTCGCTCGAGGTGCCCCGCGGGCAGAACACGGTCATCATCGGGTATTCGGGGAGCGGGAAGAGCGTCACGCTCAAGTGCATCATCGGCCTCCTGCAGCCGGACGCCGGCGAGGCGCTCGTGGACGGCGAGGTCGTGGGCACGATGGACGCCGATGAGCTGCGGGCGCTCCGCGGCAAGATCGGCTACGTCTTCCAGTCCGCGGCGCTCTTCGACTCGATGACGGTGGACGAGAACATCGCGCTCGGCCTCCGGCGGCGCCGGCTCGAGGAGGACGCGATCCGCGAGCGCATCGCCGAGAGCCTCGACGTGGTCGGGCTCGGCGAGGCGGGAAGCAAGTATCCGTCGGAGCTCTCCGGCGGCATGCGGAAGCGGGTCGGCGTGGCCCGCGCCATTGCGCTCCGGCCCGAGTACATCCTTTACGACGAGCCGACGACCGGGCTCGACCCGGTCACCTCGGCGGTGATGGACGAGCTCATGGTGCGGACCCGCGACCTCGGCCACACCGGCGTCGTGGTGACGCACGACATGCGGAGCGTCTTCGCGGTGGGCGACCGCGTCGCGATGCTCTACGAAGGGCGGATCCGCCAGGTCGGGCCCGCCGCCGAGATCCGCGAGAGCGAAGATCCCGTGGTGCGACAGTTCATCGAGGGACGCCCCGATGCGTCCCTCTCCCTCCGGAGGCCGGCACGGTGAAACGCACGAACGAATTCACGGTCGGGGCGGCGGTCCTCGGCGCGCTCGCGGTGATCATCGCCGGGGCGCTCTGGCTGAGCGGCGCCGACCTCCGCGGCGAGGATCGCACCTATCCCGCCCGCTTCCGCACGGTGGACGGCCTGCAGGTGGGGAACCCGGTGGCGCTGCGCGGCGTCCGCGTCGGGAAGGTGACGGCGATCCGGCTCACGTCGGACGAGTGGGTCGTCGCCGACCTCACGATCGAGAACGCCGACGTCGACCTGCCGGAAAAGCCGGCCGTGATCGCGTCGTCGGCAAGTCTCTTCGGCGGGTGGGCGGCCAACATCATCGAGCTCGAGCCGCTGCCGGTGGACCCGAACGTGCGCCAGGCGCTGCTCGACGCCGACCGCGCCGGCGGCGAGGCGTGGCCCGGCGCTACCCTCCCCGACATCGGACAGCTCACCGCGCAGGCGAGCCGCATCGCCGGCGACATCGCGGAGGTCACGACGCGCATCCAGGGCGCGTTCGACAGCACCGCGCTCCGCGAGTTCCGGCAGAGCGTCCTCGATCTCGCGGGCATCTCGAGCCGGCTCGTGACGTTCACGCAGGCGCAGGCGGCGCGCCTCGACCGCGTCGGCGCGGACGCCGAGGTGACGGCCGGCGCCTTCGCCAACGTCGCGCGGAACCTCGACCGCACGGTGGCGCGCATCGACAGCGCCACCGGCCAGGGCCAGTTCGACGCCATCCTCAACAACGGGAGCGCCGCGAGCACCGACCTGCGCGAGGCCTCCGCCGACTTCCGCGAGCTCATGGCGGCGGTGAACGGGCAGCAGGCGAGCCTCGTCCGGATTCTCGCCTCGATGGACACGCTCCTCACCCGCATCCACAGTGGCGAGGGCTCCCTCGGGATGCTCGCCACCGACTCCACGCTCTACCGCGAGACGGCCGCGACGATGAAGCAGTTCCGCGAGCTCCTCACCGACTTCCAGGCGCATCCCCGGAAGTACATCCGCATCTCGGTCTTCTGATGTCGAAGCGCCGTCCCGACCTCGAGGTGAGCGCCGGAGGGATCGTCTATCGCCGCGCGCCGGACGGAGTGGCCCGGTTCCTCCTGATCCGCGACTCCTACGACAACTGGGGATTCCCGAAGGGCCATCTCGAGGAGGGAGAAACGCCCGCCGAGGCGGCGCTGCGCGAGACGACCGAGGAGACGGGACTCACCGACCTCACCGTGCAGGGCCCGATCCGCATCATCGACTGGCACTTCCGGTTTCGCGGGCGCCACATCCACAAGTACTGCCACTTCTTCCTCCTCGAGTCGCGCGACGGGGATGCGGTGCCGCAGGAAGACGAGGGGATCACCGCCTGCCGCTGGTGCGCGCTCGAGGAGGCGCTCGAGACGCTCTCCTACGACAACGCGCGCGGCGTCCTCAAGCGCGCGGGCGACATGGTCCGGACGCTCGTCGCCGTCGGAGCCGGGCGTCCGCGCCGGGCGCCCGAGCCGTCCCAGAGCTGAGCGCGTGGCGGTCGTCGCGACGCTGCTCGAGAGCCGGCGCGCCGTGCTCGCGCTCCGCCGATCGCTGCCGGCCGGCGCCGCGCGCAGCACGGTGAGCTGCCGGACGCCGGCCGCGCTGCACCGGCTCCTCGAGAGCCGGCTCGTGGACGCGCTCGTCGTGAACCCGGTCCCGGCGCTGCCGGCCGCGATCAGCGAGCTCCGGAAGTCGCATCCCGCGCTCCCGGTCATCGCCTACGCGCCCTTCCGGCCGGACGACGGATCCGTCGTCGTCGCCTGCCGGGAGGCGAGGGTCTCGGCGCTCGCGGTCGAGGGCGTCGACGATGCGGTGGTGGGCGACCTCGTGGCCCGCCACTCGATGACGACCGCACGCCGCCTCGCGATGGCCGATGCCCCGCGGGTCCTTCGCCTCACCGAGCCCCTCCAGCGCACCGCGTGGCATTACCTGCTCGGCGCGGTGGAGAAGCCGGTGCGGACCGCAGCCCTGGCCAGGGAGCTCGCAGTGAGCCGCGAGCACCTGTCGCGACAGTTCGGGGCTGGGGGCGCGCCGAATCTCAAGCGTGTCATCGACCTCACGCGCGTCGCGGCCGCCGCACAGCTGCTCCGCAATCCCGGGATGGGCGTGCCCGCCGTCGTGCGCCTGCTCCATTTCGCGTCCCCGAGCCATCTCGGCGCCACGGCGCGCCGCATCGCCGGCACCGGCACGAGCGGGCTCGGCGCGCTCGGGCCGCGGGGGGTGCTGAGCGCGTTCGTGAAAGGGAATACGCGCAGCCGGGCGTAGGCGTCTCCTCGGGCGGATTGCTCTGCGCCGCCGGCCGGTGGGGCACACGAAAACACGAAAGCACGAAAGCACGAAAGGACGAAAGGACGGAACGTCGGAAGGCGCCAGTCCCCAGTCGAGTTCTTCGCTCGAGCAGCCGGAAAGAATCCGGCAGGTCTGTTCCCGAGGTCCGGAGGGCCGCCTGGATCCGGTCCTTTCGTGCTTTCCCGCGGTTTTCGTGTTTTCGTGTGCCCACCAAGCCCCCCCGGCCAGGAGCCTCGCCAGACGCGCCGGCCCACCCGCGTCCCTTGCCCGCCACCACCTTTTGTGATTATTTTCACAAGCTGAATCCGGCTCCGAACCTTCAGAGGCTCTTCACGACATGGCCACCGATTCCATCCTGCGTCCCGGCGAGCTCAAGGACATCCTCCTCCGTGAGATCCAATCGGCCGATCTGGCGGCCGTGGACGTTTCGGAGGTCGGGACGGTTCTCGAGGTCCGGGACGGCGTCGCGCGCATCTACGGGCTCAAGTCGGCGACCGCCGGCGAGATGCTCGAGTTCACGGCGCAGGAAACCGGCGAGACGGTCACCGGCCTCGTCCTCAACCTGGAAGAGGACAACGTCGGCGCCGCCGTCATGGGCGATTACCTCAAGCTCAAGGAAGGCGACGAAGTCCGCCGGACCGGCCGCCTCCTCGAGGTCCCGGTCGGCCCGGCGATGCTCGGCCGCGTCGTGGACGCGCTCGGCCGCCCGGTGGACGGCCGCGGACCGATCGAGACGAAGGCGTCCCGCCTCGTCGAGATGGTGGCCCCGGGCATCATCGTCCGGCAGCCGGTGAAAGAGCCGCTCCAGACCGGGATCAAGGCCATCGACGCCATGATCCCGATCGGCCGCGGCCAGCGCGAGCTGATCATCGGCGATCGC
>DASUXZ010000184.1:0-7574 GCA_036377655.1 Gemmatimonadales bacterium
TTCACCGGCATGGCCGGCCCTCCGGGCAGCGTGTCATGCCTCGAGGATCTCCACGCGGATGTGCGGCTCGATCTCCCGCCGGTCGACGAGCGCAGGCCAGTAGGCCACGATCTCCTCGACCTGCGGCCTCCCGCCGGCGAACCCGGTGACGCTCGGTGGGCCCGTGAGGACGAGCGGCGCGATCTCGCGGGTGAACCGCTCGACGGGCGCCTTCTCCCGCGCCCGCACTCCGACGCGCAGCTGGACCTCGGCGAGGTCGGGAGCCGGATCGCCCGCCAGCCGCCCGTGCGTCGCGTCCACGCCGACGAACTCCGTGAGCACCTGCTCGAACGCGAGCCCGAGCGCGCGGAGCCGTTCGCGCAGGATGCGGTCGGCCGCGCGCGCCTTCTCCGCCGCATCCGGCCAGGAGTACACGAGCGTGCCCACCGCCTTGTACCCGTAGAAATAGGCGATGCTCACCTTGAGCATCGGGGTGCGCGGACCGCCGCGTATGCCGCTCACCCGCACGCGGTCCCGCCCGCCCTGCGCGAGGCGGATGGTCGTGAAGTCGGCCGTGCCGTCGGGGGTGATGTAGGCGTGCGGATCGCCCATCTCGTAGACGAGCTGCTCCGTGACCGACGGGACCGAGACGACGCCGCCCGTGCCCGCGTGCTTGGTGACGACGAAGGTGCCGTCCGCCGACACCTCGACGATGGGAAACCCCGGATCGGCGAGGCCCTTCACCGAGCGCCAGTCCCGGAGCAGGTTGCCGCCCGAGCACTGCGCGCCGCACTCGATGATGTGCCCCGCCACGGTGCCGGCGGCGATCCGGTCCCAGTCGTCGTGCGCCCAGCCGAACTCGTGCACGAGCGGCCCGAGTGTGAGCCCGGTGTCGGTGACCCGGCCGGTCACGACGATGTCGGCGCCACGATCGAGCGCCTCGACGATCGGGGCCATGCCGACGTACGCGTTCGCCGAGAGCACCTTGTCGCGGATGTCGGTGAGGGGACGGCCGGTGTCCATGTCGCGGAGCTCGTGGCCGCGAGCCATCAGCTCGTCGAGCCGGCCGAGGATGTCGTCTCCGGAGACGAGGCCGACGCGAATCCGGCCCGCCAGTCCCTTTCGCCGCGCGGCCTCGAGCACCGCCTCGGCACAGCCGCGCGGATTCACGCCGCCGGCGTTCGACGTGACGCGGATGCGGCGCTCGGCGATGTCCGGCAGGATCCGCTCCATCACCTGCGGGAAGTCGCGGGCGTAGCCGAGCTTCGGATCGCGGCCCTTCTGCTTCTGCATGATGGACATCGTCACCTCGGCGAGGTAGTCCATCATGAGGTAGTCGATCGGCCCGCCCTGCACCTGCCGGATGGGCGCCTCGAGCCAGTCGCCCCAGAAGCCCTGGCCGGCGGCCACGCGGACCGTGCGGCCGCTCTTCCCGCGCGCGCGCGGGCTCATCGGGCGCCCGCCGCGTCGAGCGGCGGCAGCACGAAGGGGCCGAGATGCGGCCCGTCGTACCGGCCGGCGACGCCGAGGAGGAAACCCAGCGTGGTCCGCGTCTCCTCCGGCGTGACGATCGCATCGACGAAGCCGCGCGCCGCCGCGTACCGCGCGTCGAGCTGGTGCTCGTAGTCGGCCCGCATCGCTTCGACCGCCGCCTGCACCTCCGGCGCGAGCGGGCGCTTCTCGCGCCCGGCCTTCTCGATCCCGGGACCGTGCACCGCCATCACCGCCGATTCGCCTTCCATGACCGCCATCCGGCCCGTGGGCCAGGAGAGTATGAAGTCGGGATCGAAGCCCTGCCCCGCCATCGCGTAATAGCCGGCCCCCGACGCGTGGTTCACCGTGAGGACGATCTTCGCCACGGGCGCGGTGGCCATCGCCTCGACCCAGCGCGCGCCCGCGCGGATGATGCCCGAATGCTCCGCCTCCGGGCCCACCATGAAGCCGCTCACGTCCTGCACGAAGAGCAGCGGGATGCGCTCCCGCCCTGCCGTCTCGATGAAGTACGCGACCTTCTCCGCGCTCCCGGTATAGATGATGCCGCCGAAGCGCGGCCGCTCGCCCTCGCGCCCGCGAATGAGGCCCCGCTGGTTGGCGATGACGGCGACGGCGCGTCCGTCGATGCGGGCGTGCCCGCAGATGACCTCGCCGGCATGATGCGGCTGGAATTCGGCGACGACGCCGCCGTCCACGACGCATTCGAGGACATGGCGCATGTCGTAGGAGAGCCGGTGGTCGTGCGGCAGGATGTCGTACAGCTCGGCGGGCGGCCGGCTCGGCGGGACCACCGCCTCGAGCGGATGCGCGGCGGCGCGGCGCTCGGGAAGGCGCGCGATGTATTCCCGGATCTGCGCGATGCAGTCCTCGTCGTTCCGGGCCCGGTAGTGGGCGACCGCGCTGATCTCGGTGTGGGTGACGGCGCCTCCCAGCGTCTCGGCGTCGATCGACTGGCCGGTGGCGCCCTTGACCAGGTTCGGGCCGCCGAGCCCCATGAAGCTCGTCCCCTCGACCATGAAGATCACGTCGCTCAGCGCCGGCAGGTACGCCCCTCCGGCGATGCACGAGCCCATCACGGCACTGATCTGCGGCACATGGAGATAGCGCCGCATGATCGAGTTGTAGTAGAAGATCCGCGCGGCGCCGTACTGCCCGGGAAATACGCCCCCCTGATAGGGGAGGTTGACGCCGGCGCTGTCGACGAGATAGACGATCGGGATCCGCTGCCGCATCGCCACTTCCTGCGCGCGGAGGATCTTCCGGATCGTTTCCGGCCACCAGGAGCCCGCCTTGACCGTCGCATCGTTGGCCACGATGACGGCGTCCCGACCCGCGACGACGCCGATCCCGGTGATGACGCCCGCGCCGGGGGCCTGTCCGTCGTACTGGTCGTACGCCACGAGGAGGCCCAGCTCGAGCCACGGGGCGCCCTCGTCGAGGAGGTGGGCGACACGCTCGCGCGGGGAGAGCTGGCCCCGCTCGTGCATGCGGGCCACGCGGCTGGCCCCGCCGCCTTCCCGGAGGCGGGCGGCGAGGGCGAGGTACTCGTCGGTGAGCGCGCGGAGCCGTCCGGCCCGCGCGGGCGCGTCGCTCATCTCGCGCCCGTCAGGCTTCGAGATGCTCGGCCGCCCACGACTCGATGTAGTCGATGAGCTCCGACGTCGGCGTCCCGGGGCCGAAGAGCCTGCCGATCCCCTGGGTCTGGAGCGCCTCGATGTCTTCCCGCGGAATGATCCCGCCGCCGGTCACGAGGATGTCGCCCCGTCCCTCCGCCTCGAGGAGGCGACGGACGCGCGGGAAGAGCGTCATGTGGGCGCCCGACAGGATCGAGAGGCCCACGACGTCGACGTCCTCCTGGATGGCCGCGCTCGCGATCATCTCGGGCGTCTGGTGGAGCCCGGTGTACACCACTTCCATCCCGGCATCCCGGAGCGCCGCGGCGACGACCTTCGCGCCGCGATCGTGCCCGTCGAGGCCGGGCTTGGCGACGAGCACGCGGATCGGGCGGGCCAGGTGGCGCGGACGGGTCTCGGCAGTCATCGTCACTCGGGGTTAACGGTCAGGGCGGCGCGGCGCGCCGGCGTTCGACGGCTCCACGACCTCATCCGGCTCGGCGGGGCCGATGAGCGAATCCACCAGCGACGCGACGCTCCGCGCGGTCCGGACGCCTTCCCTCGGCGCGTCGGCTCCGACGAGCGCCGCGTCCAGGCCCGCGGCGCGCGCGCCGAGGGCATCGACCTCGTAGACGTCGCCGACGTGGAGCGCCTCGCCGGCAGCGACCCCGAGCCGCTCGAGCGCCGCGAGAAATATCCGCGGATCGGGCTTCTCGACGCCCGCGATGCTCGAGTCGATCACCACGTCGAAGCAGTCGAGCAGCCCGGCCTGCCGGAGGGCCGCCTCCACGCGTCCATCGCTGTTCGACACCACGCCGAGCCGCACGCCGCGCGCGCGGAGGCGCCGGAGCGCCTCGACCGTGCCCGGCGCGCTCGCGCTCCAGAGATGCTCCTCGCGATGCAGCGCGTACAAGGCGCGCTGCGCGTCCGGCCAGCGCCCCTCGGGGAGGCCGGCGCCGATGCAGAGGGCGCGGAGGAACCGTGCCGCGCGCTCGCCGTCGGTCCCCGCGCGTTCCTCGAGCGCGAGCGCGGCGGCGGGCGCCGCGTCCTCCAGCGCCTCCGCCGACATCGCCACGCCGCACGCCGACCCCACCGCCCGCGCGATCCGCGCGTAATCGAGGAAGAGGAGCGTGCCGCCCGCGTCGAAGAGGACCGCGCGGTACCTCAACGGAACCGGAGCAATCCGGCGAGCCCGTCGATCCGGTCCGCCGCCCCGACGTCGTAGACCACGTTCACGTCCACCCGCTGGCGGAGCGCCTCCTCGATCGCGTCGTCGATCACGTCGATGACGGGGACGGGCTCGCCTTCGCCGCGGCATTCGCGCTCGGTGAGCGCGAGGCGGCCCGTGTCCGAGCAGCGGAAGCCGGGCGTCGCCGCGTCCGCGTTCACGAGGAGCGACCGCACCTGCCCGCGCGAGAGCGCCTTCAGCGTGTCGCGCACGCCGTTCACCGCCCACCCCGCCCCCTGCGCCTCGACGACTTCCTCGACGAGGTGCTGCTCCGTCTCGCGCTCCCAGGCGGCGCGCACCGCGAGCGTCGCCTCGTGCACGAGGGCCGGGGTGGCCTGGCGCGGCCCGAGCTTCACCGACCCCATGAGCCGCTCCGCGAGGTACGCATGGAGAAACGGCTCGACCGCGCCGGCGTCGGCGCCCGTGGCCGCGAGCACGACGCCGTGCGCCGGCTGGCGCCGGTCCACTTCGAAGAGCTGGCGGGCCACGGCTTCGTAGTGCCGCTGCTTCTCCTCGCGGATGCGACTGTTGTAATTGTGCTCCCCCCACCCGCGAGGGCCGTCGTTGTCGCCCCGGAAGCGCTTGCCGCGCGTGCTCGGCGAGTGCAGGCCCGGAAGCTCCCGGGCGTCGAACGCGGTGACCTCGAAGAACCGCGCCCCCGTCCGGTCCACGACCGCGGTGAGGATCCGGCCGAACTCGTCCTCGAGGGACGCGAGCTCGCGGATGAGCGGCGACGCATCCACCGCGAGCCGCGAGCGGTGCACCACGGGGAGCGGGATGGCCTCGAAGAGGTCGATGCCGCTGCAGGCGAAGACGGCGATCCCCTGCGTCGCGGGGAGGTTGGCCGGGATGCGCAGGTAGTCGATCACCCGGTCGATGTCGCGGCGGACGGCGTCCTCGACCTCGCGGTCGAGGCCCAGCCGGCCGAGGCCTTCCACGACGATCCGGGCGCGGTTCTTGAGCTTGATGAGGTACTTGCCGCGCGAACGGTCCCGCGGCTCGAGCTTGAGGTAACAGCTCACGACGCGCTGCCGCCCCGGGCGGGCGCGGGTGAGCCGGGCGAGCGGAGCGCTGAGCGGCGAGGCCGCCGGGCGGGCGCTGGCCGGGCTCGTGCGCGAGCTGGTCCGCGCGGTCCTGCTAGAAGAAGACAGGTTCACGATAGCTCCCGTATATCTGCTCCAGCGTGTGCCGGATCTCGTAAAGGGTGCAGTACGCCCGGGCGCAATCGAGCATCGCGGGCATCAGGTTGCGGTCCTCGCGCGCCGCTGCGGCCAGCGCGTCGAGGCATGCCTCCGCCCGCGCGCCATCGCGCTCGGCGCGCAGCCGGGCGAGGCGATCCCGCTGGCGGTCCCCCGCCTCGTCGCCGATCCGGAGGATCTCGACGGGCGCTTCGTTCTCCTCGACGAACTCGTTCATGCCCACGATGACGCGGCGTCCCTGCTCCACCTCCGAGACGTAGCGCATGGAGGAGCTCGCGATCTGCCGCTGGAACCAGCCGGACTCGATCGCCTTCACCACGCCCCCCTGCGCCTCGATCTCGGCGAAGAGGCCCTCCGCCTCGTGCTCCATCCGGTCGGTGAGCGCCTCGACGTAGTACGAGCCGCCGAGCGGGTCGGCCACGTTGGGGACGCCGGTTTCGTAGGCCAGCACCTGCTGCGTGCGGAGCGCGATACGCACCGACTCCTCGGTGGGGAGCGCGAGCGTCTCGTCGAAGGCGTTCGTGTGCAGCGACTGGGTGCCGCCGAGGGCCGCGGCCATCGCCTGGTAGGCGACGCGCACGACGTTGTTCATCGGCTGCTGCGCGGTGAGCGACACGCCGGCCGTCTGGCAGTGGAAGCGCATCTTCCAGCTGCGCGGGTCGGTCGCGCCGTACCGCTCGCGGAGGTGCCGGGCCCAGATGCGGCGCGCCGCCCGCATCTTGGCGATCTCCTCGAAGAAGTCGTTGTGGACGTCCCAGAAGAACGAGAGCCGCGGGGCGAAGGCGTCCACGTCGAGGCCGCGGGCCACGCCGTGCTCGACATAGCAGAACCCGTTGGCCAGGGTGAAGGCGAGCTCCTGCGCGGCCGTCGCCCCCGCCTCGCGGATGTGGTACCCCGAGATCGAGATGGTGTTCCACTGCGGCGCGTGCTCGGCGGCCCACTCGAACATGTCCACGATCACCTTGAGCGCGGGCTCCGCCGGATAGATCCAGGCGTGCTGCGCCATGTACTCCTTGAGGATGTCGTTCTGGATCGTCCCGCGCAGGCGCTCCGGCGGCACGCCCTGCTTCTCCGCCGCCGCGACATAGAAGCAGAAGAGCATCGCGGCCGGCCCGTTGATGGTCATCGAGGTGCTCACCTCGCCCATCGGGATGCCGTCGAAGAGCGCCTCCATGTCCGCGAGGCTCGAGATCGCGACGCCGCACTTCCCGACTTCTCCCTCGGAGCGGGGGTGGTCGGAGTCGTAGCCCATGAGCGTCGGGAAGTCGAAGGCGACGGAGAGTCCGGTCTGGCCGCGGGAAAGGAGGAACTTGTAGCGGGCATTCGTGTCTTCGGCCGTCCCGAATCCCGCGAACTGGCGCATCGTCCAGAGCTTCCCCCGGTACATCGTCGGGTGGACGCCGCGCGTGTAGGGATACTCGCCGGGCAGCCGCGTCGCGTCCCAGAGGTCGTCCGGGAGATCGAGCGGCGTGTAGACCGGCTCGACCGCGACGCCGGAGACGCTCGTGAAATCGCTGTCGTCGCGGAGCGGGAGCCGCGCGCTGCGCTCGCGCCAGCGCTCGATCTCCGCCCGCAGCTCCGCCACCTCGCGCTCCCGCTCCGCGAGCCGCTCGGCGAGGTCCTGCCGTGACGTGGTCATACCCGCTCACCCTGTTTGAGCTCGTCGAGCACCTCGGCCGCGACGTCGTAGGGACTCACCTTCCCGGCCACGATGTCGTCGAGCCGCTCCTCGATGTGCCGCGCGGCACCGGTCTCCGCCCACACCCACTTCCGCGCCGCCCGCTCCACCACCTCGCGCGTGCGCTCGAGAAAGCGGCGCCGGCGGCGCTCGCCGAGGAGGCCGGTGGCCTCGAGCGACGCATGGTGCGCGTCGAGCGCCGCGATCACGTCGCCGATGCCCTCGCCCTTGGCCGCGCTCGTCAGCACCACCGGCTGCGCCCAGGACGCCGGCGCATCCGGGGACACCGGCGTCTTCCGGTCCACCACGCGCTCCTTCGCACGCATGCCGTGGTGCGCGCGCACGTGGCGGAAGGCATTGCCCTGCCGGATGCCGAGCGTGAC
>DASUXZ010000185.1:0-9468 GCA_036377655.1 Gemmatimonadales bacterium
CCGCGTACGGGTGGCGCTCGCGACCGAACCGCCGCTCGTCGCCGAGGTGACGCGACACGCGGTCGAATCGCTCGGGCTCGCCGACGGAGCCGACGTGTACGCCTCGTTCAAGGCGACGGCGCTCGCGGCGTACCGGTGACCGGCCGCGAGCCCATGCGGTTATCTTCCGCGCTCGATCCTACCATCGCCTGAGAGAGCAATGAGCGGCACAGCGAACATCCCGGTCCCCCGCAACGAGCCCGTCCTCACCTACGCCCCCGGTACCGAGCCGAGACAGGCACTCAAGGGCGCCCTCGAGTCGCTCGGCGGCGAGCGGACCGACATTCCCGTCGTGGTCGGCGGACGCGAGCACCGGACCGGGAAGGTCCAGCGCGTCGTGGCGCCGCACCGCCATGCCCACGTGCTCGCCGAGACGCACCAGGCGGACCGCGATGCGATCGCCGCGGCGATCCGGTCGGCCGTGGACGCCCAGAAGGAATGGGCGAGCTGGCGGTTCGAGGACCGCGCCGCCG
This sequence comes from Gemmatimonadales bacterium, assembly GCA_036377655.1. Taxonomy (GTDB): domain Bacteria; phylum Gemmatimonadota; class Gemmatimonadetes; order Gemmatimonadales; family GWC2-71-9; genus CAMLLJ01. The sequence continues at coordinate 513 of DASUXZ010000185.1, forward strand.
TCTTCCTGAAGGCGGCCGACCTCCTCGCCGGTCCCTGGCGCGCCCGCCTCAACGCGGCGACGATGCTCGGCCAGAGCAAGACCGCCTTCCAGGCGGAGATCGACAGCGCCTGCGAGCTGATCGACTTCCTCCGCTTCAACGTGGCGTTCGCCGAGCAGCTCTACCGGGAGCAGCCGGCGAGCGGGCCGGGGATGTGGAACCGGCTCGATCACCGCCCGCTCGAGGGGTTCGTCTACGCGATCACGCCGTTCAACTTCACGGCGATCGGCGGCAACCTCCCCACTGCGCCCGCGCTCATGGGGAACACCGTCGTCTGGAAGCCGGCGGCCACCGCGTCCCTCAGCAACTGGCTCTTCTTCGAGCTGCTCCGGGAAGCGGGGCTTCCGCCGGGCGTCATCAACTTCATCCCGGGGCCGGCCGCGGACATCTCCGAGGCGGTCCTTTCGGACCCGCACCTCGCCGGCATCCACTTCACGGGCTCGACGCCGGTGTTCCAGTCGCTCTGGCGGACGGTCGGGGAAAACCTGCCGCGGTACCGGAGCTATCCGCGGCTCGTCGGCGAGACGGGCGGGAAGGACTTCGTCCTCGCCCACCCGAGCGCCGACGTGGATGCGCTCGCGGTGGCGCTCGTGCGCGGCGCCTACGAGTACCAGGGGCAGAAGTGCAGCGCCGCGTCGCGGGCGTACGTCCCGCGCTCCATCTGGCCGGCCGTGAAGGAGCGCGTCACCGCCATGATCGGCAGCATCCGCATGGGGGACGTGGCCGACTTCCGGAACTTCATGGGCGCCGTGATCGACGCGAAGGCGTTCGCCAAGATCGGCGAGTACCTGGCTGCGGCGCGAAAGGACCCGGGGGTGACGATCGTCGCAGGCGGCGGCGCCGACGACTCGGAAGGGTACTTCATCGAGCCGACCCTCGTCGAAGCGGAGGACCCGGGCTACCGCCTCATGTGCGAGGAGATCTTCGGCCCGGTGCTCACCGTGCACGCCTATCCCGACGAGCGGTGGACCGAGACGCTCGCCCTCGTGGACCGGACGAGCCCGTACGCGCTCACCGGGGCCGTCTTCTCGCAGGACCGCCGGGCCGTCGTCGAGGCGATGGCCGCGCTCCGGAACGCGGCCGGCAACTTCTACGTCAACGACAAGCCCACCGGCGCCGTGGTGGGCCAGCAGCCGTTCGGGGGTGGAAGGGCGAGCGGCACCAACGACAAGGCCGGCTCGATCCTCAACCTGATGCGCTGGATCTCCCCGCGGAGCATCAAGGAAACGTTCGACCCGCCGAAGGATTACCGCTATCCGTTCATGCTCGAGGAGTGAGGCGCGCCCGGCGCGCCTTCACTCTCTTGCTCGCCGAGTGCGTCGTTCCTACCTTGGAGAACAACTCCCTCACCGCTCGGAGGTCCTGCCGATGTCGGATGCATTCCGCAGCTCCGACGAATTCGACGAACAGGCCCACCAACTCTACAACGAAGGCAGGTACGACGAAGCACTCGCCGTGCTGAAGGACGGCATCTCCCTCTATCCGAACGCGGTCGAGCTCTACGTCGGGATGGGCTACGCCTATCTCGCGCAGGAGAGCTTCGCGTGGGCTCGCCGCAGCTTCGAGACGGCCCTCACGCTCGATCCCGACCACGAGGACGGCCTCGCCGGGCTCGGGGAAACGCTGCTCAAGTTCGGCGAGCATGCGGGTGCCGACCGGGTGTTCGAGCGGCTCCTGCACCTCGGGTTCGCCGACGACCACGACCTCATGCTGCAGGTGGGAAGGGCCCTCTTCCGTGAGGGGCTGGTCGGGCCGGCGGCGCGGTTCTTCGATCTCGCGGTCCAGTCGCACCCGGAATCGCCCGACGCCGCGGCGTCGCTCGGGTACGCCTCGCACCGGCTGAGCCGGGACAGTGCGGCGCTGTACTGGCTCCGCCGCGCGCTCGAGATCGAGCCGGCCCACGCCGAGGCGCGGATCTACCTCGCCAACCTCCTCTATGACCGGGGCGAGAGCGAAGCGGCGCTCCACCACCTCGAGCAGACGCGCCCGGACGATCACTTCGACGAGCTCGCGGTGTGGCGCTACATCGAGCTGCGCCGGAGCTACTACCGCCTTCCGGACGACGACCCCGAGCTCGCGCCCTGGTTCCGCCGCCTCGACGAAGTGGCCGGCGAGCCGGACACCGTGGACATGCTCCTGGCCGAGGTCGAAGCGCAGCAACCGGACGGGACCGTCAGGGATCCCAACCAGCTCGAGCTCTTCGGGACGCTCCTCACCGAGCTGCAGGCCATGCAGCGGCGGCCCGGCCTCGGCGAAACGCACCAGGTGATGACGCTCTGGGGGACGACGTTCCGGGGTACCTGGGACGAGATCCTTCTCCAGATGAAGGCGGCCGACCCGCACGGCGGCGAAGCGACCCTGCACGATTACATGGCGCAGCACGCCCGCCGGGGCCAGACGGAAACCGGCGTGATCATCCCGCTCACGAGCGCCGAGGCGTTCATCCGCGGAAGCGCGGAGGCCGGCATCCTGCGCATCGTGCAGTGATCGAGCTCGCCGGCGTCTCGAAGACCTACCGCTCTCTCGTTCGCCGGCGCACCGTTCACGCACTCGAAGACCTCACCCTCGCGATCCCGGCGGGTGAGGTCTTCGGCATTGCGGGGCCCAACGGCGCGGGGAAGTCCACGCTCATCTCCCTCCTCATGGGCTTCCTCGTCCCGACGCGCGGCACGGTGCGCATCGGCGGCGAGCACCCGCGCGGGTGGGTGGAGCGTCACGGCGCCTCCTACCTCACCGAGCTCGTGGCGCTCCCGCCGCGCTGGCCGCTCGAGCAGGCGCTTGCCCGGCTCGGCACGCTCGCCGGCCACGATCCGGCGGCCCGGCGGGAGCGCATCGAGCGCGCCATCGACGTGCTCGGCCTCGAGGAGCACCGCTCGAAGCAGGTGCGCCAGCTCTCGAAGGGGAACCTCCAGCGGCTCGGGCTCGCGCAGGCCCTCCTCGACGACAGCGACCTCGTGATCCTCGACGAGCCGACGCACGGCCTCGACCCGGTTTACACGCAGCGGTTCCGCGACATCGTCCGCGAGCTCCGGCGCCCGGAGCGCACCATCGTCATCGCCTCGCACAACCTCGACGAGCTCGAGCGCCTCACCGACCGCGTCGCGATCCTGAGCCGCGGCCGCCTGCAGCGGGTCGTCGGAGGGACGGATGGCGCCCGGGCGGGAAGCGTCGCCTACCGGCTCACCATCGCGGGAGCGGGACCGATCGACACCGCGTACGGGAGCCCCGTGGACGGCCGCCCCGGCGAATGGCGCCTGGTCGGGGAAGTCGGCGCGCTCAATGCCGAGCTCGCGCGGCTCATCGCCACGGGGGTGGTCGTGACAGCGTTCTATCCCGAGGAAAGCCGGCTCGAGCTCGAATTTCGCCAGGCGATGGAGGAGGGCACGCGATGACCCGCCTTCCGATCGGGTACGCCGGCTGGGAGCTCCGCGACATGGCGCGGGGCCCCGGCGCCATCATCCTCGCGATCGCGGCGCTCGTCGGCTTCATCCTCTCCCGCCTTCCCGGTGCGCCCGCCGCCGATGCGGGAGCCATGCTGACGCGGATCGCCGATCAGGCGGCCTTTCCGCTCGTCCTCGTCGTCACCGCCGGCATGGTGAGCCGGGACATCGGCGAGGGTTACTACCGGGCGTGGTTCTCGAGGCCGGTCTCGCCGCCGCTCTTCTACCTCCAGCGGTTCCTCGTGGGCGGGGTGATCTTCCTCCTCTTCCTGCCGCTCCTCGCGATCGCGGTATCGGTGCGCACCGGGAACGTGAGCCTGCCGGCCTGGGTCGTGGGGCGCGCCGCGCTCCTCTACCTGCTGACCGGCGGGACGGTGTTCTTCCTCTCGACCCTGGTGCGCCGGGACTGGATGATCGCCGCGCTCGTCGTGATCACCGAGTCGGTGCTGCACCAGGTCCAGCGCAGCGGCGCCGCGCTCGGTCCCGTCGCCAGTGCCGTCTACGAGGTCCTGCCGCCGTACCACGTCACCGCGATCGACGCCGCGCCGAGCGGGCGGGAGCTCGCCGTCGCGGCGGCCTACGGCGTGGCGATCGTGGCGGCGGCGCTCGCCGTCCTCCGGCGGAAGCCCCTGGGGAGTGGCGGGCGCGCATAGATTCCGGCATGACGATTCCCGCCCACTGGACGCGCGGCCTCGTTCGCGAGGTCCTCCCGAACGGCCTCACCCTCCTCGTCCAGCGCGACGACTCCTCTCCCGCCGCGTCGATCGTGACCCACGTCGAGGCGGGCTTCTTCGACGAGCCGGACGAATGGGTCGGCGTGTCCCACGTGCTCGAGCACATGTTCTTCAAGGGGACGCCGACGCGCGGCGTCGGCGCCATCGCGCGGGAGACGAAGGCGGCGGGCGGCTACCTGAACGCGCACACGGCCTACGATCACACGGCCTACTTCGTCGTCCTCCCCGCCTCGGCGCTCGCCACCGGGCTCGAGATCCAGGCCGATGCGCTGCTCCATCCGCTCGTCGACGAGGCCGAGCTCGCGCGCGAGCTCAAGGTGATCATCGAGGAGGCCAAGCGGAAACTCGACACGCCGTCGGCCGTGGCGCACGAGACCCTGCACGAGGTCCTCTTCGATCGGCACCGGATCCGGCGCTGGCGGATCGGCACCGAGGCGCAGCTCGCCGGGTACCGTCGCGCCGACATCCACGGCTACTACCTCTCGCGCTACGTCCCCGAGCGCACCATCGTGTCGATCGTCGGCAACGTCGAGCCGGAGGCCGCGCTCGCGATGGCGCGCGAGCGCTACGGCGCGTGGGCACCACGGCCGGGCGCGGTGGACCGCTCACCCGCCGAGCCCGACCGGCGCGGCGTCCGCGTCCGCACGCTCCGGGGCGACGTCACGCAGTCCGAGCTTTCCCTCGGCTGGCGTGCACCCGGTCCGCTCCACCCCGATGCGGCGGCGCTCGACGTGGCGATGGCGCTCCTCGGCGCCGGGCGTGGGAGCTCGCTCTACCGCCGGCTTCGCGAGCCGGGCATCGTGACGTCGGTGTCCGCGCACTACTACGCCCCGACGGAGCTCGGCGTCATCGCCATCAATGCGGAGCTCGAGCCGGAGCGCGTCGGGGATGCCGTGACGGGCATCGCCGAGGCGGTGGCGCAGCTCGCGATGAGCGGGCCGCGCGAGGACGACCTCTTCCGCGCGCGGACGCTCCTCCTCTCCCGCTGGGCGCGGCGCCTCGAGCCCACCGAGGGCCGGGCGATGGCGCTCGCGTCGGCGGAGGCGCTCGACGGGGCGGAGCACCTCGACCGCGAGTACGCCGAGCTCGAGCGGGTCACCGCCGACCGGGTCCGGGAGGCGGCGGCGCGCTGGCTCGTGCCCGACAGCCCTGCGGGCGTGGCCTACCACCCCGACGAGCGCGGCGCCGACCTCGACGCCGACACCGTCGCAGCGGCATTCGCCGTCACCGCCCTCACGCCGGTCGCCGCCGTTCCGCATCCGCAGGCTCCCGCGCAAACGGCCGCGCGCACCGGCGCGCTCCGCCGCGACCGCGTCGCGGGCGTCCACCATTTCGAGCTTCCGGGCGCCGACCTCCTCGTGCGGGCCAAGCGCGGCGTGCCGATGGTCACGCTCGGCGCCTACGTCGCGGCGGCGCCCACCTCCGTCCGTGCCGAAGCGGGGCTCACGATGCTCGCCATGCGCGCCGCGGCGCGCGGGGCGGGCGGCATGGACTCCGCGGCGCTCGCCTTCGCCTTCGAGCGGCTGGGCGGCACGCTCGTCACGAGCGTGTCGAGCGACTGGGCGGGCGCCGCGACGACCGTCCTCGCCGACGCCCTCCCGGAGGCCGCGCGGCTCCTGCATCTCGTGCTCGCCGAGCCGTCGCTCGTCCCGGCCGACGTCGAGGCGGAGCGCCGCATCCTCACCGCGCAGGCCGAGCAGGTGGCGGACGACATGTTCCGGTATCCGATCCAGCTCGCCTTCGCCGCGGCGTTCGGCGAATCCGGTTACGGCCTTCCGATCGGCGGGCTGCCGGACACGATTCCCGAGCTCGACCTGCGCCAGGTACGCACGCGCGCCGAAGCGCTCGCCCGCGGGCGGCTGACCGTGATCGCGGTCGGCGAGCTCGAGCCCGATCGCGCGGCCGAGGAGCTCGCCGGAGTGTTCGGGCATCATCCGGCCTCGGCGCCGCCTGCGCCGGGCGCGCGGCAGGCGTGGTCGGGCACGAGCCCGCTCCAGGTGCAGGAACGGGCACGAGCCCAGTCGGCGCTCGCCATGGTCTTCCCGGGCCCGCACCGGCGAAGCCGGTCGCGGCACGCGGCCGACGTCTGGGCCGCCGTGGCGAGCGGCCTCGGCGGGCGCCTCTTCGAGGCGCTCCGCGACCGGCGCTCGCTCGCCTACACGGTCGTCGCGTCGGCATGGCAGCGGCGCTGCGCCGGCGCACTCGTCACCTACATCGCGACGTCGCCCGAGCGCGAGGACGAGGCGCGCGAGCAGATGCTCGGCGAGCTCGAGCGCTTTGCCCGCGAGCCGATCGGCGCCGACGAGCTCGCCCGCGCCGCGCAGTACCTGGCAGGGCAGGCGGAGGTACACCGCCAGACGTCGGGATCGGTCGCAGGAGAGATCCTCGAAGCGTGGATGGCCGGGGAGGGGCTCGCCGAGCTCGCCGATCCCGCGGCGGCGTTCCGGAGGGTCACGGCCGAGGAGGTCCGCGCGCTCGCCGAGGAGAGCGTCGCGGGCGGCCGGCGCGTCGAGGCGGTCATCCGGGGAGTGGAGGAGCCGATGGTGGAGGGCGTCCATGCCTAGCGATTCGCTGCGCCCGTTCCTGCTCGACGGCGAGCTCGTCGCCCGGAAGGAACGCTGGGAGATCCGGAGCCCGTGGACCGGCGAGCCGGTCGGAGCCGCATCGGTGGGAACCGCGGCGGACGTGCGCGCCGCCATCGACGCCGCGGTGCGCGCGGCGCCGGAGGCGCGGCGGATGCCTGCGCACGCCCGGTCGGACGTGCTCGCACGGATCCGGGCGGGGATCGAGGACCGCCGCGAGGAGCTCGCGCGCGTGCTCGCACTCGAGGCCGGGAAGCCGATCACCGCGGCGCGAACCGAGGTGACGCGGATGCTCGCCACCTTCCAGGACGGCGTCGAAGAGGCGAAGCGCATCACCGGCGAGCTGATTCCGCTCGACGCCGTCCCCGCGGGCGCCGGCCGGACCGGCCTCGTGCGCCGCTTCCCGCTTTCGCCGATCTCGGCGATCACGCCGTTCAACTTCCCGCTCAACCTCGCCGCCCACAAGCTCGCCCCGGCGATCGCCTGTGGCGCGTCGATCGTGCTCAAGCCGCCGCCGCAGGACCCCCTCACCACGCTCATGCTCGCCGAGATCATCGCGTCGGCCGGCTATCCCAAAGGCGCGGTGAGCATCATCCCCTGCAGCGTGGAGGATGCGGCACCGCTCATCGACGATCCGCGCGTGCGGATGATCTCGTTCACGGGATCGGCGCGGGCCGGGTGGGCCATCCGCGCGCGGGCGGCGGGGAAGAAGGTGGCGCTCGAGCTCGGCGGGAACGCCGCGGCCGTCATCGGGCCGGATGCCGACCTGGCCCATGCGGTCGAGCGGTGCGTCACCGGTGGCTTCGGCTATGCCGGGCAGTCGTGCATCTCGGTCCAGCGGATCGCGGTGCACGCGGACGTCGAGACGCGGTTCACCGAGAAGCTGGTCGAGCGCGTTTCCGCCCTCCGGGGGGGAGGTCCGTTCGAGGACGGGACGGAAATCGGCCCGATGATCGACGAGGAGAATGCCCGCCGCGCCGAGGGATGGATCGACGAGGCGGTGCGGGAGGGTGCGCGTGTCGCGACGGGCGGAGGCCGGGCAGCGGCGCGCCTCGATCCCACCGTGCTCCTCCGCACGACGCCGGCGATGAAGGTGAATCGCGAGGAGATCTTCGCGCCCGTGGTGACGGTGCGCACGTACGACGCATTCGACGACGCGCTCGCGCTCGTCAACGACTCGCCGTACGGCCTGCAGGCGGGTCTCTTCACGAGCGACATCCGCCGGATCATGCGCGCGTTCGAGGAGCTCGAGGTGGGCGGCATCATCGTGAACGACGTCCCCACCTGGCGCGTGGACCAGATGCCGTACGGCGGGGTGAAGATGTCGGGGCTCGGCCGCGAAGGCGTGCGCTACGCCATCGACGACATGACCGAGCCCCGGCTGCTCGTCGTCTGATCAGTCCGGGTCGATCGGCGGCGGCGAGCTGGCCGGCCCGAGTCCCATGCCTCCGATCCGGCCCTGCTTGTCGAACGCCCAGCGGAACAGGACCGGCTCGGGGAAGATCGTGTAGCGCCCGGTCCGCCAGTACTGCGTCTGGCCGTTCCGCTTGACGAACTTCTCCTCGACGACCTCGCTTTCGAGCCCGGCGCGGCTCACGAGCTGGTCGAGGTCCTCCTGCAGGCTCGCCGGCGTGCGCCGCTCACGCATTTCGGGCGTGAGCCACCGGTGCAGGCTGTCGAACTGCGCGGTGAAGAACCACTCGGTGAGCTTCCGCGCGTGCGCGAGCGAATCGGCGGGCATCGTCACGGGGGCGGCGGCGGTGTCGGCCTGGGCGGCGAGGGGGGCGGCCGTCCCGAGGGCGAGGAGAACGACGGCACTAGTGTACAGGGCACGCATGGAGCGGCTCCAGGTGGAGGGAATGCCGCTCATACGCCCCGATCCGGGGGGAAGTTTCACGTTGCAACGACAGGGAGACCGAGATGGCGCGGCTCGACGACCGGGAATGGCAGAAGCGGCTCTCGCCCGAGCAGTTCCGGGTCTGCCGGGAGAAGGGCACCGAGCGGGCGTTCACGGGCATCTACTGGGACCATCACGAGCGGGGCCTCTACCGCTGCACCTGCTGCGGCGAGCCGCTCTTCGCATCGGACACCAAGTTCGATTCGGGGACGGGCTGGCCGAGCTTTCATGCCCCGGTGTCGGGGGAGGCGGTCGAGACCGAGG
>DASUXZ010000186.1:0-2415 GCA_036377655.1 Gemmatimonadales bacterium
CTGGCCGCGAAACCAGCGCCAGCGCCAGCCCGCCGCGATCCGCACCCCCCCGCCGAGGCCGCCCTCCAGATACCATCCCGATGCGCCGCCCGGGGCCGACTCGATTCCCGTGAGCAGGACGAGAAATCCCTCTTCCGCGGCGCCGGCGATCCCCGCGACACCGCCGCCGGCATAGAAGCCGACGCCTCTCGAGGCCGGACTCAGGAGGAAATGGCCGAGGAGCTCGCCGCGCGCCACGAACTCCCCGCCCGCCGACCCGACGGCCGCCGTGACGGCGATGCGCGTGCGGCGCGTCGTTCTCACCCCGGCATGCACCCCGCCCGCCACGAGCTCGGCATCCTGCCCGGTGAACACCCCGTGGATGCCGAATTCGCGCGCGCGCTGCGCGGAGGCGGGCGCGGCGGGCAGGAGGAGCCCGGCGGCGATGCCTGCCCCCGCGAGCCGCCTAGCCCAGGTCCAGGTCATAGGTGACGGGAAGGTCCGGCGCGAGCGAGTGCACGACGGAGCAGTATTTCTCGAGCGAGAGCTCCACCGCGCGCCGGGCCTTGGCCTCGTCGATGCCCTCGCCCCGCAGCCGGAAGGTGAAATGCATCGAGATGTACCGGCGTGGCTCCTCCTCGCGACGGACGCCCTGCGCGTCGATCGAGAATTCGCGGAGCGCGATCCGCATCTTCTCGAAGATCATCACCACGTCGGCCCCGCTGCAGGCGGCCGCCGCGAGGAGGAGGGCGACGACCGGGCTCGCGCCCTCCTTCGCCTTGCCGTCGAGGAGGAGGGTTCCGTCGCCGGGGACCGGCGAGGTGAAGCGCATCCCGCCGACCCACGTGAGCGTCGCCGACTTGGTTTCCTGGGGCACTGGCTCTCCTTTCGACGGTTGCGGTTCAGCGGCCGACGTCCCGGCGCGCGGAGCCCGCCACGTGCTGGTAGTCCCATATGGCGTACAGGCCGACGGCACCCGTCGCCCAGGCGAGCGGGCGAAGGTAGGCCGAGTCGAGCAGGAATGCCACGAGCGTGAGCACCTGGCCGACGGTCACCGCCTTGCCGCCCACGCGGGCCGGGATCGCCGCCGGCCGGCCCGAGACGAGCGTCGCCGCGAAGGCGACCGTCGCCACGATGTCGCGGAGCAGGACGGCCACGACCTCGAACGGCGCGAGCCTGCCCGACGCGACCACGACGGCGAAGGCGCAGACCATGAAGAGCTTGTCCGCCACCGGATCGAGGAACGAGCCGAACCGGGAGCTGCCGATGCGGCGCGCGATGAAGCCGTCGAGCAGGTCGGTGGACGCCGCGGCCGCGAGGATCGCGAGGCGTGCCGCGCTCGACGGAACGACCACGAACGCGAGCGCCATCGGCAGGCGCGAGACGGTGAGGACGTCGGCGAAGGTGACGCCACGCCGGTCTTGCTCGCCCTTCAGGGGCGGACTAGCTTCGGACACCTCATCCTCCGCGGACCTGGGTGCCACCATGCCTCGTTCCCCTCGCCGCGCCGCGCTTCCCCCGCCCGATCGCTGAATGCCCGGCGATTACGCACAGCACCTCATCGAGTTCTCCGACCTGACGCCGACCACCCTCGGCGACGCCGATGCGCTCGCCGCCGTGCTCGTCGCCGCAGGCGGCGCCATGGGGCTCACAGGGCTCGGGCCGCCGGCGGTGCGGCGCGGCCCGCGCGGCTGGGCCGCGAGCCTCATCGGCGACGACGGGCACATCGTCCTGCATACCGAGCCCGACCGCGGGCGCTGTCTCCTCGACGTCGTCGGCCGTTCCCGGGAGGCCGCCGAGCGCGCGAGCGAGGTCATCGCGCGGCGGCTCGGCGCGCGCCTCGCGGGCTGACGCCCGCGCCGTCCTCACTCCGCCGGCTCGAACTCCAGCGACACCGAGTTGATGCAGTACCGGAGTCCGGTCGGCTCCGGCCCGTCGTCGAAAAGGTGGCCCAGGTGCGAGCCGCAGCTCCGGCAGTGCACCTCGGTGCGCCGCATGAAGAGCGAGTCGTCGTCCTCGGTCTCGACCGCCTCCCCCGACACCGGGGCATGAAAGCTCGGCCAGCCCGTCCCCGAATCGAACTTGGTGTCCGATGCGAAGAGCGGCTCGCCGCAGCAGGTGCAGCGGTAGAGGCCCCGCTCGTGATGATCCCAGTAGATGCCGGTGAACGCCCGCTCGGTGCCCTTCTCCCGGCAGACCCGGAACTGCTCGGGCGAGAGCCGCTTCTGCCATTCCCGGTCGTCGAGCCGCGCCATCTCGGCCTCCCTGTCGTTGCAACGTGAAACTTCCCCCCGGATCTGGGCGTATGAGCGGCATTCCCTCCACCTGGAGCCGCTCCATGCGTGCCCTGTACACTAGTGCCGTCGTTCTCCTCGCCCTCGGGACGGCCGCCCCCCTCGCCGCCCAGGCCGACACCGCCGCCGCCCCCGTGACGAT
>DASUXZ010000187.1:0-3863 GCA_036377655.1 Gemmatimonadales bacterium
ATCCGGATCTATGCGCTCTTCTTCCCGGCGGTCGAGTTCCTCGCGACGCTGGCGCTCGGCCTCCTCCTCTGGTACGGCGGGCTCCGCGCGCTCGGCGGCACCCTCACGGTCGGCACGCTCGCCGCGTTCATCCAGCTTTCGCGCCGTTTCTTCCAGCCGCTCCAGGACCTGTCGGAAAAGGTGAACCTCCTGCAGGGCGCGATGGCATCGTCCGAGCGGATCTTCGAGCTGCTCGACGCGCCGGTGACGGTGCTCGAGCCGGAGGCGCCGGTGCCGCTGCAGCGGCCCGTCCGCGGCGAAGTCCGCTTCGAGGGGGTCTGGTTCCGGTACGCCGACGACGGTCCCTGGGTCCTTCGCGACGTCTCGTTCGTGGCGGCGCCGGGGAAGACCGTGGCGCTCGTCGGTCACACCGGGGCGGGGAAGACGACGATCATCAGCCTCCTCCTCCGGTTCTACGATCCGACACGCGGCACGATCACGGTGGACGGCGTGGACATCCGCCGGCTTGCGACGGACGAGCTCCGGCGGCTCATCGGGTTCGTCCAGCAGGACCTCTTCCTCTTCACCGGCGACATCCTGCGGAACCTGGTGCTCGATGCGCCGATCCCCGAGGAGGACGCGAAGCGCGCCGCGGAGCGCGTGGGCGCCGACCGGTTCGTCGGCCGGCTGCCGGAGGGATACCGCCATGTGCTCGGCGAGCGGGGCAGGAGCCTCAGCGTCGGGGAGCGCCAGCTGCTGAGCTTCGCGCGGGCCCTCGCGCTCGATCCGGCCATCCTCGTGCTCGACGAGGCCACGAGCTCGGTGGACGCCGAGGCCGAGGCCCGGATCCAGGAGGCGATCGGGACCCTGATGGCGGGCCGGACGAGCATCGTCGTAGCCCACCGCCTGAGCACCATCCTCCACGCCGACGAGATCCTCGTGCTCCACCATGGGGAGGTCCGGGAGCGGGGCACCCATCGATCGCTCCTCGCGGCCGGGGGTCTCTACCAGCGGCTCTACGAGCTCCAGATCCGGGGCCCCGAGGCCCGGCGATCGGCCTAACCGGCCTTCGCTTGCGCCCTTAGATTGGGGGCGGGTACGTTTGGGCCACCTTTTTCACAGTGATGGAATCGGGATTCGAATGCTGTCCCTCGAGCTCGGCGGAAAGCGGTATCCGGTGACCGCCGGAGAGATCATGATCGGGTCTGATGAGGGCGCAGTCGTCTCCCTGGCCGGCGAGGGGGTGGCGCCGCGCCACGCCGTGGTGCAGGGGTGGCCGGACGGCTCGGCCGCGGTGCGCCCGATCGGCGACGCGGAAGTCCGGGTCAACGGCGTCCGCCTCGGCACCGATCCCATCCCCCTCCTCCACGGCGACAAGCTGCACGTCGGGGACCACGAGCTCCTCGTGGTGGATCAGAAGCGCGCGGGGAGCACCCAGGTCTTCACCGCCATCGAGCTTCCCTCCGGGGGTGGCGTCACCGGCGCCCCGACCCGGGCCATGACGGCCGGCCGGATCGTGTCGCTCACCGATGGGCGCGAATACCAGGTGGCCGAGCGGCCCACGGTCTTCGGGCGCGACGCGTCGTCCGACATCGTCGTTCCCGGCAACGACGTTTCCCGCCGCCACGCCGAGATCCATCCGCGCGCGGACGGGTACGTGCTCATCGATACGAGCGTCAACGGCACGTTCGTCCGGGGCGAGCGCGTGTCGGGGGACTTCCGGCTCGGGCGGGGCGACGTGATCCGCATCGGAACCGAAGAGTTCCGGTTCTACGCCGACGTCGCCCCGGAAGGTGCGGCGCCGGACCCCGCGGAGCCAAGGCCCACCCCGCCGCCGGGAGCCGAGCAGCGGCTCAACGACACCTTCTTCGGCGTCGCCGCGGCGGTGGCGGCCCCGGAGGTCGCCGCGCCGGCCCAGGCGACGCCCCTCGCCTCGGTCCTCGTCCGGAACGGCGAGCGGAAGGGAGACCGGCACCTCGTCCGGGTCCCGATCGCCAACATCGGCCGGGCGGATTACAACGACATCGTCATCGCCGACCCGAGCGTCAGCACCATGCACGCCAAGCTGCAGCGCCGGGGTGGCATCTGGATGCTGAGCGACCTCGGCTCCACGAATGGCACGTTCGTTGATGGAGAGCTCGCCACGGGGGAGGTTCCCCTCGGGCCGGGAGCGACGATCCGGCTCGGCGAAGTCGCGCTGCTCTTCGAGCCCCTGGACGACGGCATGGTCGAATCGGCCTCCGGGCAGACGCAGGTGATGCATCCGCCCGTGGCGCCGACGCCCTACCCGGTGCGCCCGATGGAGCCGATGAGCGCGTCGGCGGAGCCGGCCCGGAAGCCGGCGCCGCCGCGGCCGCGGAAGGCGTCACCGCCGCCGGAGCCGGAGCGGAGCCGTGCGCCCCTTTACGTGCTGCTCGTGCTGCTGGCGGTTGCAGTGGCGCTCGCGGCCTACCTGATGCTGCAGCCCTAGCGGAGCCTCGTGCACTTCACCTGTGCCGCCCGGACCGACGTCGGCGTCGTCCGCTCCGGGAACGAAGACAATTATCTCATGCTGTCCGACCGCGGCATCTTCATCGTCGCGGACGGCATGGGCGGGCACGCCGCCGGCGAGGTGGCGAGCGAGATGGCCGTGCGCATCATCTCGCGCGAGCTCGGCTCGCTCCGGGGCCAGACGGACGAGCAGGTGGGCGAGCGGCTCCGGCAGGCGATCCGCGCCGCGAACGAGGCGATCTTCGGCCGCACGCTCGCCGAGCACGACAAGCGGGGCATGGGCACCACGGTGACGGTCCTGGCGCTCCTGCCGCACCGCTACATGATCGGCCAGGTGGGGGACAGCCGGGCGTACCTGCTCCGGGACGGCGCGCTGCTCCAGCTCACGAAGGACCATTCGTACGTGCAGGAGCAGGTGGACGCCGGGCTCCTCACCCCGGACCAGGCGCGGGTGCATCCGTACAGCAACGTGATCACGCGCTGCGTCGGGGCGGGGATGGACGTGACGCCGGACATCTACTTCGGCAACCTGCAGAGCGGGGACCTGGTGCTGCTCGCGTCGGACGGCCTCACGGGCATGCTGGAGGACGAGCAGCTCCTCAAGATCCTGCAGTCGGAGGGTGGGCCGCAGAAGTGGGTGGACCGGATGATCGCGGAAGCGAACCGGCGGGGCGGACTCGACAACATCACGGCGATCGTGGTGCGGATCGAGGCGGCGGGCGCCACCGGCGAGCAGCCGGCGGTGAGCGGCGCGGCCGGAGGCCGTTCGTAGCCGCTTCGGCTCAGCCGGTCAGGCCAGCGACCCTCGCTCGAGCGCGCTCGCCACGTCGTCCGCCGGGCGCTGGATCAGCCCGGTCACGAGGTCCGGCGAGCGCGAGGGCTTCCGCGCCACGAACACCCTGAGCCGCCGCGCGCTCCGGTAGAGCTCGTCCGCCACGCGCGGCAGCCCGAGCTGCCCCGCCCGCCCCTCGTCGGTGAGGCGCTCCACCCGCCCACGCCTCGTTTCGAGCGGCAGGTCCACCGAGAGCATCGACGGCCGCGCCGGGAAATCGATCAGCAGCTCGCCCGCCTCGAGGCCGCACTCCGCCGCCACCGCATCCTCCACCCGCTCGAGCAGCCCCGGATCCTCGGAAACCCATGGCGCGGCGAATCCTCCCACGTCGCTCGCCGGCAGGTCCAGCGCCCGCTTGAAGAGGCGCCGCGTGCGCACCGCGATCGCGAGCGGGCTCGGCCCGCGGGAGACGAGGATCTCCATGAAGGCGTCGTCGGTGAGGTCGCCGATCGCCTCGATCGAGACCACCCGAGCGGCCACCGCCGCGCGTGCCGCGCGCTTGAACATGCACGTCGCCGAGCGGACGGCGTGGTGCCAGTAGACGTTCCGGTACATCTGGTAC
>DASUXZ010000188.1:0-9120 GCA_036377655.1 Gemmatimonadales bacterium
GGTTGGCATGTCCACGGTGGTCGAGGTGATCGCCGCGCGCGCGCGGGGTCTCCGCTGCCTCGGGATCTCCACGATCACCAACCCGGCAGCGGGCACCACGGCGGCGACGCTGTCGCACGCGGAGGTGATGGAGGTGGCGGACCGGGTGAAGGGCGATCTCGGAGCCGTCGTCGCGGAGGTGGTGAAGGGGATCGAGTAGGCGGGAGTGCGGTCGACCGCAGCAGTAGACAGCAGACGGTAGACGGTAGACGGTAGGCGGTGGGGCGGGGGCTATGGGGTGGCGGGCTCTCGTGCGGGGGGCGGGACGAGGTGACCGAGCGGGCCGTGGCCTGCACCGAGCCCGGGCGCGCTCGCGATGGCGCGCTGGACGAAGTCGATCGCGTCCTCGACCGCCGCCTCGAGCGGCCGGCCGAGGGCAAGGCCGGCGGTGATCGCCGCGGAGAGCGTGCAGCCGGTGCCGTGCGTGGAGGTGCTGCGGATACGCGGCCCCTCGAAGCGGCGGACGCCGCTCGACGTGACGAGCAGGTCCGTCACCATGTCGCCCTCGAGGTGGCCGCCCTTGACGAGCGCGGCGCCGGCTCCGCGCTCGACGAGCATCCGTCCGGCGCGCTCCATCTCCTCGACCGATTCCACCGGCATGCCGGCGAGGATCGCAGCCTCGTCGAGATTGGGAGTGACGACCGCCGCGAGCGGGAGCAGCTCGTCCCGCACGAGATTTTCGGCGTCCGCCGAGAGGAGCCGGTCGCCCGAGGTCGCGACCATCACCGGGTCCACGACGAGCGGTGTCCAGCGCCGCGCCCGGACCACTTCGGCGACGAGGCGCACCAGCGCCGGCTCGGCGAGCATGCCGGTCTTGAGGGCGTCGGGCGGCAGGTCCTCGGCGAGCGCATCGAGCTGCTGGCGGACGAACTCGACGGGGGCCGGGTGCACGGCGCGGACGCCGCGCGTGTTCTGGGCAGTGAGCGCCACGATCGCCGAGGTGCCGTGCACGCCGAACTGGTGGAAGGTCTTGAGGTCGGCCTGGATGCCGGCGCCGCCACCCGAGTCGGACCCGGCGATCGTGAGCGCGATCTTCACGGCGTCTTGAGCTCCTTCGGCGCAGGCGGCAGCGCGCGGAGCCGCTGCTTGAGCTGGTCGAACGCGGCGAGGTCGCTTCGGCCGGTGCGCACCGCCTCGCGTGCCCCCGGCGTGCTCGCGATGTAGCGCTCCGTATTGGTGATCCGCTCCGCCGGCATCGGGTGCGACGCGAACCAGAGCTCCACCTTGCTCGGGTCCCGCTGCTGCAGGTTCTGCAGGGTCCGGAACATGTTCGTCATGCCGCTCGGATCGATGCGCGCCCCGGTCAGGTACGCGACGGCCATCGAGTCGGCCTCGCGCTCGTCGTCCCGCGAGAACTTGGCGAAGGCGAACGTGCCGGCCACGCCGAGCGCCACCTGCTCGCCGGCGCTCGGCTGGCGGCCAAGGAGCACGTAGGCGAGCGTGAGCCCGGTGTTCGCCGCGGAGGCGGTGCCCATCTGCTCGGCCGAGTGGCGCAGGTCCACGTGGGCGATCTCGTGCGCCACGGCGCCCGCGAACTCGTCCCAGTGGTTCGCGCGCTCGATGAGCCCCCGGAAGACGTAGATGTGCCCGCCGGGCACCGCGAACGCGTTGACCTGGTCGGAGTTGACGATCTGGAAGTCCCACGGCAGGTCCCGGCGGCGGGCCTGCTGGCGAAGCGGGCTCACCGACGTGAGGAACGCCGAGCGGATGCTCGACTCCTTGATGAGCGGCATGGTGCGCTCGATCTCGGCCGCGTAGTCGTCGCCCATCTGCTGCTCCTGCTGGACCGTCGGCGCGCAGGCGAGCGCGCCGGTGACGCAGGCGGCGGCGAGGCATCTCTGGATAGTCATCATGAGCAGCTCCTTGCAGACCACGATTCGGGATCTCCACCGGAGGCGCGGCCGGGAACGGCGCGGGCTCGCGCTGGCGGAAGGAGTGCGCCTCGTCGAGGAGGCGCTCGCGTCGGGCATTCCGATCCGTGGGGCCGCGGTGAGTCCGGCGCTGGAAGCTACCCCGCGCGGACGCGCGCTCAAGGCCGCACTCGCGACGGCCGGCGTCCCCCTCGAGGAGGTGCCGGCGTCCGGGCTCGACGGGCTCGCGGATACGGAACATCCGCAGGGAATAGTGGCGGTCGTCCAGCCGAGGCGCTGGAGCGTGCATCACATGGAGCCGGGGACCGGCGTCGTGCTCGTGCTGGATGCCGTGCAGGATCCCGGGAACGTGGGCACAATGCTCCGGACGTCCCTGGCGCTCGGGGCCGCGGGGGTCGTGGCCCTTCCGGGCACGGCGGACCTCGCCAATCCCAAGGTGATGCGGGGCAGCATGGGGGCGATCTTCCGGCTCGCCGCGGCCCCCGCGACGCTCGATGAGCTCCTCGAGTGGGCGGGACGTCACGGCGTTCGCCTCTGGGTAGCCGCGGCCGACGGCGACCCGCTCACCGCCGCCGCCGCGGAGCGGGCGCGGTCGCCGTACCCGGTGGCACTCGTCGTCGGCAACGAGGGCGCCGGCATCTCGGAGGCGCTCGCCGCGCGAGCCGACCGGCGCGTCGGCATCCCGCTTGCACCGGAGTCGGAGTCGCTCAATGCCGGCGTCGCGGCCGGCATCCTCCTCTACGAGGTCCTGCGTGGACGCTGACCTGCTCAATCCCGGCTTCGGCGCTGCGGCGATCGCCGGCGTGCTCGGGCTCATCTTCGGCAGCTTCCTCAACGTCTGCATCGTGCGGTGGGGCGCCGAGCCGAAGCAGTCGGTGGTGCGGCCCAGGTCGCGCTGCCCACGCTGCGGAAGCGAGCTCCGGCCGTACGACAACATTCCCGTCGTCTCCTGGCTCGTCCTCGGCGGCAACTGCCGGAACTGCCGCGAGCCGATCTCCGCGCTCTACCCGGCGGTGGAGCTCGCGACCGCGATCGTGTGGGGTTACATGGCGTGGCGGCACGGCATGACGCTCGAGGCGCTCGCCGGCGCCGTCTTCTTCACGATCCTTCTCGGCATCGCCGTCACCGACTTCCGCGCCTACATCATTCCGGACGAGTTCACGCTCGGCGGGCTCGTGATCGGGCTGCTCATCGCGGCGTTCGGCGGCTGGGACGCCTTGCTTCGAGCCGGGATCGGTGCGGCGGCGGGATTCGCCCTGCTCTACGCGGTCGGATGGCTCGGGAGCATCGTGTTCAGGAAGGACGCGATGGGGGGCGGCGACATCAAGATGATGGCGATGGTCGGCGCGTTCGTGGGCTGGCAGGGCGTGCTGCTCACGGTCTTCCTCGGCGCCCTCGTCGGCACGCTCATCTTCGTGCCGATCCAGTTCTTCAACAGGGACAAGCTCGTCCCGTTCGGGATCTTCCTCGCGCTCGGCGCGGCAACGACATGGATCGCGGGACAGGAGCTGCTCTCGTGGTACACGGGCTACGTGGGACTCTGATGCGACGACTGCTCGTCCTGGCGCTCATGACGGCGGCGTGCCGCGGCGAAGCCGAACGGCCGCAGGACCCGGGCGAGGACGCCGCGCGGTTCGCGGCGCTCGTGGATACGCTCCGCCCGGCCGTCGAGCGCGCGGTCGGACTCACCTTCAGGGAGCCGCCCCGGTCGGCCGTCCGCACGCGCGATCAGGTCCGCTCCTACCTCGAGGCCAAGCTCGACGAGGAGCTTCCGCCCGAGCGGCTCCGCGGCATCGAGGCGGCCTACCGCCTCTTCGGCCTCATCGACGACACGGTGCGGCTCCGGCCGCTCATGCTCGACCTCCTCACCGAGCAGGTGGTGGGCTACTACGAGCCCGACTCGGCGATGCTCTTCGGCGTCGCCGGCGCGCCGCCGGAGCAGCTGCGGATCATGGCCGCCCACGAGATGGTGCACGCGCTCCAGGGCCAGTACCTCCCGCTCGACTCGATCCTCGACCAGCGGGGCATGAACGACCGGACGACGGCGGCGCAGGGCATCCTCGAGGGGCAGGCGATGTTCGCGTCGATCGGCGCGGTGACCGGCTCCGACGCGCTCTCCGATCCCGCCGTCTGGGCGATGTTCCGTGAGCAGGCCCGCGCCTCGCAGGGCACCATGCCGAGGTTCGCCGCGGCGCCGCTCATCGTGCGGGAGGCGCTGCTCTTCCCGTACATCGAGGGGGCGGAGTTCATGCGGTGGTGGGCGGCGTCGCCCCATGCGGACACGGTGCCGTACGGGCCCCGGATGCCGGTGTCCACGGAGCAGATCCTCCATCCGGAGCGGTACGCGGCGGGTGACATGCCCCTGGCCGTCGAGCTCCCGCCGACGACGGACCCGGTCCTCAGCGAAGACGCGCTCGGCGAGCTCGAGACCCGCATCCTCGGCGCGGTGCACAATCGCCTCGCCGAGGTGAGCTACACCGTGCCGCTCGGCTGGGCAGGCGATCGCTATCGCGTCACGGAGACACCCGGTGGTCCCGCGCTCGAGTGGATCATCGTGTTCGACGACGAGCGGTCGCGTGAGCGGTTCGAGGCGACGATCGGCGCCCGGCTCAGGCGCATCGAGCGACCGGGATACACGCCCCTCCTCGAGCAGCTCAGCGTCGCGGGGACGAGGCCGGCCTTCCGGCTGCTGCTCGGGCCGGCTGCGTGGACAACGGCGATGGCACTCCCGATGGGGCGGTCATAGCTTCCTTCCCAATGGATTCCCAGACCCTCGTCCAAGGCCTGGTCACGATAGGCGTCGGCGCCCTTTCCGGAGGCATCACGAACGCCGTCGCGATCTGGATGCTCTTCCATCCGTACGAGCCGCGCGGCCCGGGGCGACTCAAGCTCCAGGGCGCCATCCCGAAGAACAAGGAACGGCTCGCGAAGAGCATCGGGAAGACGGTCGGCGAGCGGCTGCTCACGCCCGAGGACCTCCGCGAGCGGCTCGCCGCCCCCGCGGTGCGCGCCGCGTTCACCGACGCGATCGGGAAGGCGCTCGGCTCGCTGCTCGAGCAGGAGCGCGGGCCGCTCCGGGAGCAGCTGAGCCCGGAGGTCCTGCGCACGGTGGACGAGACGCTCGCGGGCGTGGCGCCGAAGGTGGCGGACCGGGTGGCGGCGTGGGCCGAGTCGGAGGAGTTCGGGCGGCTCGTCGGGGGATTCATCGACCGGGTGGCCGCCGAAGTCGGCGACCGGCCGATCGGCGGGGCGCTCCAGGGCGGACACCGCGAGCTCATCGCCGGGAAGGTCCAGGAGTGGGTCGCCGGCCTCGCGGAAGGCGACGAGCTCGAGGGCACGCTCCGCCGCTTCGTGGCGACGCAGCTCGGGAAGCTCGAGACGGACGACCGCCCGCTGCTCGACCGGCTGCCCGCAGGCCTCATCGGCGCCGTGGAGCACGGCATCACCGACTACCTGCCGATCGCCCTCGAGCGGCTGAGCGCGCTCCTCTCCGACCCGGAGGCGCGCGAGAAGATCGAGCTCGCGCTCCGCGATGCGTTCGACCACTCGGTGCGCGACCTCCTCCTCCACGAGCGCATCCTCGCCAAGCTCGTCGTCACCGACCGCACCATCGAGCGGCTCGTGGACGGCTTCGAAGCGGAAGGGTTCGACCGGTTCGCGGAAGCGGTCTCCGATCCGGGAATGAAGGCGCAGGTGACGCGGGCCGTGAACGACGCCGTCGTCAATTTCCTCAGGATGCCGCTCTCCGAGCGGCTCCGCCGCCTCACCCCGGACAAGCGGGCCGCGCTCGAGCAGACCCTCGGCGACTGGCTCGTCCGGGTCGCGCGCGACGCGGCGACGCGCGAGGCCGTGGCGCGCGGGGTGGACCGGCTTCTCGAGGCCGTCGAGCAGCGCACCTGGAACGACCTCATCCGGGTGATCCCGCGCGAGCGCACCGTCCAGTTCGCCGCCGACGTCCTCCGGGGCGAACGGGGGCGCCGGGCGGTCGAGGACGGGGTGGCCCAGCTCGCCGACCGCCTCCTCTCCCGCCCGATCGGCCGGCCGGCCGACTGGCTCGGCGCCGACACCGTCGCCCGGCTCCGCGAAGACGTCGCCACCGCTTCCTGGGAATGGGTCGAGGGAGAGATCCCACGGATCGTCCAGCAGCTCGACGTCCAGGGCATGGTGGAGCAGAAGGTCCGCGGCTTCTCGACCCAGCGGATGGAGGAGATCGTCCGGAACGTGACCCAGAAGGAGCTCGACCTCATCGTGAAGCTGGGGTACGTGCTCGGGGGGATGGTGGGGGTGGTGGCGTTTCTGGTGAATCTGCTGTTCGCGTAGGCGGACGGGACGGACAAGGCGGACAAGGCGGAGAAGGCGGACAAGGCGGAGAAGGCGGAAGGGATACGGGTGCCGGCCTGAGGATCGTTCCGTAGGTCCCGTCGGTCCCGTCCGCCCCGTCCGTCCTGTCCGCCTTGTCCGCCCCGTCCCCCTCCCCCCTTCCAAACCCCCCGTAACCCTGCTATTCTTCTAGGCTTATGTTCGACGAGCTGTCAGGGAAACTCAACGCCGCGCTCCAGAAGCTCACGGGGCGGGGCGTTCTTACCGAAGAGGCGGTCAAGGAAGGGCTCCGGGAGATCCGGCGGGTGCTCCTCGAGGCGGACGTCAGCTTCGAGCTCACGCGGGAATTCCTCGAGCGCGTCCAGGCCAGGGCCGTCGGCCTGGCCACGATCAAGGACGTCCGCCCGGGTCACCAGCTCGTCAAGATCGTCTACGACGAGCTCGTCGCCCTCCTCGGCGAGAAGCAGGCGCCGCTCGCCTTCGCGTCGGTGCCGCCGACGGTCGTGCTGATGGTCGGGCTCCAGGGCTCCGGCAAGACCACCACCGCCGGCAAGCTCGCGAAGCGGCTCAAGGCGGAGCAGAAGGCGCCGTTCCTCGTGGCCGCGGATGTGTACCGGCCCGCTGCCGCGGAGCAGCTCCAGACGCTCGCGAAGCAGGTGGATGTCGGGTCCTACGCCGAGCCGGGGCAGACGGACGTCGTGAAGCTGGTGAAGAACGGCATCGCGGCGGCCTCGAAGGAGCGGGCGCGCACGGTCATCGTGGACACGGCCGGCCGCCTCCAGATCGACGAGGAGATGATGGGCGAGCTGGTGCGCCTCAAGGCCGCCGTCTCGCCCCACGAGATCCTCCTCGTCGCCGACGGCATGACCGGCCAGGACGCGGTCCGCATCGCCAAGGGCTTCCACGACGCGCTCGGCATCACCGGCGTCGTGCTGACGAAGATGGACGGCGATGCGCGCGGCGGCGCCGCGCTCTCCGTCTACGGGGTCACGAAGGCGCCGATCAAGTTCATCGGCGTGGGTGAGCGGCTCGACGCGCTCGAGCCGTTCCATCCCGATCGCCTCGCCGGCCGGATCCTCCAGCAGGGAGACATCCTCTCGCTGGTCGAGAAGGCGCAGGTCGCGGTCGACGAGAAGGAAGCCGAACGGCTCGCGAAGAAGGTCAAGTCGAAGAAGGGCCTGGACCTCCAGGACTTCCTCGGCGCGATGCGCCAGATGCAGAAGATGGGACCGCTCAAGAACGTCCTCGGCATGCTCCCGGGCGTGAACCCGGCGATGCTCCAGGCCGCGAACGTCGATGACAGGAAGCTCCGGCACGTCGAGGCGATCGTGCTCTCGATGACGCCGAAGGAGCGGAGCGATCCCGACCTCATCGACGGGAAGCGCCGGCTCCGCATCGCGAGGGGCTCGGGCCGGAGCGTGCAGGAAGTGAATCAGCTGCTCACGCAGTTCAAGCAGATGCAGAAGTTCATGAAGATCGCGGGGAAGACCGGGGGGCTGGGCAACCTGCCGTTCGGCCGTGGTGGATTTCCCGGGTAACCCAGAGACAGGAACAGGACACGCATGGCCACTCGCATCCGTCTGCGCCGCACCGGCCGCAAGAAGCTCCCGATCTACCGCATCGTCGTCGCGGACAAGGAAGCGCCGCGCGACGGCCGCTTCATCGAGATCATCGGCACCTACCAGCCGAAGCTCGACGGCGACAAGCAGGTGACGCTCGACGTCGAGAAGGCGAAGGCGTGGCTCGCGAAGGGCGCGACGCCGACCGATACGGTCGAGTCGCTGCTCAAGCGCGCCGGCGCAATCGCGTCGGCGTAAGCCGGTGCCCGAGGGCGCCCGCCACCTCGTGGTGGGGCGGCTCCGGAAGCCGCACGGCCTCAAGGGAGACATCGCGGTCTTTCCGCTGACGGACGATCCGGACGTCGCATTCGCGCCCGGTCGCCAGGTCTGGCTGGTGGACCTCGAGGGGAAGGAAGTGGCGGGGCCGTTCGAGGTGGAGCGGAGCCGGAGCTACCACCGCGAATGGCTCATGAAGATCCGCGGCGTGGACCACCGCGACGCGTGGGAGCCGTGGCGCGGGCTCTTCCTCGGCGCGCCTGCCGGGACGCTCGCTCCCCCCGAGGGGGACGAGGTCTACGTCCACGAGCTCGAGGGTTTCGCCGTGCGGCACGAGGATGGGACGCCGCTCGGGCTGGTCTCCGGCGTGTACGAGCTGCCGGGCGGGCTCATGGTCGAGGTGCAGGGCCCGAAGCGCGAGTTCCTGCTGCCGTACCGGAAGGAATTCGTGCTGAGCGTGGACCGCGGGGAGCGGCGGCTCGTGGTGGCGCCGCCGGCGGGCCTGATCGATGAGTGATCGGGGCGGGGCACCGCGCCTCCGCATCACGGTCGTCACGCTGTTTCCCGAGGCGTTCGGGCCGTGGGTCGGCTCGAGCATCGTCGGCCGGGCGGTGGAGGCGGGCCTCGTCGAGTTCCGCTTCGTGCAGCTCCGGGACTTCACGCACGACCGGCACAACACGGTCGACGATTACGCCTATGGCGGCGGCGCCGGGATGGTGCTCAAGCCGGAGCCGTTCTTCGAAGCGGTGGAATCGCTCGAGACCGCGGGGAAGGTGGTCCTGCTCTCGGCGCGCGGGAAGCGGTTCGCGCACGACGATGCCGTGCGGTACTCGCTCGAGCCGGCGCTCACGCTCCTCTGCGGGCACTACAAGGACGTCGACCAGCGGGTGGCCGACGGGCTCGGGGCCGAGGAAGTCTCGATCGGGGAGTTCGTGCTGAGCGGCGGGGAACCGGCGGCGCTCTGCGTGCTCGATGCGGTGGTGCGGCTGCTCCCGGGCGCGCTCGGCGACCACGAGTCCGCCAGCGGCGATTCGCACTACGACGGGCTCCTGAGC
>DASUXZ010000189.1:0-7669 GCA_036377655.1 Gemmatimonadales bacterium
TCCGGAGCGACCGGGCCGGCCGCCTCCTCGCGCTTGGCCCCCGGCGCCGCCTTCACCACCCGATAGCTCTCGGCGGTGAGCTGGAGGCTCTCCTCGATCAGATCGTAGAAGCCCTGGTCGCCCTGGAGCAGCGCTTCGACCGTCGCCAGGAACGACCCCGACTCCGCGCCCTGGATGACGCGATGGTCGTACGTGCTCGTCATCGTCATCACCTTGCTGATGCCGAGCTCGCGGATCCGCTCCGGCGCCGCCGAGGCGAACTCCGGCGGATAGCCGATCGCGCCGACGGCGATGATGCTTCCCTGGCCGGCCATGAGCCGCGGCACCGAGGCGACCGTGCCGAGGCCGCCGGGGTTCGTGAGCGACATGGTGGCGCCGGCGAAGTCGTCCGGCATGAGCTTGTTGGTGCGCGCCTTTTCGACGAGCGACTCGTAGGCCGCATGGAAGGCCGCGAAGTCCATCGCCTCGGCATGCTTGATGACCGGCACCACGAGCCCGCGGCTCCCGTCCTTCCGCGTGACGTCCACGGCAAGGCCGAGATGGATCCCGTCGGGGATCACGCGATGGGGCACGCCGTCGTGCATGGCGAGGGTGTGGCCCATCACCGGATGCTGCTTCGTGGCCTGGACGATGCCCCAGGCGATGAGATGGGTGAACGAGACCTTCGTGTCGCGCCCGGCCGCGGCGAGCGCCGCATTGAGCGACTTCCGCGCGGCCTCGAGGCGGGACACCGGCAGCTCACGGAACGTCGTGGCGGTCGGAACCGTGAGGCTCTCGTTCATGTTCTGGACGAGCCGTGCGGCGGGCCCCTTGATCGGCTCGCCCGGCGCAGCGCGCTCCTCGGGTGCCGCGGCCTTCGACCCTCCGTTCGCGGAGGGCTCGGGCGCGGGCGGCATCTCGCCGACGACGCCGCTCTCGAAGAGGCGGCGCCACCCTTCACCGACCGATGCGGGGTTCCGGAGGAACTCCTCGTACATCGCCTGTGCGAAACCGGCGTTGGCCGTTTCGAAGACGTTTGGATCCACGGACTGCTCCTGCCCGGATTGGTTCAGCGCGACTTCGCGACAACCTGAAAGATAACGCCCGCGCGAAGCTCCTGCCCGCGCGCGGTGCTCAGGCGGTGCGCGGCTCGGATGCGACGAAGGCGCGGTATCGTGCGGCCTCGTCGCGCATCCGCTCGGCGGGCCATCCGAGCTCCCGTCCGAGCAGCTCGGCGGTGCGCTCGGCGGCGCGGAGCCCGCGGTCCCGGGTCTCGAAGTACAGGTGGACGCGGCGCACGAGCACGTCCTCCACCATGACGGCGAACTCGCGCCGGGCCGCGTGGACCACCTCGGCCTCGAGCGCCGGGTGGGCCGGATGGAGGCGCTCGAAGAGGGCGCGGTCGGCGACGCCGAGGTTGAAGATCCCGGCGGCCTCGGTGCCGTAGTGCCGGACGACGTGGTCGACGACCGCCGCCGGGAGGCCGAGCTCGGCACCCCGCCGCCGGAAGGACTCGACGTCTCCCGTCTCCCCGCCGGGCAGGGGCTCCACGTCCGTCGGCGCCTGCGGCAGCCGTCGCCCGAGCCGCCGTGCCACGAGGTCCACGACCTCGGCCGCCATGCTGCGGTAGGTGGTGAGCTTGCCGCCCGCGACCGTGATCATGCCGGCCGGACCCGTCACGATCGCATGCTCGCGCGACACCGACGACGCCTCGGAGCCCGGCTTCCCTGCGAGGAGCGGGCGGAGCCCCGCCCAGGTGACGCGCACGTCCTCCTCCGTGAGGTGGGCATTCGGGAAGCGGGCGTTCGCGGACCGGAGGAGGTAGACGAGGTCGTCGCCGTCAGCGCGGACCTGGTCCGGCGGGCCGGCATCGTCGGTATCGGTGGTTCCGATATAGGCGAGCTCGCCCCAGGGGAGCGCGAACATCACCCGGCCGTCGATCGGGCTGAGGAAGGTGATCGCGTGGCGGGTGCCGAGCCGCTCCCTGGAGACCATCACGTGCACGCCGCGCGTCGGGCGGAGCAGCGGCGGGACCGTCGGGTCCTCGAGCCGGCGGACCTGGTCACACCAGGGGCCGGCCGCGTTGACCACGATCCCCGCCTCGACGACGCCCTCGCGCCCGGTCACCGCATCCGCGACCGTCGCCCCCGCGGCCCGCCCATCCTTCCGGTGGAGCGACAGGACGCGCACGTGGTTCGCGACGAAGGCGCCGTGCTGTGCCGCCGAGCGCGCCGTGGCGACGACGAGCCGGGCGTCGTCGCACTGGGCGTCGGCGTAGACGACGGCCCCGGTGAGGCCGCGCTCGCGCAGCATCGGCTCCGCCTCGAGCGCGCCTCGCTTGCTCAGCACACGGAGCCGCCCCACATTCCGGAACCGGGCCAGGAGCGAATAGAGCCCGACGCCGGCGGCGAGCTTCCAGAGGGGGACGCGGTCTCCCTGGTGCACGGGGAAGAGGAAGTCGAGCGGGCGCACGAGGTGGGGCGCGATGCGGAGGAGGGTCTCCCGTTCGCGCACCGCTTCGGTGACGAGGCCGAGGTGGCCCTGCTCCAGGTACCGGAGCCCGCCGTGGACGAGGCGGCTCGACCGGGAGCTCGTGCCGGAGGCGAAGTCGCGCGCGTCGACGAGCGCCGTCCGGAGCCCGCGCATGGCGGCATCGCGGGCGATCCCTGCACCGGTGATCCCGCCGCCGATCACCAGCACGTCCACCGGCGCCGCGACCAGCCGGTCGAGCGGTGCGCGCCGCGAGGAGCGAGACCCCTGACCCTGTCCCCCATCACCGCGGGCATCCGGACCAGCACCTGGTTCGCGTGGCACGCTCACCGGCTCGGTCCCGGGATGCGGGTGCTCGATCTTGCCGGCGGCGAGGGCCGCCACGCCATCGCCGCCGCCGCGCGCGGCGCAGACGTGCTGCTCACCGACCGCGACCGCGCCGCGCTCGACGCCGCCGCTGCGGCGGCACGCAACGTGGGCGCGGCGCTCGAGACGCGCGTCGTGGATCTCGAGCGCGACTGGCCCGACCTCGGCGTTTTTGATGCGGTTCTCGTGTTCAATTATCTTGACCGGTCGCGAATGAACGAGGTGCGCGCCGCGGTGAAGCCCGGCGGGCTGCTGCTCGCCGAGACGTATCTCGAGGCGCAGCGGCTCCAGGGATGGGGGCCGGAGCATCCCGACCACCTGCTCCGCGCCGGCGAGCTCGCGCAGCTCGCCGCGCCGCTCACCGTGCTGCACGGCCGCGAGGTGCTCGAGCCGGTGGAAGGCAACCGCTGGCGCGCCGTCGCGAGCATCGTGGCGCGGAAAATATAAGGGCGGGCCATCCGGATCGGAGCAGTGATGGAGAATCAGAGCGCGGGGCGGCGCGTCGCCGTCGTGGCGGGTGTGCGCACGCCGTTCGCGCGGAGCGGAACGGTGTTCCGGGACGTCCCCGCCGTGGCCCTCGCGCGCTACGCCGTGAAGGAGCTGATCTACCGCGCCGAGATCGACGGGCGCGAGATCGACCAGATCGTGTTCGGCCAGGTGGTCCAGTCGGTCCTCACGCCGAACGTCGCCCGCGAAGTGAGCCTCCTGCCGCAGTTTCCTCCCACCATTCCCGCCTACTCGCTGAACCGCGCGTGCGCGAGCGCGGCGCAGGCGATCGAGAACATCGCGACGCAGATCGCCATCGGGCACGCGGACGCGGGCATCGCCGGCGGCGTCGAATCGCTGAGCGACATCCCGATCCTGCACTCGCGCCGCATGACGCGGATCCTCATGGACGCGAGCCGCGCGCGCTCGCTCGGCCAGCGGCTCGGGGCATTCAGCAGGGTGCGGCCGAAGGACCTCGTCCCGGTCTCGCCCGCCATCGCGGAGCCGTCCACCGGCGAGTCGATGGGACAGTCGGCGGAGAAGATGGCCAAGGAGAACGGGATCACGCGGGAGGCGCAGGACCGCGTGGCCCTCATGAGCCACCAGCGCGCCGCCGCCGCCACCGCGGACGGGCGGCTCACCGCGGAGATCGTCCCCTGGCTCGGCGGGCGCGAGCTCGACGAGGTGACCACCGCCGACAACGGCATCCGGCCCGACACGTCGATGGACGCGCTCGCGGCGCTCAAGCCGGTGTTCGACCGGAAGTACGGGAGCGTCACCGCCGGCAATTCGTCTCCGCTCACCGACGGCGCGGCCGCGGTGCTCCTCATGTCCGAGGAGAAGGCCGCGGCGCTCGGCTACGAGCCGCTCGCGTTCATCCGGAGCTTCGCGGTGGCGGCTGTCGATCCCGGCTGGCAGCTCCTCATGGGGCCCGCGTTCGCCGTGCCGAAGGCGCTCGAGCGCGCGGGCATCGCCTGGAGCGACCTCGGCCTCGTCGAGATCCACGAGGCGTTCGCGGCGCAGGTGCTCTCCAACGTCCAGGCGTGGGGCTCGCAGGAGTGGGCCGACCGGCTCGGACTCCCGGGACCGGTGGGCGACGTGGACTGGGAGCGCACCAACGTGATGGGCGGTTCGATCGCGATCGGGCATCCCTTCGCCGCGACCGGCGCCCGCATCGTCACGACGCTCGCCAACGAGATGAAGCGGCAGGACGTCGAGTTCGGCCTCGTTTCCATCTGCGCGCAGGGCGGGATGGGGTACGCCCTCGTGCTGGAGCGCAACTGATGGCGGGCGCGTTCTCCGCGGTCAACGAGAACGGGATCGCGGTCGTCACCTTCGACCTCCCGGGCGAGCCGGTCAACAAGATCACCGGGCCCGTGCTCGACGAGTTCTCGACGCTGCTCACCCGCCTCGCCGAGGACGGGATGGTGCGCGGCGTGGTGCTCATCTCGGGGAAGCCGGACACCTTCATCGCGGGCGCGGACATCGAGCAGTTCGCACGGCTCCGGTCGGCGGCGGAGGCGACGGCGCTCGCGCGGACGGGCCAGGAGCTCGCGGATCGCGTGGCCGGCTTCCCGAAGCCGTTCGTCGCGGCGATCCACGGCGCGTGCCTCGGCGGCGGGTTCGAGCTCGCGCTCGCCTGCCACTGGCGCGTCGTCAGCGACAGCCCGAAGACGCAGCTCGGCCTCCCCGAAGTCCAGCTCGGGATCATCCCGGGAGTCGGCGGCACGCAGCGCCTGCCGCGCCTCGTCGGCGCGCGCGCGGCGCTCGACATGATCCTCGCGGGCAAGAGCGAGCGCGCGGACAAGGCGTACCGCCTCGGCATGGCGGACGAGATCGTGCCCGAGAGCATCCTCCGGCGAACGGCCGTGGCGGCCGCGGAGCGACTGGTGCGGAGCGGCGTGCCGGAACGCCGGGGCCGGGGCGGGGTGCAGGCGTTCTTCCTCGACCGGACGCCGATCGGTCGGCGCATCGTCTACTCGCAGGCGGAGAAGCAGGTGCGCGAGAAGACCGGCGGCCATTACCCGGCGCCGCTCGCGGCGCTCGAGGCGGTCCGGACCGGGCTCGAGCGGGGGCTGCAGGCCGGGCTCGTGGAAGAGGCGCGCCTCTTCGGCGAGCTCGCGATGACCGACGTCTCGCGCAACCTGGTCCAGATCTTCTTCGCGACGACCTCGCTCAAGAAGGACGACGGCGTGCCCGGCGCCGCCGCGATGCGGGTCCCGCCCGTTCGCCGGCTCGCGGTGGTCGGCGCCGGCTTCATGGGTGCCGCCATCGCGGGGACCGCCGTGCTCAACGCCGAAGTGGAGGCCCGGCTCAAGGACGCCGACCTGCCGCGGGTGGGGAAGGGGATCCGCGGGGCGCGGCGCATCCTCGACGACCGGCTCGAGCGCCGGCGCCTCCGCCAGCCGAAGTACGAGCAGCTCGTGGCGCTCCTCTCCGGCGCGGCGGACTACAGCGGCTTCCTCCGCGCCGACCTCGTCATCGAGGCGGTGTTCGAGGATCTCGAGGTGAAGCGGCGCGTGCTCGCGGAAGTCGAGCGCGAGACCGGCGAGCGCGCCATCTTCGCGACGAACACCTCGACCATCCCGATCGGGCAGATCGCGGCCGGGGCTGCGCGGCCGGAGCAGGTGATCGGCATGCACTTCTTCTCGCCGGTCGAGAAGATGCCGCTGCTCGAGGTGATCCCGCACGCGGGGACGGCGGCGGACACGGTCGTCCGCGCGGTGCGCTTCGGGCGGAAGATGGGGAAGACCGTCATCGTCGTCGGCGACAGCCCCGGGTTCTGGGTGAACCGGATCCTGCTGCCGTACATGAACGAGGCGGGCATCCTGGTGCGCGAAGGGGTGCCGATCGACCTGATCGACCGGACCATGACGGAGTACGGGTTCCCGGTGGGGCCGGTGACGCTGCTCGACGAGGTGGGCCTCGACGTGGGCGCCAAGGTCGCGAAAGTGATGCACGGCGCGTTCGGCGAGCGGCTCGAGCCGTCCGACGTGCTCGACCGGATGCTCGCGGACGGACGGCAGGGGCGGAAGAACGGGAAGGGATTCTACGAATACCGCGAGGGGAAGAAGGCGGGGCCCGACGCGCAGGTCTACGCGCTCCTCGGGCTCACGCCGCAGGAGAATACGCCGCAGGCCACGGTCGAGCGACGGCTTCTCTACTCCATGCTGAACGAGGCCGCGATGGCCGCGCACGAAGGCGTCATCCGGACGCCGAGGGATGGCGACATCGGGGCGATCTTCGGGATCGGGTATCCCGCGTTCCGCGGCGGGCCGCTCCGGACGATCGATGCCCTCGGCCCGGCGCGCGTGGTGGACACGCTCCGCGAGCTCGCCGGCATCTACGGCCCGCGCTTCAAGCCGGCGCCGTCGCTCGTGGCGATGGCGGAGCGGGGGGAGAAGTTCTACCCGGAAAGGTGAGCCCCGACTTGCGCGGCGAAGTTCCGATGCAGCGCCAAGTTTTCGTGCTATTCAGGCCGGCCGTGAAAAGATGTGAGCCTGACGGGACATTCACCGGACGACATACGCCTCCATCGCGAAGTATTCCGCCAGCCCGAGCCGGTCGAGGAGCGCCGCCGTCTCCTTGTTCCTCGCCTCGACCCGCTGCCAGAACTCGCGCTCGTCGTGCCCGCCGGGGAACGGCGCCGAGTCTTTCTGGGACTGGTGCTTGAAGATCGCGCGGATCTTGAGCTTCAGCTCTTCCTGTGAGAGCGGCACGAGCCAGGTCGCTTCCGTGACCGGCCACTCCTGCCAGGCGCCCCGGTAAAGCCAGAGCTCGGGGCGCGCGCGGCCCGTTCCTGGATACGCCAGATCGAGGGCCCGCTCCACGGCCTCGAGGCACATGCGGTGCGTGCCGTGCGGGTCGCTCAGGTCACCGGCGGCGAAGACGATCTCGGGCTGGACCTCGTCCAGGAGCTTCCGCACGATCTCGACGTCGGCCGCCGTGATCGGATCCTTCCGCACCTTCCCCGTCTGGTAGAAGGGGAGGTCGAGGAACCTGGCGTTGCGCGCCGACAGCCCGAGCGTCTCGATCCCGCTCACGGCCTCCGCCTCGCGGATGAGCCGCTTGAGGTCCTGCACTTCCTCGAGGTCCACCTGGCCCGGGGCCTTCGCCGCGAGAAAATCGCGCACGCGCCCGGCGAGCGGTTGCACTTCCTCCCGGTCGAGCATTCCCTCGCGCGCGAGGCGCTCGAGAAGGTCCACGTAGCGGAGCACGTCGTGGTCGAAGACGGCGATGTTGCCGCTTGTCTGGTACGCCACCACGATCTCGTTCCCGTTCTCGACCAGCTTCCGGAGCATCCCGCCCATCGAGATCACGTCGTCGTCGGGATGGGGCGAGAAGCAGA
>DASUXZ010000190.1:0-9477 GCA_036377655.1 Gemmatimonadales bacterium
TACCGGATTCGTCGTGTGCGCGGTGTGCGGCCCCCCGGCCGGATCCACCATCATCTCGCAGTTCCCGTGGTCCGCCGTCACGAGGACCGAGGCCCCCGCGGCTTCCGCAGCCGAAAGGACCCGGCCGAGACACGTGTCCACGGTTTCGACGGCGCGGATCACGGCGGGGAGCACGCCCGTGTGCCCGACCATGTCGGCGTTGGCGTAGTTGCAGAGGTAGAAGTCGTGCTCGCGCTCGGCGAGCGCGGCGCAGAGCGTGTCGGTGATCCCCGGCGCGCTCATCTCGGGCGCGAGGTCGTAGGTTGCCACCTTCTGCGACGGCACGAGCCGGCGCTCCTCCCCGCGAAACGGCGGCTCGTGGCCCCCGTTGAAGAAGTAGGTGACATGCGGATACTTCTCCGTCTCCGCGGTCCGGAGCTGTGTCCGGCCGTGCGCCTCGAGGACCTCCGCGACGATCTTCGCCATGCTGAACGGCGGAAAGGCCTGCGGGATGGGGAAGGTCGCGTCGTACTGCGTCATCGTGACGCAGGCGAGCGCCGGCCGGTCGGCGGCGTCGAACCCCGTGAAGTCCTCGAGCATGAGCGCGCTCACGATCTGCCGCATCCGGTCGCTCCGGTAATTCACGCAGATCATCGCGTCGCCGTCGCGCATCGGGGCGGCGGGCACGCCCGACCGGGTCACGACGATGGGACGCATGAATTCGTCGGTCTCGCCCGCGGCGTAGCGCGCCTCGATCGCGGCGACGGGGTCGGTCACCGCCTCGCCGCGGCCGTGCACCAGCGCGTCGTACGCGATCCGGGTCCGCTCCCACCGCCGGTCGCGGTCCATCCCGTAGTACCGGCCGGTGAGCGATGCGATGAGCGCCCGCCCACCTGCGATCCGCTCGAGATCGGCGGCGAGCTGCCGCACGACGCCGGCGCCGAGGGTGGGCGAGGCATCTCGCCCGTCGAGGAAGCCCTGCACGGCGATCTGCCGCGCGCCGAGTCGCACGCCGAGCTCGACGCAGGCGAGCCAGTGCGAATCGATCGCATGCACCCCGCCGGGGCCGAGGAGGCCGACGAGGTGCAGCGTTCCCCCCGTGCGGCGCAGGTGCGCGCCGAGCGCCTGGAACGGCTCGAGCGCGAAGAACTCGCCACGCTCGATGCTCTGCGAGATGCGCACGAGATCCTGCGGCACGACGCGCCCGGCGCCGAGGTTCAGGTGGCCCACCTCGCTGTTGCCCATCTGGCCGGCCGGAAGGCCCACCGCAAGGCCGCTCGCGTCGAGGAGCGTGCGCGGCGCCGAGCGCCAGAGGCGCTCCCAGACCGGCGCGCGCGCGAGCGCGATGGCATTGCCCTCACGTTCCGCGCGATATCCCCACCCGTCGAGCACCACCAGGACGACCGGCGCGCGGCGCGCGGCGTTGTTTGACATGGTTCTCCGCGTGTTCTACTATGCCGGGCAATGACTGTCGCGCCGCAATCTAGTCCTCCGCGGACCCGGCTTCCAGCCACAAGCGCTCTCCTTCTCGTGCTCCTCGTCGCGGGCGGCGGGCTCGAGGCGCAGCAGCAGCGCCCGGTGAGCGCGACGACGATGCACGCCGCGCCCGGCGGCACTCTCCTCGCACGCCTCCCCTCCCGCGCGACGCTCCGGATCGGCGAGGTGCGAAGCGGGTGGCGGCAGGTGACGCTCGATGGCTGGGTGTCCACTTCGTTCGTCACGCCGAGCCGGCGGAACGGGTTCGACCTCGCGGTGGACGGCACCGACGTGCGCCTGCGCTCGGCACCGGACGGCGCAGAGATCGCGCGCATGGAAAAGGGCATGCTGCTCGACCGGGTCGAATCGCGCGGGCGCTGGACCCACGTGCGCCGGACGGTCTGGGTCCGGAGCAACGCCGTCGGCGCCGCGGCCACGCGGGAGGAGACGGACGCGCCGCGCCGGCCCGCCGTGTCCGACTCGACGCGCACGGCCGCACGGCCCGCCGCGCCGCGGCCCGCCGCCGACAGCGCCGCAGCCTACCGGCCGATGACGCAGGGGGCAGGGCAGGCTCCGGCCGACGCAGCGGAAGAGAGCGAGCTGCTGGAAGCGTCGCGCGCCGCGTCGCTCCACGCCGTGCCGGAGGGCCCGCGCATGGGAAGCGTGGTGCCGGGCACGCAGCTCGCCGTCGTCGGCCGCGCGGGCGAATGGGTACGCGTCCGCACCGAAGGCTGGGTCCGCGAGTCGGAGCTCAAGCCCGCCACGGGAGGCCCGCTCGTCGGCGTGACGGCCGCCGAGGTGCGTGCCAATCCGGAGCGCTACGTCGGCCAGACGGTCGAGTGGCGCCTGCAGTACGTCTCGACCGCCGTCGCCGACGAGCTTCGCCCCGAGATGCCGCCGGGCCAGCCGTACATCCTCGCGCGCGGCCCGCTTCCCGAGCCGGGATTCGTCTATATCATGGTCACCCCCGAAGAGCGCGCGCAGATCACGGCGCTCCCCGCCCTCACCGAGATCACCGTCCGCGCGTCGATTCGCGCGGCGCGGAGCCGGTTCCTCGCCACCCCCGTGATCCAGCTGCGGTCGCTCGTCGCGCCCGCTGTCGCGCGGCAGTAGGTGACGCTTATCGCGCTCGCGGCGGAAGGCGCGCCGACGATCCCGGCGATCCTCCTCGCCCTCGCGGCGACGCTCGCCGGCGCGAAGCTCTTCGGCGAGCTCGCGGAGCGGATCGGCCAGCCGGCGGTGCTCGGGGAGCTCGTGGCCGGCGTGCTGCTCGGTCCCTCGGTCCTCGGGTTCGTGGATCCCGGCATCCCGGTCATCCACATCCTCGCCGAGATCGGCGTCGTCATCCTGCTGTTCCAGATCGGGCTCGAGACCGACCTCCGGAAGCTGCTGTCGGTGGGGGGGACGGCGGCCACCGTCGCGCTCGTGGGCGTCGCCCTCCCGTTCGCGCTCGGCTACGGGATCGGCGCGATGCTCGGGCTCGGCCGGCTCGAGATGCTGGTCATGTCCGCCGCCCTCACGGCCACGTCGGTCGGCATCACGGCGCGCGTCCTCTCCGACCTTGGCCGGCTCGAGGACACCGAGAGCCAGGTGGTCCTCGGCGCGGCCGTCATCGACGACATCATCGGCCTCATCATCCTGGCGGTGGTCTCGAAGCTCGTCTCCGGCGCGGAGCTCACCCCGGTCAGCGTCGGCGTCACGACGCTCACGGCCTTCGGCTTCGTTGCCGTCGCCCTCATCGTGGGACGCTTCGTCGTCCCGCCGCTCTTCCGGCTCCTCTCGCGCGTCTCGGCGGAGCAGACGGTCGCGATCATGGGGCTCGTCGTCGCCTTCCTCGTCGCCGTGCTCGCGGACGCCGTCGGGTCGGCGCTCATCATCGGCGCCTTCACCGCCGGGCTCGTCTTCGCGCCGACGCCTCACGCGCACACCATAGAACTCGGCACCGTTCGCCTCGGCCATTTCTTCGTGCCGATCTTCTTCGTCTGGGTGGGCGCCTCGGTGGACGTCCGGACGTTCGCCGATCCGCGCGTGCTCACGGTCGGCGG
The DNA here is from genome assembly GCA_036377655.1 of Gemmatimonadales bacterium. GTDB lineage: Bacteria > Gemmatimonadota > Gemmatimonadetes > Gemmatimonadales > GWC2-71-9 > CAMLLJ01. The sequence goes on from DASUXZ010000190.1 coordinate 3,501, forward strand.
GCTCCTGATCCTCGCCGCCATCGTCGGCAAGCTCGCAGCGGGCTTTGCGCCGTGGTGGTTCCGGGGGCGGAAGCTCGTGGTCGGCGTCGGGATGATTCCGCGCGGGGAAGTCGGGCTCATCTTCGCGCAGACGGGACTCACCGCCGGGGTCCTCACCGCCGGCGACTTCTCCGCCCTTACCCTCATGGTGATCGTCACGACGTTCATCGCCCCGCCGGCCCTCAAGCGGCTCCTGGGGAAGGGGACCGGCAGCGGCACGAGCGGGGACGACGCCGACCGGCCGGGAAGCCTCGTCAGCGAGGCCTGACGGCGGGTACGCCAGGTGGCGGCAGGGCGGCCGGCGTGCCATTCTTCAGGCTGCCGGACGCAGGTCCCTTTCCGCCCGCGGAGCTGCCATGAACGACCTCCTCAGGGCCCGCATCATGCGCGCCCTCGAAACCCTGAGCGACGACCGCGCGTACCAGGTCCTCGACTACGTCGAGTTCCTCGAGAGCAGGTACGCCGAGCGCCAGCGGCCCACCGGGATCCTCGCCAAGCTCACCGAGACGGTCGAGGACACGATGCGGGCCGGGAAGCTCCCGGTGAAGGCCATCTCGGGCACGATGGGCATCATGGACAGCGCCGCCAAGGTGATGAAGGGGCTCGCCGCGGCCGGCCAGTCCGTCGTCGAGGAAGCGGTGAAGGTCGTCGAGCCCCCGAAGCCCCAGGTTCCCCCGCCGGGCCCACCGCCCTCGCCGCCGGCCGAGGGACTCGGAAGCTGAGCAACAGAGGCGCCCGGCACGGTCCGGGCGCCTTCCTGCAGGATCCCCCATAGCGGAACCCATATGACCGCGGCTGTCGAGGCAGGGAAGGCCCCGTCGTCGGAGGCGCAGTTCATTCGCGGTATCGGTCCCCTCGCCGCCGTCTCCATGGTGGTCGGGGCGATGATCGGCTCCGGGATCTTCATCGTGTCCGCCGACATCGCCCGGCAGACCGCCGCGTGGGGGCCCGGCGGGCTCATGCTCGTCTGGTTGCTCACGGGGGTGATGACGGTGACTGGCGCCCTCATGTACGCGGAGCTCGCCGCGATGATGCCGCGCGCCGGCGGGCAGTATGTCTTCCTGCGCGAAGGCCTGAGCCCGTCGGTCGGGTTCCTGTATGGCTGGACCCTCTTCACGGTGATCCAGACCGGCACGATCGCCGCGGTCGCGGTCGCCTTCGCGCGCTTCCTCGGCGTACTCGTGCCCTCGGTGACCGCCGACGTCTTCCTCTCCCTCGGTCATGTGACGATGCCCGGCGGCGAGATCGAGCTCGGGCTCAGCAACCAGCGGCTCGTGGCCCTCGCGATGGTGCTCCTCCTCACCGTGGTCAACATGCGCGGCGTTCGCCTCGGGGCCGGGATCCAGACCGTATTCACGATCGCCAAGGTCGGGGCGCTCGCGGCGCTGATCCTCCTCGGCCTCACGGTGTTCCGGCAACCCGCGATCGCGGCGGCGAACTTCGGGTCGTTCTGGGGCACGGGGAGCTGGGGGCCCGCGATGCTACCGGCCGTCGGCGCGGCGATGGTCGGCTCGCTCTTTTCGAGCGACGCCTGGAACAACGTGACGTTCACCGCCGCCGAGGTGCGCGATCCGGCCCGCAACCTTCCACGGGCGCTCGCGCTCGGGACGATCCTCGTCTCGTCGCTCTACCTGCTCGCGAACCTCGCCTACCTGAGTGTCCTTCCCTATGGGGGATCGCCGGACGGCGGCACCGTGCTCGAGCGCGGCCTCATGTACGCGGCCGAGGATCGCGTCGGGACCGCGGCCCTCGCGGTCATGCTCGGCTCGGCGGGGGCCGCGGTCATGGCAATGCTGATCCTCGTCTCCACCTTCGGCTGCAACAACGGGCTCATCCTCGCGGGGCCGCGCGTCTTCTACGCGATGGCCCGCGACGGGCTCTTCTTCCGGCGCGCGGCGCACCTCCACGCCACCTGGCGCACGCCGACCTTCGGTCTCGGCGCCCAGGCCGCCTGGGCGATGGTGCTCTGCCTGAGCGGCACGTACGGCCAGCTCCTCGACTTCGTGATCATCGCGGCGGTGCTCTTCTACTTCCTCACGATCATCGCCCTCTTCCGCCTCCGGCGAACCCGGCCCGACCTGCCGCGGCCGGTGCGGGCGATCGGCTATCCGGTGATCCCGGCGCTGTACGCGCTCGGACTCGCCGGCATCATGGTCGTCCTGCTGGTCGAGAAGCCGGAATACACCCGGGCGGGGCTCACGATCGTCGCGCTCGGCGTCCCGGTCTACCTCGTCTGGCGACGATTCGGCCAGCCCGCGGACGGGACCGACGACCGGGCTGCTTGATTTCGGGCCAAGTCCGCCCTACAATTCGAGATGGCATCGACACAACCCGGCCCTTCGACGGCCCCCTGCGGGCGCCGGGGGGCCGTCCTGCATCGGGGATCGACCCGCGGATGAGCCGGATCCGGCCGGCCGCAGGCCTCACGTTCGACGACGTCCTGCTCGTCCCGCGCCACTCGACGGTCCACCCGCGGGACGTCTCGACGGCGACCCGGCTCACCCGCAGGATCCCGCTCAACATCCCGCTCATCTCCGCCGCGATGGACACGGTCACCGAGTCCGACATGGCCATCGCGATGGCGCGTTCCGGGGGCATCGGCGTGATCCACAAGAACATGTCGGTCGAGCGCCAGGCGGCCGAGGTGGACCGCGTGAAGCGGAGCGAGAGCGGGATGATCATGAACCCGATCACGCTCGGGCCCGAGCGGCCCCTCCGGGAGGCGGTCGCCCTCATGCGGCGGTTCCGGATCTCGGGCGTTCCGATCGTGGACGGCAGTGGCCGGCTCGTGGGGATCATCACCAACCGCGACCTCCAGTTCGAGCGCAACCTCGACCAGCCGATCCAGGAGGCGATGACGCGCGAGAAGCTCGTCACCGCGCCGGTGGGCACCGACCTCGAGGAGGCCGAGCGCATCCTGGCCCGACACCGGATCGAGAAGCTTCCCGTAGTGGACGATCAGGGCGTCCTCAAGGGCCTCATCACGGTCAAGGACATCTTCAAGCGCCGTGACTTCCCGAACGCCAACAAGGACCAGCACGGCCGGCTGCGCGTCGCGGCGGCCGTAGGCGGCGCCGCCGGGGACCTGGCGCGCGCGCGGGCGCTGATCGAGGCCGGCGTGGACGTGCTCGTCGTCGATTCGGCGCACGGTCACAGCGAGGGCGTGCTGTCCACGGTGGATGCCCTCCGGAATGCCTTTCCCGAGGCGCAGCTCATCGCCGGGAACGTGGCCACCGAGGCGGGTGCCGCCGAGCTCGTGAAGCGGGGTGTGGATGCCGTGAAGGTGGGGATCGGGCCGGGAAGCATCTGCACTACGCGCGTCGTGACGGGCGTCGGCGTCCCGCAGGTCACGGCAATCATCGACGCCGTCCGCGGCGCCGGGGAGGTGCCCGTCATCGCGGACGGCGGCATCAAGTACTCGGGAGACGTCGTGAAGGCCCTCGCGGCCGGCGCCTCGAGTGCGATGATGGGCTCGATGCTCGCCGGGACCGAGGAAAGCCCCGGGGAGAGCGTCCTCGCCGAAGGCCGCCGGTTCAAGATGATCCGCGGCATGGGCAGCCTCGCCGCGATGCAGGACGGGTCCGCCGACCGCTATTTCCAGGAAGGGGAGATGGCGCCGGCCAAGCTCGTGCCCGAGGGGATCGAGGGCCGGGTCCCCTACAAGGGTCCTGTGGCCGACGTCCTTTTCCAGATGGTGGGCGGGCTCAGGAGCGGCATGGGCTACTGCGGCGTCGCGAGCATTGCGGCGCTCCAGCGCGACACCGAGTTCGTGCAGGTCACGTCGGCGGGACTCCGGGAATCGCATCCGCACGACGTCACGATCACCCGTGAGGCGCCGAACTACAGCGCCTGACGTTCTCGCATCACATCGAAGCTTCGCCGCCCGGGGGCCGGTCGCCCCCGGACTCGACGCGCCCGATCCCCCAACCGGGAACGCGATGACCCGTCCTGTGTCCTGCATCAGCCGGATCGCGCTCGCCTGCGTCCTCGCGCTCGCCCCCGCGGCGGTCTCGCCGGCGGTGCTCTCCGCCCAGGATTCGGTGCCCGCACCGGCGATGCCCGGCGTCGCCGACACGTCGCCGAACCTTCCGATCGAAGGACAGCAGCCCGCCGCCGAGGAGGCCGAGCCGACCGGCTTCATGGCCACGGCGGACCGGTACATGGGCGTCCTCAACGGCTGGCTCGGCGCCGTGATCTTCTGGGACGTCATGTTCTGGGATCCGGACCACGCGTTCCCGCTCGTCGTCCTCTGGCTCATCCTCGGCGCGACCTACCTCACGATCCGGATGGGCTTCATCAACCTGCGCGGCTTCCGCCACGCGGTGAACGTGACCCGGGGCCGGTACAGCAATCCCGAGGACGCGGGTGAGGTGAGTCACTTCCAGGCGCTCTCGGCGGCGCTGTCGGCGACCGTCGGGCTCGGCAACATCGCCGGCGTGGCGATCGCCGTGTCCATTGGCGGCCCGGGAGCGACGTTCTGGATGATCCTTGCCGGCCTGCTGGGCATGTCGTCGAAATTCGCCGAGTGCACGCTCGGCCAGAAATACCGGCAGGTCCGCCCCGACGGGCGCCTCATGGGCGGCGCGATGTACTACCTGTCGAACGGCCTCGGTGAGCTCGGGTGGCCGCGGTTCGGCAGGATCCTGGCCGTCGTCTTCGCGGTGATGTGCATCGGCGGCTCCCTGGGCGGCGGCAACATGTTCCAGGTCAACCAGTCGATGAACGCCCTGCAGGAGAACGTGCCGCTCCTCACGCCGTATCCCTGGGTCTACGGCCTCATCATGGTGCTGCTCACCGGCGTCGTGATCATCGGCGGCATCCGGCGGATCGCATCGGTGGCCGACAAGATCGTGCCGTTCATGTGCGGGCTGTACGTCGTGGCATGCATCGTGGTCATCCTGACGAACACCGCGGCGATCCCCTCGGCCTTCCGCGCCATCATCGAGGGCGCGTTCAATCCCGGCGCCGCCTATGGCGGCTTCGTCGGCGTGCTCGTGCAGGGCTTCCGCCGGGCGGCCTTCTCCAATGAGGCTGGCGCCGGCTCCGCCGCCATCGCCCACTCGGCCGCGAAGACTCCGTATCCGATTCGCGAGGGGATCGTCGCGCTGCTCGAGCCGTTCATCGACACGGTGATCGTCTGCACCATGACGGCCCTCGTCATCGTCATCACGGGGGCTTACGCGAACCCCGACTACGCCGGGATCATCGCGGACAACCAGGGCGCGGCGCTCACGTCGCGCGCGTTCGGCGAGCACATCACCTGGTTCCCGCTCGTGCTCTCGCTCGCGGTGATGCTCTTCGCCTACTCGACGATGATCAGCTGGTCGTACTACGGGGAGCGGTGCTGGGTGTACCTGTTCGGCGACGGGCATACCCGTGTCTATCAGGTGCTCTTCCTCGTCTTCACCTTCCTCGGGTCGATCATCACGGCGACGAACGTGCTCGACTTCGGCGACTACATGATCCTCGGCATGGCATTCCCGAACCTGCTCGGCGTCTTCCTGCTGAGCGGCAAGGTGCGGCGCGACCTCGACGTGTACTGGACCAGGTACAAGGCCGGCGAGTTCCCGGTCTACAAGTAGCGGCGGACCTCGACCTTCCCCTCAATCCCCGGAGCTGTTGTGGCAGAAGAAGTCGTTCACCGCGAGCAGTGGGGCTCGCGCATCGGGCTGATCCTCGCCATGGCCGGCAACGCCGTCGGCCTCGGCAACTTCCTGCGATTCCCCCGCCAGGCGGTCGAGAACGGCGGCGGAACGTTCATGATTCCGTACTTCGTGGCGCTCCTCCTCGTGGGCATCCCGCTCGTGTGGATCGAGTGGGGCGTGGGCCGGCACGGCGGGCTCCGCGGCCACGGGTCCACTCCGGGCATGTTCGAGTCGCTCTGGAAGCACCCGGTGGCCAAGTACCTCGGCGTGCTCGGCCTCTTCATGCCGATCAT
>DASUXZ010000191.1:0-5352 GCA_036377655.1 Gemmatimonadales bacterium
TGGCCGTCTTTCTCGCCGGCTTCTTTGCCCTGCTGGACTTCTTCGCCGCCTTCTTCTTGGCTGCCATCGTCGTTCTCCCTGAGTGGGTGAGAGCGGTGAGCACCTGCGACAGACCAGCACCAGCCGCTCCCAAAGTAAGAAATTGCGCCGCAGGTGCAATAGGCGAGACACCGGTTTTCCCTCTGGGAAACCCCGATTTCTCCCTCGGTGGGTGCCCGGCATGGCGCCGGACGCCCTCACCGGTAGATGATTCGTGAGCCCGCTTCCCGCACGAGGAGGACACCATGACCGCGATGCGACTGCTCCCCTGGATCCTCCTCGGCGGGGCATGCGCGCTCCCCGTCGCCGCGCCGCCCGAGCCGACCGACGCGCGGCGCACGGCGGGCGCAGAAGGTCCCGGGTGCGACGCGGACAACGGCGGGCTCTCCCTCGCGCCGGGGTTCTGCGCACTCGTGGTCGGGCGCACGCTCGGCCAGGTGCGCGAGCTCGCCGTCGCGCCGAACGGCGATCTCTACGCCGCGGTCAAGGCCGACCGCGAGGGCCAGGGTGGCGGCGTGCTCGCCTTCCGCGACACGAGCGGCGACGGGCGCCCCGACGTGCGCGCGAGCTTCGGGCCCGGCGGCGGAAACGACGTGGAGATCCACGACGGGCACCTCTACTTCGCGCGCAACGACGAGATCCTCCGCTGGCGGCTCACGGGCGCGCTCGAGCCCGAGGGAGACGCCGAGCGCATCGTCGCCGGCCTCCCGGCGGACGGGGGACACGTCGCGAAGAGCCTCGCGTTCGACGGCGACGACCTGTACGTCAACATCGGGTCGCGCACGAACAGCTGCCAGGAGAACGATCGCGTCGCCGGCTCGCGCGGCCACGACCCGTGCACCGAGCTCGAGCGGCGCGCCGGGATCTGGCGCTTCTCCGCGAGCCGCCCCGGCCAGACGTTCGCCGACGGGCGCCGGTTCGCGACCGGGCTCCGGAATGCGATGGCGCTCGCGGTCCACCCGCGCTCGCGCGTGCTGCACGCGGTGGTGCACGGGCGTGACCAGCTCGCGCAGAACTGGGGATTCAGCGCGGAGATCAACGCGAGCGATCCCGCGGAGGTCCTCGTGGCCGTGACCGACGGCGGCGACTACGGCTGGCCCTACTGCCACTACAGCAACGAAGGACGCCGCATGGTGGTGTCTCCCGAGTATGCCGGCGCGGGGGGCACGCGGGAGTGTGCGGGCGTGCCGGCCCCCCTCATCGCCTTTCCCGGGCACTGGGCGCCGCTCGCGATGGCCTTCTACGAGAGCGACGCGTTCGGCCCGGGGTTCCGCGGCGGCGCGTTCATCGCGTGGCATGGATCGTGGAATCGCGCGCCGCTGCCGCAGGAGGGCTACCGCGTCGTGTTCGTCCCGTTCCGCGGCGACCGCCCATCCGGCACCTGGGACACGTTTGCGGCGGATGCGGAATCCGCGACGGGGCTCCGCGCGTCGGGGCTCGCCGTCGCGCCGGACGGGGCGCTCTACATCGCGGCCGATCGCAACGCCACGATCTGGCGCGTGGTGCGCCAATGAGCGAGGCACCCGACCTCGTGCTCCGTCCGCGGCGGGTGCTCGCCTGGCTCCTCGGGACCGTCGCACTCCTCGTGCTCGGCCATGCGGGCGCGACCGTGGCGGAGTTCGGGTTCGGGCGAGACCACGTGCTCGGCTTCCGCCGGCTCCTCAATTTCGACGGCGAGGGCACGATCCCCGCGTGGTACTCGTCGCTACTCTTCCTCCTCCCGGGCCTGCTCTGCGCGGCCATCGCGCGGCTCCGCCGCCGGGCCGGCGACCGTTTCCATGCCCACTGGCTCGTGCTCGCGGCCGTCTTCGTCTTCCTCGCGCTCGACGAGGCGACCGCGATCCACGAGCAGCTCATCGGCGCCTTCCGCGACGAGTTCTCCACGAGCGGCGCCCTGCTGCATGCCTGGGTCATTCCCTATGGCATCTTCGTCATGGCGCTCGGCATCCTCTACGTGCCCTTCCTCCGTGCGCTCCCGCGGCGGACGAGGCGCCTCGTGATCGCCTCGGCGGCGACCTTCCTCGCCGGCGCCATCGTGATGGAAATGGTGGGCGGGTACGTCTGGGACCGGCATGCCGTGCGGGGCATTCCCATCATCGTGATCATGGCCGCCGAGGAGACGCTCGAGATGGCGGGGCTCGCGTTCTTCTCGTACGCCCTCCTCGATTTCATCGCGCGCGAGCATCCGGACGCGGCCCTCCGCGCAGGCCCTGCGCGCGAGGATGCGCGGCCCGGTCACGCGTCGTAGATTCCGGGTCCCGACCTCCGCACGGAGCCGCCATGCGCATTGGTGTACCCCGAGAGACCGCCCCCGGCGAGCGGCGCGTCGCCCTCGTGCCCGACAGCGTCGCCCGCCTGCGCAAGGCGGGGCACGACCTCCTCGTCGAGCGGGGCGCCGGCGCCGCGGCCGGATTCACCGATGACGCCTATGCGACCGCCGGCGCCGAGCTCACGACCGACGCGATCGCGCCTGCGGACCTCGTCGCCCGGGTGCAGCCGCCGGCGCCGGAGGAGGCGGGGCGGATGCGCGAGGGCGCGTCGCTCGTCGCCTTCCTGAATCCGGCCGGGAGCCGGCCGCTCCTCGAGGCGCTCGCCCGCCGGAACGTGACCGCCTACGCGATGGAGCTCGTCCCGCGCACCACCAAGGCCCAGTCCATGGACGCGCTTTCCTCGCAGGCGACCGTCGCCGGGTACAAGGCGGTCCTCCTCGGCGCGTCACTGCTCCCGCGCTTCCTCCCGATGCTTACGACGGCGGCGGGGACCATCGCGCCGGCGCGCGCGTTCGTCGTCGGGGCGGGCGTCGCGGGCCTGCAGGCCATCGCCACCGCGCGTCGGCTCGGGGCGATCGTCTCCGCCTTCGACGTGCGCCCCGTCGTGAAGGAGCAGGTGCAGAGCCTGGGCGCCGCCTTCGTCGAGGTCGAAGCGGTCGCCGCCGAGGGGCAGGGGGGCTACGCGAAGGAGCTCGCGGCCGACCAGCAGCGCCGCGTCGAGGAGGCGCTGGCCCGGCACATCCGCGACATGGACCTCGTCGTCACCACCGCGCAGATCCCCGGCCGCCCGGCGCCGCGCATCGTCACCGATGCGATGCTCGCGTCGATGCGCCCCGGCAGCGTCGTGGTGGACCTCGCGGCGGAAAGCGGGGGAAACTGCGAGGGAACCGTGCCGGGGGAGACGGTCCAGCGGCACGGCGTGAGCGTGATGGGGCCCGCCAACCTCCCGGCGTCGCTCCCGTACCACGCGAGCCAGATGTACAGCCGGAACATCCAGACGTTCATCGAGTACGCCGTGAAGGACGGCGCGCTCGCGTTCACGGCGGACGATCCGATCGCCGGCCCGATGTGCGTCGTGCACGGCGGGGCCGTGCGCGCGGGGAGCTGACATGCTCGAAACGCTGATCGCGGGAGTCGTGATCTTCACGCTCGCCACGTTCCTCGGGGTGGAGCTCATCAACCGGGTCCCGACGACGCTGCACACGCCGCTCATGTCGGGCGCCAATGCCGTGAGCGGAATCACCGTCGTCGGCGCGATGATCATGGCCGGGAGCGGCCACGGCTGGATTTCCGCGGTGCTCGGCACGCTCGCGGTGGTGCTCGCCATGATGAACGTCGTCGGCGGGTATGCGGTGACGGATCGCATGCTCCAGATGTTCCGCCGGAAGCCGGGAGAGCGCTGATGCCGGCCGGCCTCACCGAGATCCTCTACCTCGCCGCCGCGGTCTGCTTCATCATCGGCCTCAAGCGGCTCTCGCATCCCGCCACCGCCGTGTCGGGCAACCGCATCTCCGCGGTCGGGATGCTCATCGCGATCGTCGTCACGCTCTTCGACCGGGCGATCCTCTCGTACCAGATGATCGCGGTCGGCATGGCGGTGGGCGGCGCGCTCGGCCTCTGGATGGCCCGGGCGGTCCGGATGACGGCCATGCCGCAGATGGTGGCGCTCCTCAACGGCTTCGGCGGCGGTGCGTCGCTCCTCGTGGGCGGCGCCGAGTTCCTCCGGTCGGAGCTCGTCGGGGAGAACCTGAGCCTCGACACCTCGATCACGATCCAGCTCAGCCTCCTGATCGGCGCGGTGACGCTCACGGGAAGCCTCGTGGCCTACGCCAAGCTCCAGGAGCTGATCCGCGGGCGGGCGATCACCTTTCCCGGCCTCCAGGCGCTCAACGCCGCGATCTTCCTCGCCATCGCGGCGCTCAGCGCGTACCAGGTCGCCGTGCCCGAGTCGCTCCTCTGGCCGTTCTACGCCGTCTGCGGCCTGTCCCTCCTGCTCGGCGTCCTGCTCGTGATCCCGATCGGCGGCGCGGACATGCCGGTCGTCATCTCCCTGCTCAACTCGTACTCGGGCATCGCCGCGGCGATGACCGGCTTCGTGATCCGGAACGACGTGCTCATCATCTCGGGCGCGCTCGTCGGCTCCTCCGGGATCATCCTGAGCCAGATCATGTGCAAGGCGATGAACCGCTCGCTCACCAACGTGCTCTTCGGGGCCTTCGGGGCCACGGCGCCGGGGAGCGCCAAGACGGCCGAGGGGCTCTCCGTGCGCCAGGTCGGGCCCGAGGACGCCGCGATGCAGCTCGGCTACGCGCAGCTCGTGATCGTCGTCCCGGGGTACGGCCTCGCGGTGGCGCAGGCCCAGCACCTCGTGCGCGAGCTCGGCGACCTGATCGAGAAGCGCGGCGGCGAGGTGAAGTACGCGATCCATCCGGTCGCCGGCCGGATGCCGGGCCACATGAACGTGCTCCTCGCCGAGGCGAACGTCCCGTACGACAAGCTGTTCGACATGGACGCCGTGAACGGGGACTTCGAGCGGGCGGACGTCGCGCTCGTCATCGGCGCGAACGACGTCGTCAATCCGGCGGCCCGGACCGACCCGGGAAGCCCGATCTACGGCATGCCGATCCTCAACGCCGACAGCGCGCGCAGCATCATCGTGCTCAAGCGCGGGATGGGCTCGGGATTTGCAGGGATCGAGAACGAGTTGTTCTACAACCCGAAAACGTCGATGCTCTTCGGTGACGCGAAGAGCTCGCTTGCGAAGCTCGTCACCGAGGTCAAGGCGCTCGGGTGAGCGGGAAGGAGCTGACATGAAGCGGAGGAACGTTCTCCTCCCGGCCCTGCTGCTGGCGATGCCGGCACTGCTCGGGGCCCAGGAGTACTGCGGCGGGGCGGTCCGGGCCCCGGCGAAGGGCGGGTGGGCCGAGTACGTCGTGACGGCCCCGGCCGCCCAGGTGCCGAGCCGGGTCCGGTATGCGGTGGTCACGTCCGAGCGGCGCGGCGGAGCGTCCTCTGTCCGGATGGAGACCCGGGTTCGGGGCGG
>DASUXZ010000192.1:0-6287 GCA_036377655.1 Gemmatimonadales bacterium
TCCGTCAGTCCTGCACGAGAATCAGGTACCGCGACGTCCCCCAGAACTGCTCCGGCGACGAAATCCGGAGCTCTCCGCCACGGATCTTGCCGTTGTCCTCGACCTGCGAGGAGAGGAAGCTCGGGCTCTGCCGGGTCACGATCTTGTACGCCTTGTCCGAGCGCGGGAGCGTGAGCACCGTGTCGGTCATCCGGTGCGCCACCGAGAACGCCGCCGGGTCGAGGTCGCGCGCCGGGAGGAGTCGCGTGCCGCCGAAGATGAGGAACTTCGAGCCCTCCTTCACCGCCACGCCCCGCTCGATCAGCTCGTCCTGCGTGCCCGCGATGTAGTACACGGTGTTCATCGTGTCCACGAGCGCCTGCTTCTCCGTCTCGACGCGGACGCGCGCCGCCGACGTCGTGTCGAGGTCGGTGCGGAGCGCCACGATCTGGGTGTTCTGGCTGTCGATGATCGCCGTGTACTCCGCCTGCTGGCGCTCGATGTTGGCCTTCATCTCCTCGATCGTCTTCTGGTACCGCTCCACCTGCGCCACGAGCCGCGAGTCCCGGCTCGAGAGCGTCGCGAGGCGCTTCTTGGCCGCCTCGAGCGCCTCTTCGCTCTGCTGGAGCCGCGTGATCGCGTCGCGGATCTTGCCGAGCACCACGGTGCGCTGGTCGTTCGCGCTCGTCGTCCCCTCGCCGGCCGTGACCGGGTTGGCGCCCAGGTCGCGCACCTTCGCGAGCTCGGTGTTGATCGAGCTCACCATCTCCGCGTTGGCCAGCACCTCGTTGAGGAGGCTGTCCTTCTCCGCGGAAAGCCGCTGCGACTCGGCGAGCGCGGTGTTCAGTTTCTGCTTGTCCGCACAACCCGTCGTGGCGAGGACGGCGGCGGCGACCAACAGCACCTTGCGCATGTTCCCTCTTCCGGCAAGCGCCGCTCCGCCGTCCCCCCGGACGACGTTCACGTGCGCACTATAAGGCTCAGGAGGCGGGCCGAACCTAGGGGCACGTCCGGCCGCTCGCGGTGACGCGCGTCACAATTCGCCCCGCCCGGGTCATCCGCCCGGCTTTCTATTATATAGCGGCCCCGCCAGCGCCCCGTACCGTCCAAGAACTTGACGGGCCTCCTCCCGCCGGGGCCCCCGCTCGAGCCGGATCCCCCGGCTCTCCAGGTACGCGTGCGACTCGGCGAACACCGGCCCCTCGTCGAACCCGAGCTCCCGCGCGTCCTCCCCCCACGCCGCATACACCACCCGGGTCACCCCGCTCCAGAGGGAGGCGCCGAGGCACATGGCGCACGGCTCGCACGAGGTGAAGAGCTCGTGGTCCGCCATCCCCGGCGCCGCGAGGGTGAACGACCCCGCCCGCCGCTGCGCCAGCATGAACGCCACCATCTCCGCGTGGAGCGCGCAGTTGCCGAGCCGGACCACGCTGTTGACGCCGACCGAGACGAGTCGCCCGTCCGCAGTGAAGACGGCGGCGCCGAACGGCCCGCCGGTCCCCTGCTCCACGTTCTCCCGCGAGAGGGCGACGGCGAGCGCCATCCGGTCGTCGTCGGTGCCGTAGCGGCGGTCCCAGTCCACGAGCGTCTCGACCCACGCCGGGACGTACACCGTCACCTCGCGCACCGGTCCGCTCATCTCGGCCGCTGGATGAGGAAGACGCCGGCGATCACGAGCAGCGCGCCGACCACGCGCCCCATGTCGAGCGGTTGCCGCGCGTAGCCCACGAGCCCGTAATGGTCGAGGATGAGCGACGAGACCATCTGCCCCGCGACGACCGTGGCGACGAGCGTGGCCGCGCCGAGGCGGGGCGTGAGGATCACCGCGGCGGCGACGAAGAAGGCGCCGAGGATCCCGCCGGTCCAGTGCCACCAGGCCGTGCGCGCGACGGCGCCGGCCGGGATCGAGAGCCGGGCCGCCGCGATGAAGATGCCGAGCGAGATGGTGCCGACGAGGAAGGAGATCCCGGCCGCGATGGCCGGGTGGCCGACGCTCAGGCGGAGCTGGTGGTTGACGCCCGCCTGGACCGGAAGGACGACGCCGGTGAGGATCGCGAGCACGAGGAACCAGGCCATCGCCGCTCATCGGAAGGAGATGAGCGAAACGATATGCTGTTAGGCGATCGGACGGTAGCTGGGGCGGGGCTCAGCGCCCCGCCCTCACAGGCTACTTCAGGAAGGACAAACGTAGTGCCGGCTTCCGCACTTTCCCTGGTCGTTCCCCGAGTGCACAGTGTTTGGCGCCCCAAGGAAGCACGCACCGCTAGACCCGAACCAATGATATTCCCAAACAAAGTTCTCTTCCTCCGAGCACTTACCCGACCCGCCTCCGCCCTCCTCTGCGCGAAGCTGCGGAAGCGGCGCGAGGAAGAGAAAAGCGATCGCAACCAGCCAAGCAGCGAGCAAACCCGGAATGCCATTCGAGCGGCTTGTCATTTCCAAGTCCTCCTAGCTGGGATGACACAATGAGCACCTCACCGGGGCTTCAGAGTTGGCGTGAAAACCCTGGCAGCCACCTCCTCGTCTGGAGTGACAATCAGCTCGCCGACCACGCCTTCGGGCGAAAGGCTAATGACGTTGTCCACGATTCTCTCTGCAAGAAGTTGTCCCGACCGAACATCATACACGGCGAGCGCTCCATCAAAGAATTCCGGCCACCGGTCAATCAACATGATTCCGCTCTGCACTTCACCGTGCGCATCGGGCTCAGGTAGGCCAGCCGGATCAGCGCGCCAATTCCGGTCTGCTATGACAGCGGCGATCCAGATCCGCCCGAGACTGTCGGCCCAAATCCCGGCGAATCGAACTCCGGGCCTTTCCACCCGTGGGTCACCGACCTCGGGCTCGCTCTCATCCAGCGACTCGTACCAACTTGGCGGCGTCATGATCGCCGGAATCCGTTGGCCGAGTGAGTCGAAATGGAGGATCGCCCAGTGCGAACCGAAAGGGACGGCCCAAATCCCGCCATGCCCATCGCCAGATAGGTGATATCCCCGCTGCACGCGCTCGGTTTGACCAAATGTCCGCTCGACGCTCAGGTCGCGCCTCACATACGTGAAGAATCCTGATTTGCCGTCGGACACATCAAGCGCAAGTCGATTGTCCTTCAGCGGGGCAATTCGCCGCGGCATGCCGTTCAGATCTAGCCCCTGCCGCCGTACAAACGTGAGGTCCGGTCCGTGCAGGTTGAGAGCACCTTCGAGGACGATCACCGAGTCATCACTTCGGGCGACAGCTGCTGTAATGCTTCTGTAATCCCCGGGACCATCACCATTCCGACCGAATCTGCCGACGAGACTGCCAACCCGGTCGTACAATACCCCGGCGAACCGGTCGGAAAGCGGAGCGGCCAGTGTCGCATCACCCGGCCCTCGCCTGAACATGGTCCCGAAATCGAGCAACGCCCCTTGCTCATCACTCGCGACACGCACGATCTCGCGCAATGAGATCATGCAGGTATCGCAATCTAGATCGCGGAACGCAACGGTATTGAGGCTTGACCGCGACTCGGAGCAACCGAGCAGCAAGTAGATCGGGAGGAACCACGCGAAGGGGAAGCGGAAGGACGGGCGCATTCAGCAAATCGCAGGCCTCAGTTGATGCAAGCGACGCAGTACACTGCGCCATCCTTGGCGGCACAGGGGATGATCGCTATGCAAGCCACACGGTAGCCCCCCCCCCCAACTGCTTGTCAAGAGCGAGGGTGAGATCCTGCCTTCCTCAACATCGCCGGAAGCACGAACATCGCCCCGAGCGTCCCCGCCACAGTCCCGCCCGTGGTGGCCAGGGCGATGGCGCCGAAGAGACTGTCGGGATCGGTGCCGACGGCGAGCGGGATGAGACTGGCGATGGTGGTGAGCGTCACCAGGACGATCATCCCCGAGCGGTCCTCTGCTGCCTCGACAATGTCGGCTACGCCGAGCCCCTCGCCCCGCTCCGCGCGGCGCTTCCCCCGCTTCTCGAGCGCCGCGTCCACGAGGAGGATCGCCTGGTTCACCGCGAGCCCCACCACGAGGATCACGCCGACCGCCGCCTCACGGCTGAACGACGCCTTCGCGATCCAGAACGCCGCGATCACGCCGCCGAGCGCGAGCGGGAGACTCATGAAGACCATCGCCGAGGCCCAGACCGAGTCGAACACCATTGCCACCGCGAGGATCACGAGCACCACGCCGATGCCGAAGACGAGCCAGAGTCCCTTTCCGCTGTCGTCCGCGCCCCAGGCGAACTCGTCGTCGCCCACCCAGTAGCCCGCGGGCACCGTGATGGACTTCATGAACGCCTTGTGGGTCCGCTCCGCGAGGCGGTTGGGCCCGCGGAACTCGTAGCTCACGATGCGGACGTACTGCTGGTCCTCCCGGCTGATGCTGCTGAGCCCCTCGCGCTCCTCGACCCGCGCCACGTCGCCGATGCGCACGGGCGTCCCTGCGTCGTTCGGGAGGAGCGCGTTCCGAAGGTCGGCGAGCTGGCGCTCGCGCGTGCCGGCGCTCTTGAGGGTGACCTCGATCTCCTCGCCGCCGATGTCGAGCGTCTGCGCGCCGACCGGCCCGCGCACCTCGCGCGCCACCGCGTTCGCGAAGTCCGCGGCGGTGAGCCCGTGCCGCGCGAGCGCCGCGCGGTCCGGCTCGAGCACCACGGTGATGGCGCGCTCCCGGCGGAAGAAGCTCCCCGCGTTGATGTCCACGCTCCGGACACGCGGGATCCGCTCGAGCCGGCGCTGCAAATCCTTCGCGAGCTGCTCGACGCCCGAGAACGAGTAGCCGAGGATCTTGATCCGGTAGCTCGACACGCCACCGGCTCCGCCGCCGCCATAGAAGCCCGGCCCCCGTCCCTGCACCGACACCTGCGCGCCGCCGATGAGGAGCGCCCGCTGGGTGAGCGCCTCCTGCATCTCGTACGGCAGCGGCCCGAGCCCCGCCTCCTTCTCGAACACCACCTGCATGAACGCGCCGTCGGGCCGTCCCTGCGTCGTCACCTCCTCGACGCCGGGAACGCCGACGACGATCGCCTCGAACTCGCTCATCCCGCGGTCGAGGCTCTCCGGATCGGAGCCGCGGGGAAAGCGGAGGCTCGCGCTGAGCGTGGTCCTGTCGCCGAACCCGAAGCCGAAGAACGACGACTTCGGCACCTTCTTCACGAATCCCCAGGCGAGGAGGCCGAGGACGGCGGTCGTGAGCCCGAGCGTGACCCAGCGCCACCTTACGAGCCGTCCCACCACCCTCCCGTACGCCGCCCGCATCCTCGGCCATCCCTGGCCGTGCATCCCGTGCCCACGGCCGAGCGCCGGGATCATGACGACGGCGCTCAGCACCGACCAGCCGAGCGCCAGCGCGAAGGCGGCGGCGAAGGGAATGAACGCAGCGCGTGCGTTCCCCTGCAGATAGAGGAAGGGGAAGAGCACGACGGCGGTGGTGAGCGTCGAGCCGAACACCGCCGGGAGGATGCGCCGCCCCGCCTGCGCGCGTCCCTCGACCGTGTCCGGCACCGAGCGCAGCCGCTCCACCACCACGAGCCCGTTCTGCACGAGCACGCCGACGCCCATGCCAAGGCCGGCGAGGGTGAGGAGGTTGGCGGGGATGTCGAGGAGGTAGAGCCCGAGCGACGTGCCGGCGATCGCGATCGCGGCGCTCCCCATCACGAGCGCCACCGACTTCGCGTTCCGGAGCGTGAGCGCGAGCACGAGGAGCACCGCCGCGAAGGCGATGGCGCCGCGGAGCATGAGGTCGTCGAGCTGCTTCGCGAGCTCCACGCTCTCGTCGCTCTGCACGCGGAGGCGGATGCCGGGCGGGAGTGTGGCCTGGAGCCCGGTCATGAGATCGCGCACGGCGGCGGCGGTCTTGATCGCGTCGGCGCCCGGCAGCCGCGAGATCGAGAGCGACACGGCGGTGAGCCCGTTGATGCGGTTGAAGTAGCCGCGGTCGTCCTCGTCGAGGCGGATCGAGGCGAACTCGCCGAGCCGGTAGACGCGCCCGCCGGGGCCGGCGACGGGGAGGTCGGCGAGCTCCTCGAGCGCGCCGGGCTCGTCGCGCAGCACCACCTGGCGCTCGGTGATCCCGCGGCCCTCCTCGCCGAGCGCCTGCACGAGGCGCGACGAGCGGAGCGCGTCGCCGAGCGCCTGCGGCGCGATGCCGAGCTGGCGGAGCTGCCGCGCGTCGTAGGTGACGGCGACCCCGATCTCCGCCGGGTTGTAGCTCGACGCACTCGCTACGCCGGGGACCGCACTCACCCGAGGCTCGATCTCCGCCTGCACGATGCGGCCGAGCGCGCCGGGCGTGTACGGGCCGGTCACGCCGTAGCGGAGGAGCGGC
>DASUXZ010000193.1:0-2663 GCA_036377655.1 Gemmatimonadales bacterium
CGAGGTCCAGCAGCTCGACGACGACTCGGACGACATCGGCGCGTCGGCGGAAGAGGCGAGCCATGCCCCGATCGTCCGCCTCGTGGACATGATGCTCGCCGACGGGATCGCGAGCCGCGCGAGCGACATCCACGTCGAGCCGGTGGACGGCGGCGTCGCGGTGCGCTACCGGATCGACGGCGTGCTCCGCCAGGTGATGAAGATCCCGCGGAGCGCGGGCATCCCCCTCATCTCCCGCGTCAAGATCATGTCCGGCCTCGACATCGCCGACCGCCGCCGGCCGCAGGACGGGCGCGCGCGCGTCTCGGTGAACGGGAGCCCGGTGGACCTCCGCGTCTCGACCCTCCCTGCGGCCGGCGGCGAGAAGGTCGTGATCCGCGTGCTCAACACGCGGGCCACGCTCCTCTCCCTCGAGGCGCTCGGGATGCACGAGGACGAGCGCGAGGCCATCAAGCAGCTGCTCGACCACAAGGAGGGCATCCTCCTCGTCACCGGGCCCACCGGCTCCGGCAAGACGACGACGCTCTACTCGGCGCTCCGCCTCGTCCAGGGCGAGGGGATCAACATCGTCACCGTCGAGGATCCGGTCGAGTACAAGCTCGGCGAGAACATCGTGCAGGTGCAGGTGCAGGAGAAGGCGGGCCTCACCTTCGCGTCGGCCCTCCGCTCGATCCTCCGCCAGGACCCGGACGTCGTCCTCGTCGGCGAGATCCGGGACCAGGAGACGGCGCAGATCGCGGTGCAGGCATCGCTCACCGGCCACCTCGTGCTCTCGACCCTGCACACGAACGATGCCGTGAACGCGGTGACCCGCCTCGTGGACATGGGGATCGAGCCGTACAAGCTCGCTTCGGCGCTCCGCGGCGTCGTGGCCCAGCGGCTCATGCGCCGGCTCTGCCCGGCGTGCCGCGCCGAATCCACCGGGTCGCTCGGGCCGAAGCTCCGCCGGCACGTCCCGGCCGGCACCCGGTTGTACTCCGCCGTCGGCTGCCCCGAGTGCGCCATGACCGGCTATCGTGGCCGGTTCAGCATCGTCGAGGTGCTCGCCGTGACGCCGGAGATCGAGCGGCTCATCGGCGCCGGCGCCACCGCGGACCGACTCGCGGACGCCGCGCGGAGCGCGGGGATGCGCGTGCTCTGGGAGAGCGGCCTCCGCCACGTGCTCGCGGGCGAGACCTCGGCGGAGGAGCTCCTCCGCGTCACCGACGTCCCCGCCGACCGGAGGGCGGCCCCGCCGCCGCCCGCGCCCGAGCCCCCTCGCGCCGGGCCCGCCGCGGCGGCTGCGCCGGCGCCTGCACCCGGGTATGCCTCGAACGGCTACGCCGCCGCCGACCTGAGCGGGAGCTTCGACCTCCTCGACGAGCTCGAGCCTCCGCCGGCGGCGGCCCCGGCACGGAAGGGCACGGTGCTGCTCGTCGAGGACGAGGAGTCGCTCCGGAAGGTCATGCGCGACCTGCTCGAGCGGGACGGCTACAACGTCGCCGAGGCGGCGGACGGCGTCGCCGCGCTCGACCAGGTGGATCGCGTGGCGCCGGACGTCATCATGCTCGACCTCAACCTGCCGGGGCTCGACGGATACAACGTGCTCCAGCAGCTTCGCTCGCGGAACGCGACGAGCCGCATCCCCGTCATCGTCCTCACCGCCAAGGGCGACGAGGACAACGAAGTCCGCGTCTTCCAGCTCGGTGCCGACGACTTCCTCACCAAGCCCTTCCGGGCCAAGGCGCTTTCGGCGCGCCTCGAGGCGGTCCTCGGGCGCCGCCGCGCCTGACACCCTCGTTCATCGACCTCTACGTCCTCCGCGGTGCCGGAGCGGGGCTCGAGTGCCTCGTCCTCCGGCGCGCCGCGGGGACGCGATGCACCGGCGCCTGGGAGGTCGTGCACGGCCACATCGAGCCGGGGGAGACGGCGGTGGACGCGGCGCGCCGGGAGATGCGCGAGGAGACCGGGCTCGCGCCCGAGCGGCTCTTCAACCTGAGCCGCGTCGAGCTTTTCTACCTGCACCGGACCGATCGCGTCGCCTTCGTCCCGGCCTTTGCCGCGTTCGTCGGCGGCGCGGCCGAGTTCACGCTCGGCCCGGAGCACGACGCCGCGGAGTGGCTCCCGATCCCGGCGGCGCGCGAGCGGGTCGCGTGGCCCCGGGTGGCCCGCGCCCTCGAGGACATCGTGCGGCTCGTCGGCTCGGGCTCGGCCGGGCCGCTCGGCGACGTGCTCGCCATCTGAGGGCGGTGTGGCCGGGAGCCCGCCTCGGGCGTCTCTCGTGACGTCACCTCGCCACTTCAACGACGGACGCCCCTGACAGTGAACGCGCTCCGCTTCCTCCTCCTTCCCGCCGCCGGCGCACTCGTCGTCGTGCCGGCGCTCGGGTCCGCTCCCTGCATCCGCCCCACCCGCGCCGGGACCCAGGTGCAGGGAGAGGTCCAGGTCTGCCCGGGCCGGTACCGCGTGCCCGATCCGCGCGGTCAGGGCGTGATCGTCGCGGCGAGCAGCGGGACCCGGATCGACCTCACCGGCGTCACGCTCACGAGCGGCGACACCGTCCCGGAGCGGTTTGCCGGCCGCGGCGTGCTCGTCTCCAACGTGGACAACGTCACGATCGTCGGAGGGACGATCCGGGGGTACCAGTACGGCATCCGGATCGAGGGCGGGCGCGGCCACCGGAT
>DASUXZ010000194.1:0-9321 GCA_036377655.1 Gemmatimonadales bacterium
GTCCAGCGGCTCCGTAGAGACGCCGCTCAGGGCCGCGTCGCGCGCGGTCGCCTCGTCGCCCGGCACGAGAAACGAGCCCGAGCGGTAGTTGAGGAACCACTCCCCGCGGCCGCCGCGCTCCAGCAGCCGGAACGCCAAGCCGTAGGCCTTGAGGTGGTCGGTCTGCGCCTCGTCCATGGGAACGAGGAGCCATGGCGCCGCGCGCCGCGCGAGGAGCGCGTGGAGGGGCGCCGGCACCGAGGCGACGGCGAAGCCCGCGGCCGCCGCTCCGAGAAAGGTTCTCCGCCTCATGTTCGCGGAATCGCTCCCTTCGTTTCGTCGAGGAGCCGCCGCGCCTGCGGCACGAGCGCGCTCGTCGGATAGGTCAGGATCAGGTGCTCGAGGAGGGTGATCGCCTCCGCATGGCGCTCGACGGACACGAGGAGCCGCGCGAGCTCGAGCTCGGCGGCCGGCGCCGTGGCGGGCGCCGCTTCGGTCGCCGCGGCACGAAGCAGCCGCTCGGCCGACCGGGTCTCCCCACGACCTCGCTCGATCCGTCCGGCGAGCAGGCGCAGCTCGGCGCCCCCTTGTTCGACCGGCAGCCCGGCTGCGACCGCCTCGAGCGCATTCGCCGCCCGGGCCGAATCCCGCCGCTCGAGCTCGAGCAGCGCCGCGCCGAGCGCGGGAAGGCTGTCCGCTTCGATCGGCTGCAGCAGCGCGAGCAGCGCCGTGCGCTCCGTCGCCTCCTCGCGCGTGCCGGCGTAGGGGCCCGCCATCCGGAGCCAGGTGACGCCGGCCAGGATGTTCCCCCGGAACACCGCGATGCGGCCCGCCATCGCGATGCCTTCCACCGTGCTGTCGGTCGCGATGCGGCGCTCGGCGGCGGCGAGGTCGCCCTTCCGCACCCAGCCCCACGCGATCCGCCGGTTGAGCGCCTGGTATTCCTCGGTCCCGAGCCGCGGCCGCAGCTCGGCGAGCTTCTGCTCCGCTTCTTCCATCTTCCCGTCGTCGACGAGCACGCTGATGAGGGTCTGCGCCGCGTTTCCGGCGGCCGGCGTGTCCTCGCCGACGTTGCCGAGCATTCGCCGCGAGGCGTCGCGATCGCCCGCTTCCTGGTAGGCCCGCGCCGCCTCGAGCCGCGCGCGGGAAGCCGCGACGCCGGTCGAGCGCTCGGCGAGCGCCTCGAGCACCATGGCGCGCGCCCGCGGCGCCTCCGGCGTCGCGATCCCGCGCAGCTGGTCCGCGAACTGGGTGAGCGCCTCCGCCCCCTGCGTCCGCGGCGCCGTGGTGATCGCGGCGATGAGCGCGCGCGCTGCGCCGACCGGATCGCCCCAGCGGGCCATGAGCGCCGCTTCGAGCCGCTTCGCATCGAGCGTACCGGCTTCGCGCAGCGCGGCGAGGATACCGTCGCGGGTGCGCTCCGGTGCGGGCGTGAGCGCGGCGAGCGCCGTGAGCTGATAGCCCGCGAGCTGCCGGATCGCCGCGAGCCATTCGGACGCGGCGGCGGTCCAGTTCCCTTCGCCCGCCGCAAGCTGCGCGGCCTCGTAGGCGAGGACGTCCGGCTGGCGGAGCCGCTCGCGTGCGAGCGTCACGGCGGCGCGAGCGGTGGCGCGGTCCCGGCGCTGCATCGCGGCGGTGACGAGCTCGCGATACGGGGCGGGATCGCGCGGGGCGAGCCGGGCCCAGGCCTCGACGGCAGCGCGCGCGCTGTCGCCTTCGCCGCCAAGCGTGAACGTGCGAATGAGGATCGGATAGACGACGGCGTTCGGCACGGCGCCGATGGCCTTCCGCGCGTGCGGCAGCACCTCGGCGTTGCGGCCGAGCTGGTCGAGCGCGCGCTCGAGCCCGAGGAGCGCCGAGGCGTCTCCCGGCTTCGCCGCGAGCGCGCGAACGTAGGCATCCACCGCTCCTTCGTGGTTCCCCCGCCGCTCGAGCTCGTGCGCCTCGGCGAGGGCATCGCCCCGTGCCGGGGCCTGTGCGGGGAGCGTCGCCGCCATCCCGCTCACGAGCAGCAGCGCCACGAGCAGCCGCCTCATTCTGCGCCCTCCGACAGCTGGCGGAAATAGTCGACGACGAGCCGGCGCTCCTCGGGACTCAGCTTCTGGAGCTCGTCCCAGCCCGGAAGGCGCACGCGGCCGTTCTCCTCGAGCCGCGCGCGGAGCGCGGGAGGGAGCGCGACGTTCTCCGGATCCCCGGAACGGCTCTGTCGTTCCTTGCGCTCGTCCTCCTCCTCGCCCTGCAGTGTCCTGCCGGCGTCGAGCATGCGACGGAAGAGCCGCTGCTGGCGCTCGACCGTCTGCCGGTCGATCCTCCCGGCCTCGAGCCGCCGCGCCAGGTCCCTCGCTTCCTCGGCGAACTCGGCGCTGCCGGCCGGGCCGCCCTGCGCGCGGAGCCGCTCGAGCTGCTCCGCCATGGCCCGCTGCTGCGCGCCGAGCTGCTGGATCTGCGTCCGCATGTCCCCGCGTCCCGCCATCGGGAGGAGACTCGCCCCCTGCTGGCCCATTGCCCCCTGCTGCGACGCCATCTGCGCCATCCGCTCCATCGCCTCACCCATCCCCGAGCCCGACGCCGCGCCGGCCACGTCCTCCCGCGAGCGGAGGAGCTGGTATGCCGCTGCGTTGAGCGCATCGACGGCGCCGCCCGCACGCTCCGCCGCGGCGCGCGGGTTGGGTGACGCGGTCGAGATCGCCGACCGGGCTTCGCCCATGTGCTCGCTCGCGAGCGCGAGCGAGGCGGCGATCTGCTGCGACACGAGCGCGTTCTTTCCGGCGGCCGTGCGGACCTGGTCGAGCAGTCGCTCGACGCCCTCCTCGATGGCGCCCTGCTCGGCGCGGACCTGGGCCGTCCGGGCACCCGCGCGGAGCGCCTCCGCCACGGCGAGCTCGCGCTCCGTGAGGCGGCTCGTTTCCGCGAGCGCACGGTCGAGCGCCTGTGCGACCTCCTCGCGCCACTCCTCCTGCATCGAGGACCGCTGCTGGTCCATCTCGCCGCCGAGGGGTGCCAGCATGTCGGCGGCCTGCTTGCCCTTCTGGCGGGCACCCTGCCGGTCGCCCTGCTGCATCGCCTGCTGGGCGGAACGCATCTGCTGCGCGGCCTGCTCCGCCTGCTCGGCGCTCTCCTCCATTTCTCCCTTGCGCGCTTCGCTGTCCATCTGCTGCGCCGCGTCCTGCATCGCCGCCGCGAGCGAATCCGCCCGCTCCGCGAGGGCGCGCTCCTCAGCCGCCGCGGCCGCGCTGTCCGCGCGCTCGGCCCGGTCGGCCCACTCGCCCTGCTCCTTCGCGAGGTCCTTCGCCTCCTCGGCGAGGCTCGCGAGGTCGCCCTCGAGCGCGGCGCGCTCGAACAGCTCGCGGCTCCGCTCGAGGGCCTCGCGCAGCTGCTGCTGCGCCTTCGCGAGGTCCTGCAGCGCCTGCTGGGTCCGCTCGGCGCTCAGCTCCTCGAGTGCGCGCTGGAGCTCGGCGAGCTTCTCGCGCATCTCGGGCGTGAGCGCCCGGTCGAGCTGCTGCTGCAGCTCCTCGATGCGCTCCCTGAACTCCGGATCGTCGAGGCCTGCCTGCTCCACGCTCTCTTCGAGTGCCTCGAGCGCCTCCCGCAGCGACTCCGCCTCGTCGAGGAGGGCCTCCTGCGCCTGCGCGATCGATTCCGCCTTCTTCGCCTGCTCGAAGGAGAGGCGCTGCTCGGCACCCTGCCGCGCCTGGGACGCGTTCTCCGCGCGTGCCTGCTCCCGCGATGCGTCCTCGGTCTCGCGCTCGAGACGGCGGCTCCGCTCGGTGAGCGAATCGAGCCGGCTGCCGATGCCGTCGGTCGCCTCGCGCTGGGCGGCGCGCAGCTCGCTCTCGGTCGGGATCCGGACGGCGAACTCGCGCGAGCGCCCCCGGTGCCTCGACGGTGCGTCGTCCACGGCGACCGCGCGGTAATACAGCGTGTCGCCCGGCCCGAGGCGCAGCGCCTCGAGATCCAGCTCGTAGGAGAGGATCGCCTGGTCGGAGCGGCCGCCGGGCAGGGGGATGCCGACCGAGCGCGTCGAATCGCGGCCCGACCGCCCGCGCCGCCGCGTCTCGAGCGCGATGCCGGCGAGGCCATGATCGTCCCGCGCATCGATCACGAGCGCGAGCCGCATCGAAAGCGGCGCGATCGTATCGGTCCCCGGAACCGGGAGGTCCACGACCGGCGCGCTGTCCGGCACCACGCGGAGCGGCAGCCGCACGGTATCCCCTCCGAGCGGGGTTCCGGCGGCGGTGGTGAGCGCGAGCTCGAAGGCCGACGAGCTGGCCGGCACGAACCCTCCCTCGAAGACCATGCCATCCACCTCGAGGGCATGGACGACGCCGCCGGCGCGCCAGGCAGCCGATCCGAGTGCCGCCGTCGCTTCGCCGCGCGTCACGAGGCGCGTGCCGGCCGGAACGATGATCGTGTCGCCGCTCGTCGGCACCGGCTCGTCCTCCATGCCGAGGTAGGCGGGGTAGCGTGCCGTGACGGTAAGCGATCCGAGAAAGACCGGAAGCCGCACCTGCACGTGCACCGTGTCCGAGGAGCGCGAGCCGCTCGTGAGCCGGGCGTGCAGGTCCGCCGTGAGCGGGCCCAGGGTCCGGCTCGCGCGGCCGAGCGAATCGAGCTCGATGCCGGTCGGGCGCCACGCTTCGCCCGGCGCGCGGGTCCAGAGCGTGGCGTGCCTGCGGCCAACCGCCTCGAGCTCGAGCTGCACGCGTGCGCCCCGCTCGACTTCGGAATCGCTCACCGAGATGCGGACCGGCGCGGTCGTCATCTCCCACGCCCGGCCCGGATGCCAGAGCGCGGCCGCGGCGCCAGTGCGTGGGCCGGCCGTGCCGAGCGTCGCGAGGCCGAGCGCCAGCACCGCAAGGCTCGTGAGCGCGCGGCGCCGGACCGGGCGCTCGATCGGGTCCACCGCGTCGCGGCCGCGAGCGGCGAGCTCCCCGGCGCGCGTGGCGTCGGCGGCCGTGTGGAGCGCCGCGCTCGTGCCCGGGGCGGGCGACTCGAGCAACGACGTGAGGGCTCCACGCCGCCAGGCGCCCCGCTCCTCGAGCCACCGCGCGACTCCCCCCGTCGAGTAAAGCGGGTCGCTTCGCCGGGCCGCAAAGAGCGCGGCGGCAGCGGCCGCGAGCGCCGCGCCCCAGGCCACGAACACCCACCAGGGCGCGGCAACCGCCCCGATCCGGACGAGCCAGGCCGCGGCCCCGAGGAGCAGGAGCGCGCCGCCCACCGCGAGCGCCGCCCACCCCGCTCGGCTTCCGCGCCGGATCGGCCGGGTGAGCTCGGCGAGCGACCGCTGCGTGGCCGTCATCCCCCGTACCCCACGGCGTAGGCGAAGAGGTTCACGCCCATGCGGAGCGCCGCCTCGCGCTGCGCCGGGGTGTCACGGTGGACCTCCGGGTCCTCCCACCCGTCGCCGAGATCGGTTTCGTAGGAGTAGAAGACGGCGAGCCGCCCGTCGAGAAAGATCCCGAAGCCCTGTGCCGGCTTCCCATCGTGCTCGTGCACCTTGGGAATGCCGCGGGGAAATTCGTACACCACGCGATAGATCGGATGATCGAGCGGGACCTCGACGAGCGGCCGGTCCGGAAAGAGCCGGGCGATCTCGCGCCGGAACGACTCGTCCATGCCGTAATTGTCATCGGCGTGCAGAAAGCCGCCCTGGCGGAGGTAGCGCCGGAGCGTCTCGAGGTCCCCGTCGCTGAAGCGCACGTTCCCGTGGCCCGTCATGTACAGGTAGGGGACGTTCCAGAGGTCGTCGCTGTCGAGCCGCACCACCCGCTCGGTCCGGGCCACCTCCAGCGTGGTCCGCTCTCCCACCGCCGAAAGAAGATTCGGCAGGCTCGAGGGATTCGCGTACCAGTCTCCCCCGCCCTCGTAGTGGAGCCGTCCCACCGTGAGGTCACCCTGCTGGGCGGCCAGCGCCGGACCGGTCCATGCCGAGCCGGAGAGACCTCCGACGATCAGTCCAGTGACGAACAGGCTTCGCTTCATTGGATCTCCATCACCATCCGGTACGCCTCGTTCCTCGCGATCCCGAGCCGCTCGGTGAGCTGCTCCACGACGTCGCGGCGCGTGAGCCCGGCCGAGAGCAACGCCTCGGCAAGCGCCGTGCCTTCCCCGCTCCGGTCGGGCGGGGCCTCCGGCTCGCCGGTGCCCGAGAGGACGAGGGTGATCTCCCCGCGTGGCTCGGCCGCCTCGAAATGGGCGACGAGCTCCTCCAGCGTACCCGTACGGATTTCCTCGTGCATTTTCGTCAACTCCCGCGCTACGGTGGCCCGCCGGGCCGGGCCAGCCTCCTTCGCGAGGTCCCCGAGGAGGTCCACGAGGCGGTTCGGGGCCTCGAAGAACACCGTCGGCCATTCCTCCTTCGCGGCGCGGGCCAGGAGGCGCTGGCGATCGGCCCCCTTGCGCGGAACGAAGCCGAGGAAGAGGTACCTGTCGCCCTCAAAACCGGACACCGAAACGGCGGTGGCGACAGCCGACGCTCCCGGAATGGGGACGACCCGGATCCCCGCCGCCCGCACGGTATCGATGAGGGGTGCGCCCGGATCGCTCACCACGGGGGTTCCAGCGTCCGACACGAGTGCCACGTCCCGCCCGCTCTGGAGGATGTCGAGCAGGCTCTCCGCGCGGGTGGCGGGCGAATGGGCGTGGAAGCTGAGGAGGCGCGGCGCGGCGCCCAGGTGCGTGAGGAGCCCGCGCGTACGGCGCGTATCCTCCGCGGCCACGACGGCGACGGTGCGGAGCAGCTCGGCGGCCCTCGGCGTGAGGTCGCCGAGGTTGCCGAGCGGAGTGGCTACGACGTAGAGGGTTCCGGGGGGCATCGCGGAGCCGGGGCCCCGGCGGGCAGCACCCGCCGGGGCCGGCCCGGCGCTCTCAGGCGAGGTGCTGCTGGATTCGCGCCTCGAGCGTCGCCTTCGGGACGGCACCGACCACGGTGTCCACGTGGCGGCCATCGCGGAAGAAGAGCACGCTCGGGATCGAGCGGACGTTGAACCGGAGCGTGGTCTGCTGGTTGGAATCCACGTCCAGCTTGGCGATCTTCACCTTGCCGTTGTGCTCACCGGCAAGCTGCTCCAGGATGGGGGCGATCACCTGGCAGGGACCGCACCAGGTGGCCCAGAAATCCACGAGCACGAGGCCCGACGACTGCTCCACCTCCGCGGCGAACGTCGCGTCGGTCACGTGGGCGATCTGCGTGTTCGTTGCGCTCATTCCGTTATTCTCCATTTCGTTGCGGCCGAGACCGCGGCATTGACGTCACTGCCGGATCGTATCCGGCCCAGGAAACAGGAGCGACGCGTGACGGACGCCCCTCGAATTGCACATGTCGGCATCGCGGTGCCCGATCTCGGTGCCGCGGCCGCCTTCTACCGGGAGGTGCTCGGCCTCGTCCCGCACGACCCGGAAACCGCCGACGGCGCCGACATCCTGTCGTTTCCGCTCGGCGAGTCCGAAATCGAGCTCCTCGCGCCCCGCACCGACGACGGCCCGATCGCGAAGTTCATCGCCCGCCGGGGGCCGGGGATCCACCACGTCTGCTATCGCGTCCCGGACCTCGACGCGGCGCTCGCGCGCTGCCGGGCCCAGGGATATCGGCTCGTGGACGAGGCCCCGCGCGTCGGCGCAGGCGGCAGGCGCATCGCGTTCGTGCATCCGAAATCGACCGCCGGCATCCTCCTCGAGCTTACTGAATGAACAACCGGGGGTTCCCGGTCAGCGGCCGGTTTCCTCCTCGCAGCCGGCGCCCGGACTTCCGAGGAGCGCCAGGTCGATCGCGTTGATGATCCAGTCGCTCGCCTGCGAGCGGATCACCGTGAAGGGCACGAGCCGGGTACAGTCGCCGCGCTGGAACTCCACCTGGATGATGCGGCGGCCGGGATCGGCCCCGTCCTGCGTGTTGGACAGGAGCCGGTGCCGCCGATCCCGCAGGTACGCCTGCATGATGACGATGCGTCGCTCGAAGTCCTGCGGCTGGCCGGTGCGGGCGGCAGACCCGCGGGCGGTGCCCCAGAGCTCCGCCATCCGCGTCAGGTTGCTGTCGCCGACGGCCTCGAGGAACTGCTGCACCGCCGTCTCGGCGTCGGCGGCCGGCGTCGGCTGTGCGGCCCGGGCCGGCGTCGTCGTCGAGCCTGCGGCGCCACCGCAGGCGGCAAGGGCGAGGGTGGCGGCGAGCAGCCAGCGTTGCGTCACGCGTAGCTCCAGTTGAAAGGTCTCCTGCGAAGATAACCGGGGGGAAAAGCGGCGAACACCCATGGACAGGCACCTGCGGATGCGCCTCTACGTCAACATCGATCACGTGGCCACGATCCGGGAAGCCCGGCGAACCGACGAGCCGGATCCGGTCGAGGCCGGCCGGCAGGCGGAGGCGGCGGGCGCCGACGGGATCACGGCCCATCTCCGGGAGGACCGGAGGCACATCCAGGACCGCGACGTGGAGCGGCTGTCGGAAAGCGTGCGCGGCGTCTTCAACCTCGAGCTCGCCACGAGCGCCGACATCGTGAGCCTCGCCTGCCGCCTCCGGCCGTTCCAGGCGACGCTCGTCCCCGAGCGGCGGGAGGAAGTGACCACCGAGGGCGGCCTCGACCTCCGCGTAAACCGCCCGTCCCTCGGCGCCGCGATCGGCCGGCTCACCGACGCCGGCATCCGCGTGAGCCTCTTCGTCGACCCCGACCCCGGGGCGATCGAGGCCGCTCGCGCGCTCGGCGTGCCTGCGGTCGAGCTCCACACCGGCCGGTACGCCCATACGTGGCGGGATGGCGACGACGCGCTCGACGAGCTGCGGCGGGCCGCCGCCCTCGCGCAGCGTGCCGGACTCGCGGTCCACGCGGGGCACGGACTCACCTACGTGAACGTCGCCCCGGTCGCCGCGATCCCGGAGATCGAGGAGCTCAACATCGGCCACAGCATCGTGAGCCGCGCGGTCTTCACCGGCATCGGCCCGGCGGTCGCCGCGATGCGGTCGATGCTCGACGCCGCCCGGCCTCCGGCGGGGCGTCCGGGCTGATTATCTTTCCTCGCGCCGCGTCCGCGGCCTGACTCCCGCCACCCAACGAGCCCCCGATGACGAGACCACACGGCACGGCGGACTTCTTTGCGCTCGAAGCAGGCGAATGCCTCGACCGCCTCGAGCGGGCGATCACCCACGACGACGGGCCGGCCCCCGACGACATGCTGCGCGCGGCGCGCGCCCTTCGCGGCTCGGCGCTCATGGCGAACCAGGCGGCGATCGCGCGCGCCGCGGCCGGGTTCGAGGGGCTCGCCCGCGCGGTGCGGGACCGGGGGCGCGTGTGGGACACGGCGGTCCGGGAGCGGAGCGCCGCGGGCGTGGACGAGCTTCGCCACCTCGTG
>DASUXZ010000195.1:0-5292 GCA_036377655.1 Gemmatimonadales bacterium
CTCGCCGCTCCCGCCCGGCGGCGCTGGCGCCCCGGGCGCATCGCCGTTGCGGCGGTCGCCACGCTCTGTCTCGCCGCCGCCGGCCTCGCGGCTCGCCGGGCGGTGCCGGCGACCGCCGCCTCCGCCGCCGACCGGGTCATCGTCTTCCCGTTCGAGAACGCGGCCGGGATCGAGGATCGGGCCGGAACGGGCCGACTGGCGGCGGAGGCGGTCGTCCAGGCGCTGGGTCGTACCGGCGCGGCGAACGTGCTTCCGCTGGTACCCGATGGTACCCCCGCCACGAACGACCGGGTCCGCTCGATCGCCGAGGCGAGCGGTGCCGCCTACGCCGTGCTCGGGGCGTGGCGGACCGAGTCGGACTCGATGGTGCTCTCCGCGCGGGTGCTCGACGTGAGGACCGGAGTGACGCGCGCGGCCGGCCGCGACGTGAGTGGCCTCGCGCAACGGCCGGGGTCTGCCATCGAGCCGCTCGCCGACGCGGTCGCCGGCGCGATCGCCGCGCTGCTCGACCGCCGCATTGCCGCGGCAGCGCGCGCGGGCAGCCTGCCGCCGAGTCATGCGGCATATCGCCGATTCTCGGAAGGACTCGATCACCTCTACGCGCGCGAGGGCGAGCGCGCGAACGCCGCGTTCTTCGCCGCGTACCGCGAGGACTCGACCTATCGGCTTCCACTGGTTTATGCCGCGTTTTCCCACCTGGGACAGGGGGCCCTCAGCGTCGTGGATTCGATCGCAGCCGTGCTCGAAGCGCAGCGCGCCGCGCTGACGCCGTACGAGCAGGCAACGCTCGACTTCCTCCGCGTCGAGACGCGCGCGGATCTCGCCGCACGGTACGCGACCGCTCGCCGGGCTGCGGAGCTGGCACCGGGGTCGATGATGGCGGGCTACTACTTCCCTCGTGCGGCGATCGGCCTCAACCGGCCGCGCGAAGCGATCGCTGCGCTCGACGCCGTGGACCCGGAGCGCGACGAGATCGCCGGGATGCCGGGCTACTGGAGCATGCTCTCGATGGCGCTCCACATGGCGGGGGAATACGACCGGCAGCTCGACATGGGCCGATCGGTCGAGTCGCGATTTCCGAAGGATACGCGGGGGCTCAACTACCAGGTCCGGGCGCTCGCCGCGCTCGGAAGGACCGACTCGCTCGACGCGATCCTGTCGCGCTCGTTCCTCGTGGCGCGCGCCAGCGGGTGGGACGCCGTCGGGCTGTCGCTCCACATGCTCGCCTTCGACGAGCTGCGCGCGCATGGTCACGATGCGCCTGCGGGCAGGCTCCTCGAGCGCGCGGTCGCCTACTACGAGGCGGCGCCCGACAGTCTCAGGACCGTTCCACGCCAGCGGCTGGAAATGGCCCGGGCGCTGCTGCGCCTCGGCCGTCTGGCCGATGCGCGCCGCGTCGCCGAGGAGCTGACACGGGAGCGGGGATTGTCCCGTGAGGTGCTGATCGCCGCGCACTCGGCGATCGGCGTTGCGGCCGCCGCGGCCGGGGATTCCGCCGGGGCCGCCGCGGAGGACGCGTGGCTCGCCGGCGCGTCGAGCCGCTTCACCTTCGGGACCCAGACCGCCGCGAGAGCCAGGATCGCCGCCGTCCTCGGACGTCGCGAGGAAGCCGTTCGGCTCCTGCACCAGTCGGTCGTGGAGGGCCATCCCTACGACAACAACAAGCACCTCGATTTCGAGCTGCAGCGGCTCCGTGGCTATCCGCCGTTCGAGGAATGGCTCAAGCCGAAGGGCTGAGCCATTCGCTCACGTCTCCCACCCCGGCAGCGCCGCCGCCTGCCGGATCCACCCGGCCCATAACGCTTCGTCCAGTGCTTCCCCCTCATGGATGTGGGCGTAGCGGGTAAGCCGATCCTTCGAGCTCACCGGGAGCGGCGGCTCGAGCTCGGCACCGCGGAAGAAGGCGACCTTCACGTAGTTCGTGAACACGTGGAAGCTGAGGAACCAGCCGCGTCCCTCGACGCCGTAGAAGGGCGAGTTCCACTTCACCGCCTTCTTCACCTCCGGCACGGTCTCGACGATGAGCGCGTCGAGCGCCCGCCCCGCGTTGCGCTTCCAGCCCGGCATGGCGGCGATGAAGTCGCGGACAGGACCGGGTCCGTCACCTTTCGGGATCTGCGGATTCCCGCCCGACAGCAGGCGGGGCTTCGTTGCCGCCCGCTTCTTCACGGACTTCTTCGGCGCCCGCGCGGGCCCCTTGTTGCGATCATCCGCCATTCACGTCCTCCGCGTATTCACCCCAGGGCCACGTCGAGCAGCATCATCACCGCGAACCCGATCATCGTGGCCGAGGTGACGAGGTCGGTGTGCCCGCTCCGCTGCGCGGCGGGCAGCAGCTCTTCCACGACGACGTACAGCATCGCTCCCGCCGCGAACGACAGGGCGTAGGGCAGGATCGGCGCGATGAGCGAGACGGCCGCCGCGCCGGCTACCGCCGCGACCGGCTCGACCGCGGCGGACAGCTGCCCGTACCAGAAGGCGCGGAGCCGCGACTGGCCTTCGCGGCGGAGCGGCATCGCGACGGCCACACCCTCGGGAAGGTTCTGGATCGCGATGCCCATCGCGAGCGCGACGGCCGCCGTGAGCGACACCCCGTGCATCGCCTCCGCGCCTGCCGCCCCGCCGAAGGCGACCCCCACCGCCAGTCCCTCGGGAATGTTGTGCAGCGTGATGGCGAGGACGAGGAGCGTCGTGTGGGGAAGGCGGACGTGCACGCCTTCCGGATGATCCGATTCGGCGAGGTCGGGATGGAGGTGCGGGAGCAGCTGGTCGGAAAGGCGAAGAAAGGCGGCGCCGAGGAGGAACCCGACCACCGCCGGCACCCAGGAAGGCCCCCCGCGCGCTGCCGCGAGGTCGATCGCCGGGGCCAGGAGCGACCAGAAGCTCGCGGCGATCATCACTCCTGCCGCGAACCCGAGCGCGGCATCGAGGAATGCCTGCGGCAGCGCCTTCCGGAGGAACACCGTCGCGGCGCCGGCCGCGGTGACGGCCCACGTGACGAGCCCGGCGAGCAGCGCCTGGGGCACGGGATCGAGACTCGAGAACCATTCCCACATGGCCGAAAGGTAGCGCTTCCCGATTCCTTCACGGTGCCTTCATGCAGGAGGCCCATTTTTCGGCTTCCACCCACGGAAAGGCGATCGTGACGACGGCTGCACTCCCCGCGATCATTCAAGGCGGCATGGGCATCGGTGTCTCGAGCTGGCGGCTCGCCCGCGCCGTCTCGCGGCGCGGTCATCTCGGCGTGGTGTCCGGCACCGCGATCGATTCGCTCCTGATACGCAGGCTGCAGGACGGCGATCCCGGCGGGCACATGCGGCGGGCCATGGAGCATTTCCCGCTCCCCGGGGTCGCCGCGGCAGCGGTCAAGCGCTACTTCCTGCCCGAAGGACGCCCGGAGGGCGCTCCCTACCGGATGCTTTCCATGTACCGGCATGGTGCGACGCTGGTCCGGGAGCAGGTGACCGTGCTCGCGAGCTTCGTCGAGGTCTGGCTCGCGCGCGAGGGTCACGCCGGCAGCGTCGGGATCAACCTCCTCACGAAGGTCCAGCTGCCGAACCTGGCGGCTCTGTACGGCGCGATGCTCGCGGGCGTGGATTACGTCCTCATGGGTGCGGGCATCCCGCGGGAGATTCCCGGAGCGCTCGACCGGCTCGCGGAGCATCATGCCGCCTCGCTCCGGCTCGACGTCGAGGGCGCGGCGGGTGCGGCCCCGGTGGAATGCACCCTCGACCCGATGGCCCTCTGGGATGGGGCGGCGCCTTCGAAGGTGGCACGGCCTCGCTTCCTCCCCATCGTCTCGAGCGAGTCGCTCGCGACGATGCTCAAGCGGAAGGCGAGCGGCGAGGTGAACGGGTTCGTCGTCGAAGGTCCGACGGCCGGGGGCCACAACGCGCCGCCGAGAGGAAAGCCACAGCTCAACGGCCGGGGAGAGCCGGTCTACGGCGAGCGCGACGTCGCCGACCTCGCCGCGATGCGCGAGCTCGGGCTCCCGTTCTGGCTCGCCGGCGGCACCGGCTCTCCCGAAGCGCTCGCGCATGCCCAGGCGGCAGGCGCGGCCGGCATCCAGGTCGGGACGCTCTTCGCGTATGCCGACGAATCCGGGCTCACCGCGGAATACAAGCGCTCGGTCCTCGAGCATGCGGCCCGGGGCGAGGTGGACGTGATCACCGATCCGCGCGCCTCGCCGACGGGGTACCCCTTCAAGGTGGTGCGGTGGACGGACGACCCCGCGGCTGCCGGGCCGGAGCGCGAGCGGGTCTGCGACCTCGGTTACCTGCGCGTCGCCTACCGCCGGGAGGACGGCAGTCTCGGTTATCGGTGTGCGGCGGAGCCGGTGAAGGCGTACGTGGAGAAGGGGGGAGAGGAGGCCGCTACCGCAGGGCGGCGCTGCCTCTGCAATGCGCTCATGGCCAACGTGGGCCATGCCCAGGTGAGGAAGCGCGGCCAGGTCGAAACGCCGCTGCTCACGAGCGGCGATGATCTCGTCGGCATCTCGGGGTTCCTGGCCGGCCGCACCCGCTACACGGCCGACGACGTGCTCGACTATCTCGAGGGCAAGGCGAGCGCTACCTGAACGTTCCCGGGCTCACCTCATAGAGCCCGTGGTACATGCCCGCCTCCTCTTCCGGGCGCCAGAAGCCGAGCTGCTCGGTCCACCGGTGGTCCTGCAGGCGGCGGCCGTTCAGCGTGATGAACCCGGCGGCGCGCGCGGTCACGACGCCAAGCTTGCCGAGATCCGCCAGGCCGCGGTAGACGACCGCGGACCGCTCGGCGACGATGCGCCGCGCGCTGAGCGGTCCGATGCCCGGAACGCGCGCGAGCTCGTCCTCCGCCGCCGTCCTGATCTCGACGGGGAACCGGTCGGGGTGGGCGAGCGCCCATGCCGTCTTCGGATCGTGCGCGAGCGGGAGGTTCCCTGCCTCGTCGAAGACGACCTCGTCCCGGGAAAACCCGTAATCGCGGATCAGGTGGTCCGCCTGGTAGAGCCGGTGCTCCCGCAGCGCCGGCGCGGCGGGCGTGTCCGCGAGCGGGGTCTCGGAAATTGGCCGGAACGCGCTGAACTGGGAATGATGCATCCCGCCGCCGGCGTAGACGTCGGAGACACGGCCCAGGATGTCGGCATCGGTGTCCGAGGTGGCGCCGACGACGAACTGCATCGTCATTCCCGCCGCGCCGTTCGGGTGCAGCGGATCCCTCGGCCTGCCGGCCTGTCGTTCCGCGCGCGTCCGCACGATCTGGGCGCGCGCCTGCTCGAGCGTGGACAGCGCGAGGCCCAGATCCTTCTCCGGC
>DASUXZ010000196.1:0-5963 GCA_036377655.1 Gemmatimonadales bacterium
GCCGAGGCTCGCGCCCATGTTGGTCACGCCTTCGCTCGCGCGGGTGGCGCCGCCCTCGAGGCGCGCCATGATCGTCTCGGTGAGGCCGACGCGGAAGCCGGCGCCGCCGACCACCGCCATCGAGCTTCCGCAGGGGCCCAGGACGGTGCTGCCCGGGCAGAGGTTGTTGTCGTAGCTCGTCGAGCCGACGCCGAGCCTGAGGAAGGCGGAATTCCGGTTGCCGATCGGAAGGTTGCCGAGCAGGGAGCCGGTGAACGTGCGCACGCTCCACGACGGCCCGGCCTCGGACTTCGGCGAGGAGAACCCGAACTCCCCCTCGAGCGAGAGCCGGTAGGGGAGCCAGATCCCGACCCGCGCGGCGCCGCCGGCGCCGGACTGCAGGTTCGTCGCGTCGTCGAACGAGGTGATCGTGGCGGCCGCGCCGGCTTCGATGAAGTACCGGCGCTGCTGTGCGGCGAGTGGCAGGGCGCAGAGCGCCCCGCCCAGGACGAGGGCGGCGGCGCGCCCAGCGGCTCGGCAGGTTCCCATGGTGCCAATAGATAGGCCCCGCCGGACCCGGGGACAAGGCGCGGCATCACATGCCCGGCGCGATGCGCGACGGGCTTGGCAGGCCTCCGGGCCGCCGCTACGATTCGCGACGGCTGCCGATTTCCGGGAGCGCAGGCACCTTCCGCCCCGCTTCCGCCCGCCGAACCCCGCCACCGGAGCGCCCGATGATCGTCCGCATCGAATACTGCGTCATTTGAAACTACCAGCCGCGAGCCGCCGGTCTGGCGGCTGAGCTGAGGCAGGAATTCCCCGGGGTCGAGGTCGAGCTCGAGCCGTCCTCCGGGGGTGTCTTCGAAGTGTCGGTGGACGGCGATCCCGTCTTCTCGAAGCAGTCGCTGCGGCGCCACGCCGCGCCCGGGGAGATCGTGTCGCTGATCCGTGAACGGAGAGGAGCGTAGGCTGCGCATCGCGATTTCCACCGGCGGCGGTGACGCCCCCGGCCTCAATGCCGTCATCCGCGCGGTGGTGCTCTCCGCGCACCAGCGCGGATGGCGCAGCTACGGCATCCAGCGCGGGTTCGAGGGACTGCTGAGCTTCGACGGCGTGGTGAAGCTCGGCCCCGAGGAGGTCCGCGGCATCACGCACCTTGGCGGCACCATCCTCGGGACCACGAACCGCGGGAATCCGTTCCGCTACGTCGGCCGGGACGCGGCGGGCGAGGAATACGAGTACGACCGGTCCGACGATCTCTGCGCCGCCTTCCGCGCCTCCGGCTTCGACGCGCTCATCTCGATCGGCGGCGACGGCAGCCTCCAGATCGCGCACATGCTCGCCCTCAAGGGCGTGCCCGTCGTCTGCGTGCCGAAGACGATCGACAACGACGTCGCGGGCACCCAGCGCACCTTCGGCTTCGACACCGCCGTGAGCACCGCGACCGACGCGCTCGACCGGCTCCACTCGACCGCCGAGAGCCACGAGCGCGTGATGGTCGTGGAGATGATGGGGCGCCACGCGGGGTGGATCGCGCTCAACAGCGGCATCTCCGGCAGCGCCGACGTGATCCTCCTTCCCGAGATTCCCTTCGACATCGAGAAGGTGTGCGCCAAGATCCGCCAGCGCGACGCGGCGGGCCGGCGCTTCAGCATCGTCGTCGTGGCCGAGGGGGCGCGGCCGAAGGACGGCACGGTGGCGCTCGTCGAGCGCCGCGGTCCGGGCACGGTGGACCGGCTCGGCGGCATCGCGAGCCAGGTGGCGCGCGCCATCGCCGAGCGCACCGGGAAGGAAGTGCGCACCCTCGTCCTCGGGCACCTGCAGCGCGGCGGCTCGCCGACCACGTACGACCGGCTGCTCGCGCTCCGCTTCGGCTCCGCCGCCGTGCGCGCCGTCGCCTCGGGCACGTTCGACGTCATGGTCGGGCTCAACGGACCGACGATCACCTGCGTGCCGCTCGCGGAGGTCGTCGGCCAGACGAAGAACGTGCCGCTCGATTCGGACGTGATCCGGACGGCCCGCGAAGTGGGAATCAGCCTCGGGGATTGAGCTCCAGGAACCGCCGGACGATGTCGTATCCGCCCTCGGTCAGGATCGACTCCGGATGAAACTGGACGCCGTGCACCGGGTAGGCGGTGTGCCGGACGCCCATGATCTCGCCGTCGTCGGCCACGGCGTTCACGGCGAGCTCGGCGGGAAGCGAGGCGCGGTCGAGGGCGAGCGAGTGGTAGCGGGTCGCGGGGAATGGATTCGGGAGGCCCGCGAGGACGCCGGTGCCGTCGTGGATGATCGGCGACGTCTTCCCGTGCATCGGCCGCCGCGAGCGGACCACCCGCGCGCCGAAGGCGGCGCCGATCGCCTGGTGGCCGAGGCAGACGCCGAGGATCGGCGTGGTCGGCGCGAGGCGGCGGATGAGCTCGGTCGAGATGCCGGCCTCGGCCGGGGTGCACGGCCCGGGCGAGACGATGACGTGGGACGGCGCGAGCGCGGCGAGCTCGTCGGCCGGCATGGCGTCGTTCCGGATGGTGCGCGGCTCCCCGCCCAGCTCGCGCACGTAGCGCGCCAGGTTGTGCACGAACGAGTCGTAATTGTCCACGAGGACGATCATGCGAGCGCCTCGAGGATCGCCCGCGCCTTGTGCAGCGTCTCGTCGTACTCCGCCTCGGGATCGGAATCCGCCACGATCCCGCCCCCCGCATGGAAGTACACCTTCCCGTTCGCGACGACGCACGTCCGGATGACGATGCTCGTGTCCATGTCACCCGTGACCGAGACATAGCCGATGCTTCCGCAATAGGCGGCGCGACGCACCGGCTCGAGCTCGGCGATGATCTCCATGGCGCGCACCTTCGGCGCGCCGGTGATGCTCCCGCCGGGAAAGGCGGCGCGCAGCAGCTCGAAGGCGCCCAGCCCCGGCTCGAGGCGGCCCGTCACCGTCGAGACGAGGTGATGCACCGTGGGCAGCGTCTCGAGCGCGAGGAGCGCCGGCACCGAAACGGTGCCCGGACGGCAGACCCGCGAGAGATCGTTCCTGAGGAGATCCACGATCATCACGTTCTCGGCGCGATCCTTCCCACTCGACGCGAGCTCCGCGGCGAGCGCGGCGTCGGTGGCGGCGTCCGCGCCGCGCGGGCGGGTCCCCTTGATGGGCCGGGTCTCGACGAGGTCGCCGTCGAGGCGAAGGAATCGCTCGGGCGAGGCGCTCACGAGCTGGAAGTCGCCGGCATCGAGGTACGCGGCATAGGGCGCGGGATTCCGGTCGCGGAGCCGCCGGTAGAGCGCGAGCGGGCTCGTCGCGAGCGGCGCCTCGAAGCGCTGGGCGATGTTCACCTGGAACACGTCCCCGGCGAGGATGTACTCGCGCACCCGCGCCACGGCGGCGACGTATTCGGCGCGGGTGAAGTTGGACGCCGCTTCCACGCCGGAGTGCCGGACAGGGTCGCTCGCCGGGCCGGCGCCTGCGATCAGCCCCATCACATCGCGCGCGCGCGCCTCGGCACGGCGCCGGCGCCCTTTCCCGGCTTCCGGGATGCCCGTCGAAACGAGCCACGCGGCGCCGGCCGCGTGATCCCACGCGATCACCCAGTCGTAGAGCCCGAGGCGGAGATCGGGAAGCGGGACGTCGTCCGACCGCGGGGCGGGGAGGCGCTCGAGCACGCGGCCGTACTCGTAGCCGATGTATCCCGCGAGCCCACCCTGGAAGGGAGGGAGCCCCGGAACCGGCGCTGCCCGATGCGGTGCGAGCGCCGCCTCGGCCGACGCGAGCGCATCGTCCGGCACGCGGCCGCTCACGACGCGCACCGGGTCCGCCATGAGGTACGAGAAGCGCCCGGTGGCACCGGGCGCCGCACTGTCGAGGAGGAGAAGGTCGGGCAGGTGCGCGAGCCGCTCGCAGAGCTCGAGCGGCCCGGGAACGGGCGAGAGCCCGGTTACGACGTAATCCACTTCCGCCGGGTGCCGCTCAACGCCCCGCCGGCCGGCTTCCATGTCGCCTCGCGCTCGATCACGTGCGCAAGCTCGAGGTCCTTGTCGGTCACTCCGCCCGCGGTGTGCGTATTGAGGCGGACCTCGACGCGGCCCCAGCTCACCGCCAGGTCGGGATGATGGTCCGCCGCCTCGCAGAGGAAGCCGATGAGGTTGACCAGCATGAGCGTCGTGGGCCATCCGTCGGTCGTGTACTCGCGGCGGATCGCATTGCCGGCCTCGGACCAGCCGGGCAGCGTCCGGAGCCGCTCCGCGAGCTCCGCTCCGGTATACGTCTTCTCGGCCATCATCGCATCGCCGTGGTGAAGGTGGCGGTCTGCCCTGGGCTCTCCTCGACCTCGAGCTCGAGGCGGGTGAGGTGCGAGACCCCGGCCGCCAGGAGCTCCTCACGCACCTGCATCGCCAGGTACTCCGCGAGCTTCTCCGCGGTGCTGTTGGCGATCGGGAGGATGGCGCAGTCGCGGCGGGGAAAGACGTAGCGCGGCTCGCCGAAGACGTCCACGGCCACCTGATCGCCGCGATCGTGCACCACGATCTTCGGGCTCCCGGCTGGGAGGAGCACGCGATGGTCGATCGCGTCCACGAGTCGCCGGACGATCTGCTTCAGGATGCTGAAGTCGATGACGAACAGCGATTCGGCATCGAGCCCTCCCTCGACGGCGACGCCGACGCGGTAGTTGTGGCCGTGCAGCGCCTCGCACTGGTGGCCACGCATCGTGATGAAGTGCGCCGAGGAGAAGGTGAGATAGTCCTTCGAGACTGCGACGCGGAACGTTTCGGCCACGGGGCTCCGGGGAAGAGGAGACGGATCTAAAGGTAAGTGAAAGGTGAGAGGTGAGAAGTGAGCGGTGGGACGGGGGATGAGTCCCCAGGGGCGACAGTTGCGCGCGGATGATTTTCGGGATATATTCGGTATTCGTAAGCTACGACGCCGCAACACGTTACCGGAAAAACGCATGAAAAGAGCCGTCGAGCGGCCCAACCGCTATTTCACCTTTCTTCGCCGCCTCCGGGCGGATGGCCGCAGCAACATGTACGGCGCCATACCGTACCTCGCGGCGGCGTTCGGGCTCGATCGCGTCGAAGCGTTCCGGATCGTCTGCGAGTGGGTGGACGCGCATGAGATGGAATCGGCGAGCGGCCGGGCGGCACCGAGGGTTGCGCCACCATCCGCTTCGCGAGCGGCTGCCGCCCATGATGCGAGCACCGCGAGGCAGAAGGCGGGAAAGCCGGTGAAGCAGAAAGCCACCCGCAAGCGTCCACGTGGAAAGCCCGGGCGCGCGTCCACTCCCAGGGCCGCCTGAGCTGTCCCGCCGTCCTTCGGGACGGACAGCTTCGTCGGGCATTCCAATCCGATCCTCAGCGGAATCAAGGAGTTAGCGAATGGCACGAGCTTCGCTTGTCGGGAGGGCGTCGGTCGGCTGTTTCCCTCTCACATCGTCGAGGCTGTATGCGAGTCCTTCGTCTCGCGGTTCCAGCAGCGCTCCTTGCTCTCGCGGTTCCCGCCGAGCGCGCCGAAGCGCAGACCCGTGTGGTCGTCGAGTCACATTCGGGGTATCCCGCAGCGTACCGTCGTCCGCCGCGCCGTTACGCGGCGCCGCGCGCCGTGTTCGTGAACCGCATCGTCATCAACGACCGTAATCACGATCGCTGGTGGCGGCGGCACGGGTATCGTCCCGTCAAGCTCTACTACTGGCGCGGCCGCTTCTACGAGCGGGACCGCACCGACGTCGCCACCCGGACGGTGGTCGTGTGGGAGCGCGGCGGCCGGTTCTACCGCGCAGCCGATTACCGCTACGACCGCTACGACCGCTTCGACCGGGACGACGACTACTACAAGGACGATCGGTGGTGGTACGACGAGCGGTCGGGGCGGTACGAGCGGGACGACAGGTACGACCGGGACCGGTATGATCGCGACGACCGGGACCGCAATCGTGATCGAGAGTACCGCGATCGCCGGGAGTACCGGGAGGATCGGGAGCGCGATCGGCGGTAAG
>DASUXZ010000197.1:0-4675 GCA_036377655.1 Gemmatimonadales bacterium
AGCACTCGATGGAGGCGGTGCCGAGCCTCCAGGTCGTCCGCAAGTCGATCCCGGACGACATCGAGGACATCGTGATGCAGTCGCTCGAGAAGACCCCGGCCGACCGCTTCCGCACCATGAAGGACTTCAGCGAGGCCCTCGGCGCGGCCGACATCAGCGCAGTCGCGCGGCGGAGCTCGACGCGGAACCAGGCGCTCCGGACGAGCGGGCGCGTCACGGGGCGGGTGAGCAGCCGGGCGGCGCCGACGACGGGGGCGAGCCGGAAGAAGGTCATGACCATCGCGGGGGTCGCGGCGGCGGTGGTCGTGGGGGGCGGGTTCTTTGCGTTCAAGTCACTCGGCGCAAACGGGTCTCCCGCGCAGTCGGGCCCCGACCCGAAGCGCATCGCGGTGATGTACTTCGACACCCGGGGCGGAGATTCCCTGCAGTTCCTCGCCGACGGGCTCACCGAGGCCCTCATCGGGCAGCTGAGCCAGGTGGAGCCGCTCAGCGTGATCTCGCGGAACGGCGTGGAAGAGTTGCGCGGGGCGGCGCCGGACAGCGTGGCGCAGGTCCTCGGCGTCGGAACCCTCGTGCAAGGCAGGGTGGAGCAGGCGGGAGGGATGCTTCGCCTCACGGTGGCGATGCTCGACGAGGAGGGAGAGGAGATCCGCGGCTCGCGGAAGGTCATCGACCGGCCCCGCGGCGACATCTTCGCGCTACAGGATACGCTCGCCGCGGAAGTCGCCGAGTTCCTGCGGACCCGCATCGGTGCGGCCGTCGAGGTCCAGCAGAGCCGGGCGGGAACCCGCAACGCCTCGGCGTGGGAAGCGCTCCAGCGGGCGCGCGACGAGGCGGATCGCATCGAGCAGCTCGTCGGCAGCGGCGATACGGCTGCCGTGCGCCGGCAGTACGCGCGGGCCGATTCCCTCTTCGCGGAGGCATCGCGGCAGGAGGAGGGTTGGGCGGCACCCCACACGGAGCGCGCCTGGCTTGCGTTCCAGCAGGTCCGGATCGCCATCGGCACCGGGAACCGGCCGGCGGCGGCTCGGTGGCTCGAGATCGGCCGCGAGCACGCGGGCAACGCAGTGGCCCGCGCATCCCGGACGCCGGACCCGGATGCGCTCGAGGCCCGGGCCACGATCATCTACTGGCGCTATCTCATGGGACTCGAGCCGGACCCCGCCAAGGGGGAGGCGCTGCTGGACTCCGCCGAGGCGGACTTCCGGGCGTCCGTCGCTGCCAATCCAGGTCAGGCCTCGGCGCTGACCTCGCTCGCCCACCTCCTCATCAACCGGGGCCAGATCGCAGAGGCGCAGATGCGCGCCACCGAGGCCTATGAAAAGGATCCGTACCTGGAAGCGGCGAACACGACGGTCTGGCGCCTGTTCACCACCTCGATCGATCTCGCCGACGAGGTGAATGCCGCTCGCTGGTGCGAGGAAGGCCAGCGCCGCTTTCCCGAGGACGCGCGCTTCGTCGAGTGCCGGATCCGCCTCTTCGTCCTCCCCAACACCCCGCCGGACATCCCGGAGGCCTGGCGGCTCCTAGACCGCTATGTGGAGCTGAGCCCGCCGAGGGACCGGGAAGTGCGGCGGCTCCGGGGGGAAATGTTCGTGGCGATCGCCCTCATCCGGGCCGGCAAGGAGGACAGTGCCGAGGCGGTGATGGCGCACGTCCGGGAACGCACCGGCAACCTCGATCCGACGAGGGAACTTCAATATTTCGAAGCGATTGCGGAGACGATGCGCGGCAACAAGGACCGGGCGTTCGAGCTCCTGACCACGTATATCGCCGTCAATCCGTCCCAGCGGCGCTCCTTCCGGCTCGACAAGACTTGGTGGCTCGAGCCCCTCCGCTCGGACCCCCGCTACGCCCGCCTTTCGGGACCCGCCTCCTAGGTACTCTTGCGGAATTGAGCTTCCGGCCCCAAGTTCGCCCTGCTGTACAATGTCTTTCCGTTCCATTTTTAGACACATATCGAGTAGCGGGAAGGAGCCCCCTATGACCCGGGTAGCGAACCTCGCGGTGGCGCTCGGCGCCGCGCTCGCCCTTGGCGCATGCGCGGGTGAGGGGGGCCAGATGGCTACCTCGCCTGAGGCGCCGGCGTTTCAGACGGGCGGTGTCGGGCCGGCGTGCAATCTGACGAACCTGAGGAAGGCCACCTCGGCGCTGTTCGGCAACAAGCATCCTGCCAGCGAAATCGCCAAGCAGTTCACGTCGAAGAACCAGAATACCGCGGCGGTCAACCAGTTCGCGTACAACCTCTTCGAGCAGATCGAGGGGAAGCGGGCGAACAACTGGGTCAGCGGCGATCCGGAAAAGGGCGCGGAGCTCACGATCCAGATTATTGCGTGCGCGCCGCTCGACTATACCGACAACGCGCTCGAAGGCACCGCGAATCTCGAAGCCGCACGCGACGCGTTCGAGGGCGCGCTCGACCTGCTCGGAACGGGGACCTATGCGGTCCGGGGCGGAGTCGCAGGCGAGACGGAGATCGTTTCGAAGAACGAGCAGGCCGGACTTCGAGCTCCGAGCGACTTCGCGACCTGGTTCGG
Source organism: Gemmatimonadales bacterium (assembly GCA_036377655.1). Classification (GTDB taxonomy): domain Bacteria; phylum Gemmatimonadota; class Gemmatimonadetes; order Gemmatimonadales; family GWC2-71-9; genus CAMLLJ01. The sequence goes on from DASUXZ010000197.1 coordinate 2,538, forward strand.
TGGCCGCGCGCTCGTGATCGGATTCTCGATCGCACCGCTCAATTTCTCCAACGAGGATGAGGCGGGTGTTTACTACGACTGGTCGATGATCCGCCCGGCCGGCTCGCCGGCGATGTCGGGATTGGCGACGATCAGCTATTGCGTTTCGAACGCATACGATGGGATCGATAACGAGCTGCGGATCCAGCATCTGGCCAAGGGCCAGGGAGCGACGATTCTCCCGATTCCCACGGACGACGGTGTTTCGGACGTGTATTGCGATCCGACCCTGAGCCTGCAGCCGGCCGAGCCGATGACGTTCGCGTCGCGTCTCCTCGAAGGCCTGTTCGACATGGTCCGCCCGACTCCGCTCTTCGCGGGTACGATGCTCAAGGGCCCCGTGAGCGGCACCCTCGGCGATTTCAGCCCCACAGGCGTCGTCGATCCGGATACGACGCTCATCAGCTTCGCTGTCCTCCCGACCGGCGGCAGGACAAATACCGCGCTGCCGCTTCAGGTCCTGGTGACTGGCGAGGGCGGCACGCCCTGGGCCGGGATCACGGTGAGGATCACGGCCTCCGACAACAACGGCGCAACGCTCGCGCCCTGTGGCACCGAAGCGGTGACGAACGGTGACGGGCTCGCGGTCTTCCCCAATTTTCAGATCAACTCGCCGGGCGTGGTGCACCTCACTGCCACGACGATTGAGACGCCGGAAGGAATCGCCCAGGACTACGACGACGTCAGCATCGAATCCGGCAGCTTCGTCATCACCGGTGCTGGCAACCAGCCCGGCTGCCCGGCGCCTTGAGCTCAAACCCGGCACCTTGCGCTTCGGTGTTTCTTCGGTAATTTGACCGGAGACCCCGAAGCGAAGGTGCCGATGCTGATCTCCATCCTGCGGTACATCTCCCCCGGCGCAACTCGGCCGGGGGATCTGCTTTCCCGAGGCAGCGGTCGCCACCGCCTCCGCGTCTGCCCCGAATGCGCCGGCCCCATCGTCCGCGCCTCCGGCTGCATGCACTGCGCCCACTGCGGCTGGGGGCACTGCGGATGAGCGCCGGGAGCGGGCAGCTCCCGCTCCTGCCCGAGCAATCCTCCTGGTCGCTCCGGGACACGCGCGAGCGCGGCACCGCCTTCATCGCCATCACGCCCCGCTCGGTGCTCAATTCGCCGGCGAGCACGCGGATGGACTTCTGGTCGGTCAATCCGTACGTGGGCTGCGAGTTCGGGTGCACCTACTGCTACGCGCGGGACACCCATCGCTATGCCGTCGAGCGGGAGGCGAGCCGCGGCGCGGACGCCGAGGTTCCGTCGCCCGGCGTCCCGGCGGCGCTCGCGTCGCTGCCGGTCCTTCCGCCGCGCATCGCGTTCGAGCGGCGCATCCTCGTGAAGGAAGGCGCCGCGCTGCGCCTGGCCCGCTCGCTCGATCCCGCCCGGATCGGCGCCGACACCGTCATGATCGGCACCGCCACCGATCCCTACCAGCCGGCGGAGCGGCGGTTCCGCATCACGCGGAGTATCCTCGAGACGCTCGCCGCGCATCGCGGCATCGCCGTCGGCATCATCACGAAGTCCCCGCTCGTGCTGCGCGACGTCGATCTCCTCCGGACGATCGCCGCACGCGGCCGGATGACGGTCCACATCTCGCTCGCCATGATCGATCCCGCGCTCGCCCGCCGGCTCGAGGCGCGCTCGCCCGTGCCGGCGGCGCGGATCCGCGCGCTCGGTCGGCTCGTGGCCGCCGGCATCGACGCCCGGCTGCTCGTCGCGCCGATCATTCCCGGCGTCAATGACGGCCGCGCCGAGCTGCGCGCGCTCCTCCGGGCTGCGAGACGCGCCGGCGCCCGCTATGTTGCAGGCGGCGCGCTCCGGCTCGGTCCCGCGGCGAGGGACACCTTCCTTCCCGTCATCGACCGCGAGTTCCCGCACCTGTCGCGCCGGTACCGCGAGCAGTACCGGCACTCCATCCAGGCCCCGTCCGCCTACCGGGACGCGCTCAAGGCGCGCCTCCGGGCCCTTCGCGCCGAGCTCGGGTTCGAGGCGTCGGCGGAGATGGACGACCCCTAGGAGCGCGATGCATCGGCCCACTCCGGACCTCGCCCCGTTCCTCGCCTCGATGCACGCGCGGATCGATGCCGTGCTCGCTCCGCTCCTTC